>JAFYPV010000117.1 GCA_017559935.1 Bacteroides sp. | reverse complement strand
GAGCAGCTACTACTTCATTTTGCTTTTCAGCTTGACGTTCTTCCAACACTTCACCAATACAGAAGATTGGAGTCAAGTTGTTAGCCAATGCCAACTTCACCTTTTCTTCCAAAATTTCCACTGTTTCACCGTAATAAGAACGACGTTCTGAGTGACCCAAGATAACATACTTAGCACCAGTTGAAGCTACCATTTCTGCTGAAACTTCACCTGTATAAGCACCTGAAACCTTATCTGCACAGTTTTCTGCACCAACACCGATGATAGCGCTATCAACGATAGGAGTAACAGAATCCAAGTGGATAAACGGAGTACAGATTACTACGTCGCAATTTGGTTTATCATCAGTAAAAGATTCATTCAAATCTTTTGCAAGAGCAATACCTTCTTGAAGGTTCTTGTTCATTTTCCAGTTTCCTGCAACAATGTTCTTTCTCATTTTGTTTTTTATTAAAAGGTTAATAATATAATTTCATTCTATTCTTTTTCCAATCTTCGCTGTCTATTCCGGAAACGTTCCCACATTAAGTCAGCTATACAAATAAAAGCAAGCGGGAAGACAAACCAAGCTATCACTTGAATCGTTCGATATACAAACGACTGTTGGCTAATCGCCCCTATCGGCAATGTATCCAACGATCCCGTCAACTGATATTCATCAGGAATATTATTGACACTCCATTTATTAACAACAACTCCTCCTTTCAGCAGCATCAATCCCGGATTAGAACGGACCATTGTTTTTAAGGTAATGTTATCCATTAAACAAAACGGGTATTCAGCTCCCGTATTTTCCTGCCATTTTTGTATTTCCCCATCAGAAGAAGAAGTCAAGCAATAAAAGGCATATCCTTGCTCTAAACAATAATCATATAGTTCATTGATTAAATCAATTTTACTATCATCCGCCAACTGCAACTGATGTGCAATTAAAAGAAAAGTGTACCTTTCATCCGTTAAAACCTGCTCAGTTATATCTTCTCCATCTTCATAATTTATCATCGAGAAATCTTGTATAGGAGGCTCATACCCCTTTTTCTTGACCACTGTTTTGGAATCAACAAATGACCATGTACTATCTGGATAGTTCTCTAAGAGAAACTCTTTCTTCACCCCATCCTTCTGCAAGATAAACCTAGTTTCATAAATGGTCGGTTCTTCACCTTCGGGTATTTCCATTCCCAATCTGATATTAGCACCTATACTATAAGGTCTAAAATCAAATACTGGCAATTCACGATAACAATAGATGGTCATACAAAAGATATAAAGGAATCCATACAGTGCTATCACCCAATCAAAGCGAATAGTAACTAAAGGAAACAAACGCTTACGCCATTTTAAAACCACAAAAGACATAGCTAACAGAACTACGTTCTTCCAAAAAGTTTCCCAATTACTCAGCACTATTGCATCTCCAAAACATCCGCAATCCGAAACGGGGTTATCCAACGCTAACCACAAGCTCAAAGGCGTCATGAAAGCCATAACCACAACAACTGCACGCGGAGCAATGATTCTACGGATTCCAAAAAAGAGATAAACACCTAAACAGAACTCCATCATTCCCAATAAAGCCGAAACTAAAAAGGATAATAATTCAGGAAAGGCATCTGTCCAACCTAAGGCTTCCAAATAATCCTGAATTTTGTATTGAGTTCCTAATAGGTCTATAGCTTTCACAAAACCCGAAAATATAAATACACCCGCCAATACAAAACGACAGACGGTTGTACAAATCCCAATGACCTTATGTTGTATTTCATTCTCCATGAATAGCTACAAAGTTACACAAATTTCCGCTTATGCTATAAAATAAAGGCGGAAAAGAACAACTTTTCCGCCTTTATTTATATTTTAGTCATCATTACGAACATCTTAACACCTGTCCAATACGAAGTGTTGTCCTTCTACTGATTTTGTTTAATTTACACAACGCATCAATTGATGTCCCAGTCTGCTTAGCTATACGCGCCAAAGAGTCCCCTTTTCGTACTTTATAATACTGAACGTCACCATTGGAAGCCATCGCATTCGAATTAGTTCGACGATAACGATTATTTCCTTTCTTAAAGAGATAGGTATCTGTCACAATATCTTGTTTCTCAAAATCAAAAAGCAAGGCCGGATTAATGGCCTGTCCCAAGAAACGAGTCTCAAAATGAAGATGCGAACCCGTAGAACGGCCTGTATTACCTCCTAAACCAATCACCTCCCCTGCCTCTACATATTGGTTCTCTGCAACCAACTGCTTGGACAAGTGAGCATAAACGGTTTCCAAGCCATTATCATGACGAATAATGACATACTGTCCATATCCAACACGACGTCCTTGATTCTTCACAACACGCACCTTACCACCAAATGCAGCACGAATTGTATCGCCGATATAGACTTTCACGTCTATCCCATTGTGCATACGACGGCGACGCGGGCCAAACTTAGAAGTAATTTTAGTATTGGTAGTCGGCATACAAAAACCTGTCATATCAATCCGGAAAGAATCTGGAATAACCACCGTATTGCCAAAAGCATGTGCACGATCATTATCCCAATTTGGATAAAGACTAAAAGCCGGATAAGCTTCAAGTTCTTTATGAATCTGACGAATCAATGCTACGGAGTCTATCGTTTTCAGTTTCTTGTCAATAGGAGCTTGACGTGCCAACAAATCCTGACCGGAAACGTTCAGGCTTACCAGCGCGAATGCCGCTATAACGACTACTTTAATACACTTTAAAATCATTCTTTTCTATCTAATAGCTTCAATTAAAATTCATCGTTCGCATACAAGTTGTCGAAAGTAGACTGCTTGTATTCAAAAATTTCTTCCGGTTTAAAGAATCTCTTCAATTCAATTTCTGCAGTTTCCGGTGAATCCGATGCGTGAACAATGTTTTCCTGAAAACTCATGCTGTAATCACCACGAATGGTACCGGCTGGAGCCTTACGACCTGTTGTCGGACCTGTAATTAATCTAACAGCTTCAATTGCACCCACACCTTCAAAGCAACATACAATCACAGGAGTTACCATCATTGCATCTTTCACACGTTGAAAGAAAGGCTTTTCACTTAAATGAGCATAATGTTCACTGAGAACTTCATCTGTCAATTGAACCATTTTCATACCTGCAAGGCGCAAACCTTTGCGTTCAAATCGATTGATAACCTCACCAATCAAAGCTCGTTGAATGGTACAAGGCTTTAAAATTACAAGTGTTTTTTCTAACATATCTAGGTTCTTTTAAGGTTTTGTTATACTCAGTTCACAATTTCGCTCCAAAGTTACAACATTTATCTGAGAAAAGTTGTTTTATTTTCTCCTTTTTCTTTAAAAGAGTCGATTAAATATTGTAAAAATCCACTTACGAAATAGCTGCCCAGTTTACATGAGTCTTTCTCAAAGTCTGCAACTGTCGCCATAACACTTCATTTTCTGGGAAGGATCCTGTTGGATCTTTATCTATAATGTTTGAAGCGATTTCACGAACATGCTGCAATAATTGTCCATCACGGGCAATATCTGCAATTTTCAAATCAAAAGCAACTCCACTTTGCTGAGTTCCTTCTAAATCTCCTGGACCCCGAAGTTTTAAATCAGCCTCAGCTATTTCAAATCCATCATTTGTTTGCACCATGATTTCCAATCGTTTACGTGTTTCTTCCGACAATTTGTAGGAAGTAACCAGAATACAATAGGACTGATCAGCTCCACGCCCCACACGACCACGCAATTGATGCAACTGAGACAATCCAAAACGTTCGGCATTTTCAATGACCATGACCGATGCATTAGGAACATTCACTCCTACTTCAATGACCGTAGTTGCCACCATGATTTGTGTTTCACCATTCACAAAACGTTGCATTTCTGCATCCTTTTCGGCAGGCTTCATCTGCCCATGAACTTTACTGACTTTACAATTAGGGAACTCCGCACAGATATGTCCATATCCTTCTTCCAAGTTCTTGATATCCATCTTTTCACTTTCCTTTATCAACGGATAGACGATATAAACTTGACGGCCTTCTTCTATTTGTTTACGAATTCCTGCATATAAACTTACCCGACGATTATCAAATTGATGAATCGTCTGTATAGGCTTCCGCCCCGGTGGAAGTTCATCAATGACTGAAACATCTAAATCTCCATAAAGTGTCATGGCTAAAGTACGCGGAATAGGAGTAGCTGTCATGACTAACACATGGGGCGGACAAGTATTTTTTTTCCAAAGTTTGGCACGTTGAGCTACCCCAAAACGATGTTGTTCATCGATGACTACCATTCCCAATGACGAAAAATGAACCGTATCCTCAAGAACTGCATGTGTTCCTATCAATATTTGTATTTCTCCGGTCAACAGCCCCTTCAGTATTTCTTCGCGCTTTTTACCTTTTACTGACCCCATCAACAGTTCCACCCGTACATTCATACCGAACAACAGCTGTCTGATAGTTTCATAATGCTGGGCAGCCAAAATTTCCGTCGGAGCCATCATACATGCCTGATAACCATTATCCAAAGCAATCAGCATGCTCATCAATGCAACCAATGTCTTACCACTACCCACATCTCCTTGAAGCAGACGGTTCATCTGTCGTCCGCTACCCATATCCTTCCTAATTTCCTTAATTACACGTTTCTGCGCTCCTGTCAGCAGAAAAGGAAGATTTTGCGAGTAAAATGTATTGAATATCTCTCCTACCCGTTCAAAACATAATCCCCGAAACTTTCGCTGTCGGTCTTTAGTATAACGCAAGATATTGAGTTGTATATAAAAAAGTTCCTCGAACTTAAGCCGGTATTGTGCCCGACGCAGTTTTTCTGGGCTTTGAGGGAAATGTATATTTCGCAAAGCCTCATCCAAGGACATTAAATGATTTTCTTCAACCACTTTAGTACTCAACGTTTCGGGCAATGTTCCTTGCAACAAAGCAAAAGCATTACCTACCAATTTTTCTAGTGCATGTGAATGAAGCCCTGCCCTTTTCATCTTCTCTGTTGTATTATAATAAGGTTGAAGTCCCATCGTAGACAAAGTTAGATCCTTGGCAGGATCAATATCAGGGTGTGCTACATTAATACGCCCATTAAACACTGTTGGTTTACCGAAAACAACATATTCTTCATGAGTCTTGTATTTACCCACCAAATATTTAATACCTTGAAACCAAACCAAATCAACCACCCCGGTTCCATCCGAAAAATGAGCAATCAAACGACGTTGGCGACCTTCGCCCATCGTTTCAAAGCTAAGAATTTGCCCTTTCAACTGAATATAGGGCATATTGCCATCTATTTCATGAATATAATACAGACGGCTTCTATCAACATATTTATAAGGGAAATAATACAACAAATCATTCAAGGAAAAGAGATTCAATTCCTTGTTTAGCAGAGTTGCCCGCTGAGGTCCAACACCTTGCAAAAACTTTATGTCGCGTGTTGTTAGATCGAACATAACAATTCTGCCAACTTCAAATCAAAAGGAGTTGTCAGTTTGATGTTTTCACGATTTCCTTCCACCAAATGCACCTTTTCACCCAACGCTTCCACCACAGAAGCATCATCGGTAAACAAATCCGTATAGGGCTGTTGATAAGCTTGACGAAGCAGTTCTACCTCAAACACCTGAGGAGTCTGAACCAACTTGTATTGATCACGCGGTACAGTTTCACTTCCACTTTCAGTTAGATGTCGAACCGTTTCTACTACACCGATTACAGGAATAACAGCTTTTAGGGTCAAAGCATCTTCATAACAACGTGAAATCACATTTTGAGAAACAAATGGACGAACACCATCATGTACACCAACCACACCATCTCCTTCCACCAAAGCTAAACCATTCTTTACTGAGTGGAAGCGGGTTTCCCCACCATTAGCTATGGAATGAGGCAAGTCGAAATGGTATTCCCGACATAGTTTCTTCCAATAATCTTGTTGACTGATTGGAAGCACTAGAATTAAATGTATAGAGTTATCATAAGTATGAAAAGCCTCTAATGTACGCATCAACACAGGCTTTCCACAGACGGGTAGAAACTGCTTAGGAATATCTCCCCCCATTCGCAGTCCTTTACCTCCGGCTACAATGATGACATGTTTCTTCATCTTTATGCCTTAATCATCATACCTTTTTTCAATTCATTTACCTTGTCGCCACCACAATACTTTTCAACAATGGCAAATGCAAATGCAATGGCAGCGCCAGGTCCCTTACCAGTAATAAAATTACCGTCAGTTTCTACTAATGATGCGGTATATTCAGCACCTTGCAGATAAGTTTCAAAACCCGGATAACAAGTAGCCTTCTTTCCTTGCAACAATCCACGATTACCGAATACCAACGGAGCTGCACAGATGGCAGCCAATGGTTTTCCTTCCTTGGCAAAATCTAAGATCATCTGACTCAAACCCTCATGAGCATCCAGATTAGTTGCACCCGGTAGACCACCCGGCAATAAAATCATTTCTGCATCTTCAGAATTGATTTCAGCAAACATTTTGTCGGCTATTACAGGTACACCATGCGCACCAGCCACTACTTGTTCATCCATCACAGACACAGTCTGTACAGACAAACCTGCACGTCTCAATATATCTACCGGAGTCAACGCTTCCATTTCTTCGAAGCCCTCTGCCAAAAATACAAAAATGGTTTTCATATGATTATTTAAGTTTAAAGTAGTAAGTAATGGTACCTGTTTGGTTATTTACACCGCTTACAGCATTGAACCTAGCCTTTCGGGCTGCGTCTTCAGCCGCCTTACGGAGAGCCGCATTCGCCGTATTGGTACGTTTATTGATACTTGTATGAACAACTTGACCTGCCGGATTCACAGTAATGGTTACTACAACACGTCCTTCTTCCTGTACATTATATACCGGCATCGGTAATCCACCTGGTCCTAACGAACGACCGTTCAAATCGAACGTACCATATCCTCCCACACCGGTAGATTTTCCTTCAGCAGCATTTCCTGTTGGACTTCCCTGAATACCTTCTCCTGAATCAGCCGTTCCCTTGTTACCCATTTGGGTTCCTTTTCCAAAAGCACCTGCAATACGTTTTGCAGCAGCTTCAGCCGCCGCTCTTTCTTCAGCTGCTTTTTTCTCGGCAGCCATTCGCTCAGCTTCAGCACGCTTTTCAGCTTCTGTCTTTTCCTTCGGTTTAATAGGCTCCTTCTTCTCCGGAGTCTTTTTCTTCACCGTCTCTTTCTTGGGAGTCGGTTTGGGAGTTTCCTTTTTCGGCACAGCAACAGTCGGTTCATCCTCTTGCGTAATCATTTCTGTTTTGACTGGAGGTGTCGGAACCGGTTCAGGAGCTGACTCTTCTGTAGGCAGTTGCGGTTCATCCAAAATATCCACATCTGTTAAAGTATAAGGGTCGGCATTTCCCTGTGCCATTTCCATATTTCCAAGCATAACAGGCACACCGCCTTCCTCCTGCACCTTGGGTTTACTGACAGCAATCAAAAACAGCAAGATCAGAACAACTGCATGCAGTACGAATGTACCCACCAAACCTGTTATTTTGTTCTTTTTCATTCCTTTATCGTTTCTTCTCAGGTGGGCGGGTTGCCAACACCATCTTGAAGTGGTTTTCATTTGCAATATTCAGCACTCTTACAATTTCCCGATAGGGTACCGCCTCGTCTGCATAAAGAGCCACATACATTTCTGGTTCTTTTTGAGCACATTCCTGCAAAAATGTAGGAAGAGTTTCTAGATCAATCGGCATTTCATCCTCGTTACCGAATGCTGTATAGTAATTCAACTGTTTATCAATGATTACCCGAGTCAGTGGCTTAGCCGAAGTCTGCTGTTTTCCTTGCGGAAGCAACACCTTGATGGCATTAGGCGAAACCATGGTCGAAGTAATCATAAAGAATATCAACAACAAGAATATGATGTCCGTCATGGACGCCATACTAAAGTTTGGTGATATTTTCTGTCTTCTTTTCAGTGCCATAAATGCTTATTTTTGCTGTTCCGGTTCATTCAACAAGTCCATAAAAGCCATGGTACGAGCTTCCATCTGGCTCACTACCTTATCCACACGTGATACTAGATAGTTATATGCAAACATCGCTGTAATACCTACCACCAAACCACCTACAGTTGTAATCATCGCTTCATAAATACCTCCTGAGAGCAAGGTAATGTCAATATTATTACCTGCATTAGCCATTTCCCAGAAAGCTTGTACCATACCTGTAACTGTTCCCAAGAAGCCAATCATCGGTGCACCACCAGAAATAGTTGCAACTACTGGAAGTCCGTTTTCCAACTTAGCCACTTCGATATTACCCGTATTTTCAATCGCAGCTTGCACATCGGCTACCGGTCGGCCCATACGTGTAATTCCTTTTTCAATCATACGTGCAGTCGGTGTATTGGTTATGCGACAATAATTGATAGCCGACTTGACTTCTCCGCTACGGATATAATCACGAATACGCTCCATAAATAAAGGGTCTTCCTTGCCCGCTTTGCGAATATACGACAAGCGTTCAAAAAAGATGTAAAAACATACCACAGACAACAAAGCCAAGACAGCCATAATCCAACCGCCCTTTAAAGCCATATCCCAGAGATTCATTTGAGGTTCACCCGATGCAAGCGGTGTCAATACCGGATTTCCACCGGCCAACGTATCGGCCAACGTTGTGGCCTGTAAAAAGATGTTCATCATTATAGGAGACAATTTTTATATTCTTCAATCGTTTTCTTCAATCCTAGATACAAGGCATCACTAATCAGCGCATGACCAATAGAAACTTCATCCAACCAAGGGATGTTATCGTGCATATACTTCAAGTTTACCAAGCTCAAATCATGACCAGCATTCAATCCCATACCCAGACTACGCACAAGTTTAGCAGCTTCAACAAACGGAGCAATCGCAGCTTCTGGATTCTTCGGATAGAGAGTCGCATAAGGTTCTGTGTAAAGTTCCACACGATCGGTACCGGTCTTGGCAGCATATTCGATAATCTCAAGATCTGTTCCCACAAAAATAGAAGTACGTATTCCAGCACTGCTAAAGGTGTCAATCAATTCTGTCAAGAACGCTTGATGTGTCTTAGTATCCCACCCCGCATTCGATGTTATTTGATCTGGAGCATCTGGAACCAGTGTTACTTGGTGAGGTTTCGCCTTCAACACCAAATCAATAAACTCCGGACTCGGATAACCTTCCATATTGAATTCTGTAGTCAGCAACGGACGCAACGCATATACATCACTCCGGCGGATATGGCGTTCATCCGGACGAGGATGTACCGTAATACCTTCCGCTCCAAATTTTTCGCAATCCAATGCCACTTTTACCACATCGGGGTTATTGCCTCCACGAGCATTGCGGAGCGTAGCAATCTTGTTTATATTTACACTTAACTTTGTCATCTTAATCAATATATTATTATCTTTGCATAACTAATGTGCAAAGTTAGCATGTTTTAGGGAAATCTTCCCCATTTAGTCCCATAAAAGATAGTAAAAATAAACAAATGAATATACGCCCTCAAAAATTTGCCCTATTTGGGAATATCTATCAAGCTAAAAAATCGGCCCATGTCCTCCGCCTACTTTCTATTTTAAGTGAACATCAAGCAGAAGTCTATATAGATAAGGAATTCTACCAATTCCTGACTAAAGACCAAAAGATGGACATTCAAGTAGCCGGTATATTTGAAGGTAGCCAATTCGATGTGGATATGGTACTAAGCATGGGAGGCGACGGAACATTCTTAAGAGCAGCTAGTCATGTAGGAAACAAAAATATTCCTATTTTAGGTATTAATACTGGCAGACTTGGTTTTTTGGCCGATGTCTCTCCTGAAGAAATGGAAGAAACATTCAAAGACATTTATAGAGCAAACTATCAAATTGAGGACCGCAGTGTTCTTCAAGTCATCAGTGAAAAGCAGCCATTAAAGGGTTACGCGTATGGGCTGAATGAAATTGCCATATTGAAACGCGATAGCTCATCCATGATTACAATTCACACATCTATCAATGGGGCTTACCTAACGACTTATCAAGCGGATGGTCTAGTCATTTCAACACCAACAGGTTCCACTGCTTATTCATTAAGTGTCGGAGGTCCTGTGATTGTTCCTCATAGCAGTACTATTGCTATTACCCCGGTAGCTCCGCACAGCTTAAATGTGCGTCCCATCGTTATCAACGATGATTGGGAGATTACCCTCGATGTGGAAAGCCGAAGCCATAACTTTCTAATTGCCATTGACGGACGAAGCGAAACTTGCCGGGAAGGAACTCGCCTCACTATCCGCAAGGCAGATTATCAGATCAAAGTAGTAAAACGTCCGAACCATGTATTTTTCCACACACTTAGAGACAAAATGATGTGGGGAGCAGATGGTAGAGGATAAAAATAAACTTTAGAACCACCATGAAAAAGGCCACTCTTTTATTTTGCATGATTGCATGGGCTCTTACTGCCTTTTCACAAGATTACTTGAAATTGATGAGTTACAACGTCCGAAATGCAAGAGGAATGGACGACGTTCTTGATTACCAACGAATAGCAAATATCATTCTTAACGAAAACCCCGATGTGGTAGCCGTTCAAGAACTGGACAGTATGACTACCCGTAGCAAACAAAAATATGTACTGAATGAAATCGCCAACCGTACCCAATTGAAAGCCAACTATGCACCGGCTATTTCGTATCAAGGAGGTAAATATGGTATCGGAATTCTTTCGAAAGAACAGCCATTGAATATTCGCACATTCCCTTTACCCGGCAGAGAAGAAGCACGCATGTTGATGGTAGCAGAATTTAAGGACTTCTTTTTCGCTTGTACACACTTGTCGCTAACAGAAGAAGATCGTCTGTCTTCATTGAACATTATCAAGCAAAGTATAGGTCAGAGCAAAAAACCTTTTTTCCTAGCTGGTGATTTGAATGATACACCTGACTCGAAATTTATCAAAGCAATGCAAGAAGATTTTGAGATCCTAAATGATATAAAAGTTCCTACCCATCCTTCTCCGGCACCTCAAAATACCATCGACTATATAGCTGCATGGAAAGGCAACACCAACGAACTTGAAGTTACATCTGCAAAAGTTCTGGAAGAACCCATTGCTTCTGACCATCGTCCAATCAGTGTAACAATTCGTATTTCCCCTACCAAAGCACAAATCATTTCTGATGCTACCCGTCAGAAAGCAGCAACAAGTTTAATCGAGAAATATTCTAACTGTAATTCCACCTTGATGCAACGAGGAATCAATCAAGTAGCCTCATTATGGCAAGACACAGACGGAAACGAAGAAGCATTCGTACAATTCGTCAAGCAGAACTACATGGCAGATAAAGCATCGCGTCGCCAATTGTTCGACAAGCTTTGTACCGCATACGAGGTGCTCATGGGTACTTCCAACCAAGTAGCCATTGAGCTTGGCTTACCAACCGTACTAGCCGGTCCAGAACCAACTCGTATCGACTATATCTTCAGTGCCTTCAATCCATACTCTCATCTATGGAACGACTAGTATGAAAACAAAGTGGCATTTATCACTATCCTCAACTTCCCGAACTTTACCCTAGAAGAAAAGAACGAATTAGGCAAGACTTGGAGCCGTGAAGAATGGGCTTATGCACGTATGGGCGACATGTTCACCTCGCGTGTCCCGGCCAGCTTGCGCAAGGAAGCCGGACAGGCCAATGCCGATGCTGAAAACTACATCGCCAACTACAACATCATGATGGGACACCTGCTGAATGACAAGGGACAGAAGCTGTTTCCGGAAGACATGGTTCTCCTCACACACTGGAACCTCCGCGATGAAATCAAGTCGAATTATGCCAACCCGACGAACGGCCTTGAAAAGCAGGAAATGATTTGCCGAGTATTGGAGCACATCGTACAAGGTACCATTCCACAAGCCGTTATCAACAATCCTGCCTACGAATGGGCACCGGCCAGCAACCGCACTTGGGAAAACGGAAAGGAAGTAACGCTTGAAGCTGAAAACAACCGTCGTTACGAACACATCCTCGCTCACTTCAAGGCGATGAAAAAAGTCGATGCTTACGAGCCTCAACAACCTAGCGGAATCATCCGCAACTTTGAAGGTGGCATGGAAATCCTTCCACGTGAAATTGAAGACTTGTTCATCAACCTCGTTTCTTCTCCACAAGTGAAACAAGCGAGCAAGCTGATTCAAAAGAAGCTGAAAAGAAAGCTCCGCCCATATGATATTTGGTACGACGGATTCAAGAGCCGTAGTACCATTTCGGAAGACGAGCTGAGCACCAAAACTCGTTCCAACTATCCTACTCCCGAAGCATTCGAAGCCGACATGCCTCGCATGCTCGAAGCCTTGGGATTTTCGAAGGAAGACGCTACTTTCCTAGCTTCTAAAATTAGAGTAGAAGGTGCCAGAGGTTCCGGTCACGCATGGGGCGCATCGGGTCGTTGGCAAAACTCTCTTTTGCGCACTCGAATCGGTAAAGAAGGCATGGACTACAAGGGATACAACATCGCTGTACATGAGTTCGGCCATAATGTAGAACAAACCATCGACCTTTACCACATCGACCATTATACCCTAAACGGTGTACCAAACACCGGATTCACCGAAGCATTGGCCTTTGTCTTCCAGAAGCGCGACCTTCAGCTTCTTGGCTACGACCAACAAGTTGATGACAACACCACCCTCGATATCTTCTGGGGACTCTACGAAATCATGGGCGTTTCATTGGTCGACATGTACATGTGGCAATGGCTTTACGCACATCCGGATGCTACGGCAAACGAGTTGAAGGATGCCACCGTAGCTATCGCTAAGGATGTTTGGAACAAATACTATTACCCAGTTTTAGGCGAAAAAGACTCATCTATTTTGGCATGTTATTCACACATGGTTAATGCAGCCATGTATCTCCCGAACTATCCGTTGGGCCACATCATCGAGTTTCAGTTGGAAGAACATTTCGCGAAATGTGAAAGCAAGAAAGCCTTCGCCGATGAAATCATGCGTATATACAAGTTAGGTCGCCTCACTCCTAACCAATGGATGCAAGAAGCTGTTGGTGCGAATGTAAGCACTACTCCTATTCTGAATGCAGTGGATGCAATATTGAAAAAGAAGTAGATATTGCCCATACGACCTACAGTGATAAGACGTATGGTCTTATTACGATAAGATGATACATCTTTTCACTACAAGATGTATCATCTTCTAGCAAAAGCCCGTAACATATCCCAGAATACGAATCGGCAGTCCCAATCGATTGCACACTTTTTATAAAACGCTAAAAAAGGGAACCAATCGGTTCCCTTTTCATTATCAAATACTCTTTTCAACATTCCAAACAAAAGCTCGCAAACCAAGCATTTCGGTTTCCTTATCCATAGCATGGAGTGCTTCGAGCAATGGATCAACACGATGATCTTCTACCATAGTGATGATGGCCGAACACATACTTGGCCAAGCATGGCTACCGTAGTGCGGTTCACCAGTCTTGCTACCACGGCCCTGAACCTGCTGGAAGTAACTGAAACCACGGCAATTCAAGCGGTCGAGCGTCTTGATAATGCGCTCGTAGAAAGCCTGGTCGAAAGTGATCATTACTGATTTCATATCTTAAAGTTTTGAGTTATGAATTTAATGTTTCTTTGCCTTAGTCATCTTGTCCTTATGGCTCTGATAGTATTCGTTCAACAGACGTTGCTTTTTCAAAGTCTTACGAGTACGCTTGATACCAGTACCTGCAAATGCACAGTAGAGTACCGGAACGAGTACCAATGTCAAGATGGTTGACACAGTCAAACCACCAATCACGGATACACCAAGCGGGCGCCACATTTCAGAACCTTCACCCTGGCTGATAGCCATCGGCACCATACCGAGGATGGTAGTACATGTAGTCATCAATACCGGACGGAGACGGCTACGGCCTGCTACTACAGCAGCACGGAGCGCAGACATACCGCGTTCGCGACAAAGCATGGTGTAGTCGATGAGCACGATACCGTTCTTTACTACGATACCAATCAACATGATACCACCTAGCATACTCATCACATTTAAAGTAGTGCCTGTGATAGCCAATGCCATCAAGATACCGCTGAATGCAAACGGAATAGAGAACATGATGATGAACGGATAAGTCAATGACTCAAACTGTGCAGCCATCACGATGAACACCAAGATAATAATCAAGAGACCCAATGTACCGAGGTCGGCAAACGATTCCTGCTGGTCTTCGTACGAACCGGCAACCTGAATAGAAATACCTGAAGGAATCTCCATCTGGTCGATGACTGCCTGACCGGCTGTCACTACATCACCCAACGGAGCACCCGAGATAACTGCTGATACAGTTACCACACGTTCACGGTCCTTACGTTCGATAGTCGGCGGGTTAGCACGTTCAACCACCTTACCCAAGTCCTTTACACGAACACCCTTACCATTCACAGGAGAATAGATCAAGATGTTTTCCAAGTCTTCCACGCTAGTACGGCTTTCCGGAGCATAACGCACCTTTACGTCGTATTCGTCACCGTCTTCACGATAGTATGTAGCCAACGAACCGTTGATACGGTTACGCAAATAGGTAGCAGCTGTAGAAAGGTTCAAGCCATGGAGAGCCAACTTTTCACGGTCAAAGTCTACCTGATATTCCGGCTGATAGTCTTCACGGCTGATGTTGACTTCGCGTACACCATTTATCTTCATGAGTCCGCTTTGCAATTCAGAAGCCAAACGGTCGGTAACAGCAAAGTCATAACCGTAAATTTCGAAGTCAGCAGTTGACTGGCCGCCCATACCGCCGCCACCACCACCGAGAAGGATCTGACCTTCTTCGAGTTCCGGATACAGCTTCAAGTCATCACGCATTTCGTTACATACCTGTTCGAGGCTAATAGTACGGTCTTCCACGCTCACCAAACTCATGTTGAACGAGATGATGTGGCTACCGTTGGTCTGCATAGCAGCCAAAGTATTGTCAGAGTCAGCCTGACCTACACGATAGTTACATACCTTCAACACGCCTTGGTAACGAGTCATCCACTTGTCTGCCAATTCTGCAGCCAATTCTTGAGCACGTTCCACACGAGCACCGATAGGCAACTTCAAAGTAGCACCGATACGAGCATTATCCGCTGACGGGAAGAACTCAGAACCGAT
>JAFYPV010000003.1 GCA_017559935.1 Bacteroides sp. | reverse complement strand
CGTTTGGCCTCGTGGATCAGGACAAATACCCAACTGACTGAAGCGCTTAAACAGACGAATTACCGGGTAAATCAACGCATGTTTACTTCCCGTCAAGTTGCATTGATTTTTGAGTACTTGGGAGAACCTTAAGGGCTTTTTTAAAAACGCTTCGACGTTTTACCTTAAACGCCGAAGCGTTTTTGTTCCGGTACTTTTTTCCCGAGCCAATTACTATTATCCCACACCGGATCCTGATTCGGCAAATCCGGTGTTTTGCTTTCTTCCATAGGAACGAAGCGACCGTTATGCGTGTTGTTGCGTGTATCATGGCATGACGGACAGAATTGCTTTATTTTTCCATTATTGTCAATTCCAAATTCTTCCAGTTTCTTTTCGTCTTTTTCCATAACTCAGCACTCAAAAAATCCACTTGTCTTCACACCACACCGCCTGAATATGTCGCTTGAAATGCTGCAACACCTCGCCGAAACGCTGCACGAAGGCTTTGCCTAGTCCGCTTCGCATCGCCATGATTTCAATTAACTGCTGTTCCTTAGCCAGCTCATCCACGTAGCGTTCCCAAGCTAAAGAAACAGAGCAACAGCCACATCATCTATTGATGATGATACTTTACTTTTCTTTACTTTACTCTCCTTTACTTTACTTAGGGAAGAACTACCATTGATTTCCAGTGAGTTAAAAGACGGCTATTTACATTCTGTTTCCACTTTACCTTCACTTTGCTTGTATTCTGCTTCCTGTTTACTTGCATTTTTCTTCGATATTGCCTTGCGTTTGTCTTCCAGTGGCTTCATCATAGCCTCCAGTTTGGCAGAACGAAACGTAAAGTCTGTTACCACAAATAGTCCGTAATCGCCCAATAGATGCCATAGCCTGTCATCCCTTCATTTTCTATCAGATTCATTACCTCGGTGGTGTTCCGCATACTCACTTCGTGCGGAATGTACTGGTCTTTCTTCATGTTTGCGTTTGATACGGTGCTTCGCCTGCAACCCATCCGTTTCGGGACAGAGCACAGCCAGTTTACCACGTAACGATTTCAGCCTTTCGACCTCATTACCACTCAACATTCTTTTTTCTTAATCTCTGTCTCAAGTACACGACAGAAGTGTTCAACCTCCTGGTTGAATGTCTTTTCTTTTTCATTGTAATAATATGATTAATACTTTTTCAAAGTAAAAATAGGCAGGTAGATAAAGATGCCTATGATAGACATCACCAGCCCACCGATGGTACCGGCTGCCAGTGGAAACCAGAAAGCTTCCTTCCCTGTTCCTACCATGAAAGGAATGAAGCCTAGGATGGTAGATACCACCGTCAGGAAGATAGGGATAATCTTGGCATTCCATGCCTTCACATAGGCACGTACCGGAGACAACAACCGATAACGGTGGCGCACGGCATTGTATTCGTTCAGGATGTAGATGCTTGCATTCACCGTGATACCGCAAAGCAAGACGAACGAAGCAAAGCCTCCCTGGTCGAAGTTCAGTCCGAACAGATAGAAGGTAAGGAATACCCCAATGTACGAAATAGGTATCACGAAGATGATGGCCAACGGCTGCTTCAGTGAGTTGAACAGGATGCTTGTGGTAAAGAAAATGATGGCAATCACAATCAGCAACAAAGCATATTGCTTGTTGTCCTTCTTGCCCCATGACCAGCTTTGTTGCTCATCTTCGGCCACGTATCCCATGGGCAGAATGGCATTGAACTCTTCCAGGTCTTTCTTCAAGAGTTTGCGTCCCTGTTCACTTGAACCGATGTATTCATATTGCAAACACAAACGGTATTGCTGGTTTTCCTTGGCTACCTTCTGAGGCGACAATCCCTTCTTTACCGTTGCAAAGTCTGCCAGCTTATAGGAATGGCCGTTGATTTTAAACGGCATGTTGGACAAGCTCCATACATCGTACTCCTCACTTTGAACCGAAGTCAATTTCAATGTTTCGGGTTGCCCGTCATATACAATATGGGCACAAGTAATGTTCCGACCGAATACCGGTCGCAAAGCACTGAAAAGCTGCATGCCCGTAATGTTTTCCTTCGCCAAGCGATGCTTGTCCAAATCCAGGAAGAATTCGCTATAATCGTCCTTGTACCACGAGAATTCGGAATTGACAGTCACTTCCTTGATACGCCGATGAGTCAACAATTTCTCCTTCAGCCTTTCTCCCCAATAAGCGAGTTCATCATAATTATAGCCATACATCTTCACCCGGAAACTGCCGGCACTTTCACGTACACTGTTACTGAATCCCTGATCCTGCAAGCCATATACTTCCCAGTGTCCACCGCCCAATTGCAAGGCTTTGCTAATCACATTTGCCTTCAGGGTATAAGGGAAACCGCTATGCTGGTGCTCCTTCGTGAAATAAATCTGGATACTGGCACGACGAGCACTATAGATGGAAGTCTGGAATTGCTTGATTTCCTTGAACTCACTCAAATAGGTCTCCATCTTCTTGACTAAGGTATTCATCTGCTCCAAGGTACTTCCATTCGGAAGAGAAGCATAGGTCGACAAAACGGTCTCTCCCTCCTCCCGGTTGAAGTAGGAACCGTTATACACCTTGTCCACAAACAATCGCAGACTGCCGCCTAACGCCTTATCCACTATGGGCTTCACCTTTTCTTTATAGGTGGAGTTGTTGAATACTTTATTATAATATTCCGCAAACTTTCCTTCTCCCTCCATCTTTTCCGGTAAAAGGAATACCGGCAAGCCAAAACCCAGGACCAACAGCATGCAAGCCATCACCCGATAACGGCAGAACCATCCTATCAGACGAATGTAAATGCGGCTGAACCAAACGCCCAAGCGTTTAATCCCCAACCGCGCCTTGTTTTTCTTCATTCCTCCCAAGCCTATTTTCTGAATCATGGCAGGTACAAAGAATAAAGCTACAAACAGAGATACCAATAGATTGATAATTACCACCGCTGCAAAGTCCTGCAAGTCCAATCTCAACTTATCATCGAGGAAGAAGATAATCGACAAGGCTCCGACTGTAGTCAAGGTAGCAGCCAGTACCGAAAGAAAAGCTTCCAGGTTATGCCGACGACGAATGTGGTCGGTCATCACGATGGTATTGTCTATCACCAGGTTCAAGGAAATGGTTATACCGGCCAATGAATAGAGTTGCATTTCCAAGCCCAAGGCATAATAAAAAATGAATGCTACGGCCAAGTTAACAGACAGACTGGTGACTATCAAGAACAAGTAACGCAGATTCCAGGTAATCAATGCCACGAATATCAATAGAATCAAGATAGTCAGTCCTGTACGGAAATAAATCTTATCCAATTCCTTCTGAATGTGTTCCGTAGCATCATAGCCTATGTGTACCTCGTATCCCGGAGGCATCTTCTGCTGCAGTCCCCACATGGCCTGCTTCACTTGCCCACTCAGTTCCAACTGGTTGGCTGTTTCTTCGGCTGTCAGGTTCAAGTAGATGGAGTTCAATCCATTGATCCGATAATAACTGGTCGGTTCTGCTTCCACATGCATCACCTTGATCAGTTTTTCCAGGCCTACCCATGTACCGTCTTCTGTTTGCAAACGAATGTCTTCCGGGTGGAATTCCGTTTCTTTTCCGGTGGAAGACCGCACCAGACGTATCCATTCTTTTCCACCCGTTCCCTTTTCCACGGAACAGATACCCAGAAATTCCTTCTCATAATGTCCGGCAATGGCCGCTTGGATATCGTTCATTGTAATACCGAGGTTCGTCAACTGGACATGATCATATTCCAATCGCCACTCCATCGGAGTAGCCCCGGTCAACTCTACCTTGTATACCCCCTTCAACTGTCCCAATACCGGTTTGATGTTCTCTTCCGCATACCGTTGTATCAGAATGGGAGTTGCTGGAGCATTCAGCGTATAGCTCATGAAAGGACGGGACGCATTGTTGTTCGAACGACTGGTACGGATTTGCGGATAACTTACCCCCTCCGGCAATTGTGACCAGGTTTGCCGGATAATGGTAGACACCTCGAAACGGGTAGCATCCATATCCGCATGCTTATCCATTTCCAGGGTAATGCTTCCGCTTCCATTATCCGATGTGGAGTTTACGTTCTTCACTCCTTTCACCCGGGTGAGCATAGCCTCCAGACGACTGGTCACTTCAGCTTCAATGACACGCGACGAGTTACCCGGCATTGTGAACGAAACCGTCAGTCCAGGCAAGGTTCGCGACGGCGACAGCTTCACCGGTAATAAAGGAACCAATGCCAGGCCTACCAGTGACAGACACACGAAGGTCACTATCAGCGTAAAGGGTGATAAAGTGCGTATCTGGTTCATCTGTACATGCCGTTATCAAAATCAAACCGGTCCGAGAGTGACACGCCGCTTTCGAAGTCGTGCAATGTCAATTTACGGATCTTATAATAATTCAGCCAATAATTCTGCAAGGCCGAGATATAGTTCTTCTGTGCTTCCTGCTGGCGGTTCAGCGAGAGCGTCAGACTGTTCACATCCGCCTTACCGATGATGTAACGTTGGCGGGTCTGGTCGTAAGCCATTACCGCCAGATTCAAGGCTTCCTCCGCACTCCTGATCAACCGTTGCTGGATATTGAAGTCGCTCACCGTCATAGTCACCTCTTCTTCCAGTTTCAGTTCCTCCTGTCGGGCAGCAATCTTTACCACATTCAGGTTATTCTTCGCCATGTTGTACTTTCCTTTACGGACACCCCAGTCAATCAAAGGGATGGAAACACTGATACTTACCAAATCCTGTTGCAAGGGTTGGTGATAGGCATCCTTGAATCTGTCCGCCACTTGGTTAAAGCCTACGCTCGCATTCAGGCTGGCATTGAATCGGGATTCTACCCGGGTCTTGTTTACATCCCGTTCGGCTTCCCATACATTCTGCTGCTGTTGCAGGAAGTCCGGATTATTGGCTTTCGCCCTGGCCAAAGCCTCATCGACTGAAATCTCCATTGCCAACGGCCGACCGGGCATATCCAGTTCGATCAGCGTATTCTTGTCCATATTGAGAAACGAAGCCAGGGCAAACATGGCCCGCTTCAAAGCGATCTGTGCGTTCTCCAATGTATTCCGTGCATTTACCTTGTCCAACTGCAAAGTCAATAAGTCGGCTCTGGAAATAGCGGCAATCTTATGGCGTTGCAACCCGATGCTATACAGCGTATCGGTCGATGCCACGTTATCCCTAGCCAACTGATAATCGGCCTGTGCCATGGCCAGATTAAAGAAATAGTTCACGGCTTCCTCCGATACCATCTCGGTATGGTAGATGAATTCCTTCTTCACCTTTTCGAACTTCAGCGGTTCAATCTTGCGGTCCCAACGGAACGGATTATATCCCAACAGGCTTTGTGAATATCCAATACGGAAGGGCACACTGGAGAACTGGGTGGACTTGGTTTCACCGAAGTTGCGCATGTATTCCAAATCCGAATCAATGTAGAAGGTACCACCCGTCCAATCAAAATTCTGTCTGATGCTCAATCCGCCGCTGGCACTGAACATCTGCTGTTCACGGTACACATCCATATCCGTATTGGAGTCGTAGCGCTGGGTAATATACCGGTAATATTGTGCAGGCATCAGGTTCATCGTCAAACTAGGCAAACGGTTTGCCTGGTAGGTACGGTATTCCCAATAACCGGACAAGTACATGTTCTGGTAACGGAAAGCCGACAACGAACTGTCATTGGCCAATTCGATGGTGCGTTTCAAGTTAAGCTTCACAGGAAGTTGTGCTTGCCCCATCAGGGCAAACAGACACATATATAACCAGACATTAACAAATTTCCACTTCATGCTTTTCATGTTTACGATAAATGAACCAATAAATCAAAGGAATGATGAACAGACTGACGAGCGTACCCAACAGCATGGAACCGATCATCGCGATGGCCAACGGTTTCTGCAATGCCGAACCCATATCCGAAGAGAAGAGCAACGGAACCATCGCCATGATGGTAGTCAACGAAGTCATGATAATCGGGCGCAAGCGTCGGATACCTGCCGTATGAATAGCTTCCATCAGCGGAGTACCTTTCTTCCGCAACTCATTGATGGAATCCAGTTTCAGGATGGAGTCGTTCACCACGATACCGCATGTTACAATGATACCGATGGCCGACATCAGGTTCAAGGTATGCCCGAACAGCCACAAGGAAGTCAAGGCAAAAGCTATGTCAATCGGGATTTCTACCAACACAATCAGCGGCTGGAGGAAACTCTCGAACTGCGCACACAGAATGAAATACATCAACAAGATGGATACAAAAAGAATTACCGTCAATTCGCCAATCATTCTTTCATTCGAGAAGAAACTGCCGGAAAAGTCCACTTCCCAACCGTCCGTATCCTCAATAGTATGCTTCACATCCCCCATCAACTTTGGGGCATCCGTTACTTCATAAAAACTCAGCGGAATGTACTCACCATTCTTGCCGGCAGTGATACTCTTCAAATCTTCTGAAGGCACTACCTTTATCAAGCTGCTCAATGGGATATAATTGGTTTCACCTTGCGCATCCGGTTGAGTCTGCACAAGGGTGGTTCCCAAAATGTCATTGATGGTCCGTTCTTCTCCGGCGATGCCTACCGGCAGGTATTGTTGGTACGAGCGCAAGGTAGACACCCGGTTTTCCTTGAATGCCGTGCGAAGTACCCGAGTCAGTTCGTTGTATGCCACATGGTAGAGCAACAGACGTTCCTTATCCACCACCAGATTCATCTGGTTACGGAAAGCGATGCCTTCCGCCGAGAGTCCGGAACGCTGCATAATCTCCTTTTCCAATGCTTGAATTACCACCGGATCGGGGGCCTGTAAACGGTTATTCGGATGCAGCTGTGCCACCACATCAGCTTCTCCGGTCACAAAAAGCTTCTCGAAAATGGTTTCCGGTGGAGAAAAAGTCAGTACCGCCTGCGGATACTTCGCCTTCACTTCCCGAGCCAGCAATTCCTGCAAAGGAGGAATGCCGGACGGCTGTTCCGTCTTGAAGTAAAGTTCCGCTTCCGTAGCCGAAAGTTCACTTCCCCCGTTCAAGATATAATCCTGCATACCCACATAGGCCGTATGTTCCAGCACCTGTCCGTCGGTCTGCTTCATCAGTTCATCCACCCGTCGGCGGTTCTCGTCCACATGGATATTCTCGTTCCACTCGATGCGCATCACCAGCTCGTTCTGCTCGATTTCCGGCATACGTTCCTTTTCCAGGTGGAAAAAAAAGAACACACAAACCGGAAGCGTAGCCAGGGTCATCCCTATACTCAGTCTCTTATGGGAGAACACCCAGTCCATGCCTCCATTGTAGGCACGCTCCAGCCAATCGTTCTTCAGGCTATTGTCAAAACGTTTCGACAGCCAGCCTTTGCCACGGATGCCCATCCGATAGAACAGCAGGTAAAGTACCGGAAGCAGCATGATACCGGTGATGTACGATACCAGCAAGCCTGCAGCGATGGAGAAAGCCTGGTCCATAAAGATGGCACCGGCAATACCGCTCATGAAGATCAATGGAACAAATACCGCAATGGTGGTGAGCGACGAACTGAGCATTGGAGTAATCACCTCTGTTGTACCGGCTGCACAAGCCCGTTTCAACGAATAGCCCTTTTCCCGGTATTGCGAGATGTTCTCGGTCACGATGATGGAGTTGTCAATCATCATCCCCACCGCCAGAATCAAGCCCGACAGCGAGATGACATTGAACGATACCTCAAAGAAATAGAACAGGAAGAAGGTTACCACCACAGAGACCGACATACTCAGACCGATGACAATCGGTGAGCGGACATCCCCCAAGAAGAAGATGGCCACGATAAAGATCAACAGGAAGCCGATGGTAAAGTTGTCCTGCAAGTTCGAGATGGTATAGTCCAGCAGTTCCGTCTGGTTACGGCACACCTGAAACTCAATTTCCGGATAGAGCGTAGTGAAGTAATCGGTCGTTTCCTTCAATTTCGCCTTCATCTCGTCCATATTCTCGTCGCTCTGCTTGATGATGGCCAAGGTCACGGCACGCTTTCCACCTGCCAGGGACAAGCCCTGTTCCTTCTGCGATACCACCGCCACCTTACAGAGGTCCTTCAACTGCATCAGTCGGTCGCCCTTGCGGATATGGATGTTCTCTACATCCTCCGGTGTACGCAACAACGTGGCAATGCGGATGTTGTATTCATAATACCCATCGCGCACGAGCATGCTTCCCGGCTCCACATTGTTGGCAGCCAAGGCATTTTCGATGTCTGCTATCGTGATGCCCGTAATGGAAAGCTTTTCCTGGTCGGGAACGATCTGAAGCATTCTTCCCGGTATACCGGTCATGTCTGCCATCGCCACCTCAGGCAACTGCTCGATGCGCCGTTTCACTACGTTTTCCGCCAGTTCGCACAAGGTCAGGAACTGCTGTTCGTCCGAGTCCTCATACGGCCTGTCCTTCTTCAATGTCATGTTCAGGTACAGCACCGGAATATCCGTAGCACTCGCTTTGATGGCCTTGGGACGCTCCGCCTCCTTGGGCAGGCTATTCATGGCAGCATCAATCTTCTCATTCACTTCGATGAAAGCCAGATCGGTGTTCACCCCGAAATCGAACTCCATGCGGATGATACCCGCACCGTCCCTGGTCTCACTCTTTATTTCGCGTAGTCCGGTTACTTGCAGCAACTGCCGGCGTACCGGAGCCACTACCGTATTCTCCAGTTCACGTGCCGACGAGTTTTCGCCCGACACCTGCACCGTGATCTGCGGGATGGCGATATCCGGCAGCAACGATACCGGCAACGTGAAGTACGTCACCAGACCGATGATGAAACAAGCCGTAAAGGCCATCAACACCGCAATAGGTCGTTGGATTAGGAATTTTACCATAACACGAATGTGTTTCTCATTCTATAATTTTCACCGGAGTCTCATGCGCCAGGTTCACATTGCCGGTAGTAATCACCGTCATGCCTTCCTGCAAGCCACTGGCTTCCCAGTCCACCAATGTATATTCCGACATATTCTCCAGTCCGGTGGTTACATAGTTCCACATCGCAATGTTATCCTTTACCGTAAAGATAACCTGCTTGCCCGAACGGAGCACGATAGCGGTTCTTGGCACTACCATCTGGTCGGGTACCGAACGCTTCACGCTGATGCGCACGTTCATCCCGTCGAAGAGCTTGTCTCCACCGTTAACCTGTGCCTTCACACGCACCATACCGTTCGCATCCACCAGCGGATTGATTTCGCTGACGCTGCCCGTACGTTTGCCTGCTGCAGAAGCATAAGACATAACCTCCACCTGGTCTCCCACCTTGATTAGCGGAAGTTCGCTTTCAAGGACGGTGAAATCCACCTCCATAGCCGAGGTACGGATGACCCGACAGAACGGCTCCCCGCTCTTCGGCATGTTATACTGTTTATCAAAGAGATTGGCCACCACGCCATCAAATGGAGCCGTCAATGTAGCCTGTTCCACATCGTATTGCGACAATTCATATTGCGCCTTCGCCCGTTCGTATCCACTCTTTACCTTGGCCAGCTCCAGGACTTCGGCAGGTACGGCATTCAAGTTGTCCGGTGCATACCCCTGTCCTATCAGCACGTCTTTCATTTCCAACTCCGCCTGAACCAAGGCATTCTTGTTCTGCACCAAGGTATTGTTCAGTTTGAACAAGTCCAGTTCCGCCAGTTTCTGCCCTTTGCGAACGAATGTACCGTTCTTCACATAAACCTTGGCCACCACTTCCTGTGTGCGGAAATAAAGGTCGGCATATTCCTTGGCTACCATCTTCCCGTTGCTCACCAGTTCGTGATGGAAATCCCCTTTGGCCAGTTTCATTACGGTCACTTCATTCACTTGCTGAGGAAGGACTGTCTCTACTCCTTCCTTCTCGGCGTTTTCTGTTTTGCTGTTCGAACAAGCCACCAGCATCATCAATGCCAGACAGCTTAACAGGTGTTTTTTCATGCGTTATCTTGTTTCTATTTTTTCGAATCTTTTTTGATTTCCTCCAGCAACTCATCCAATTCCTCTATTGATAGATTGTTTTCCTTTGCAAAGAAACATACCATAGATGAGAATGAATTGTCAAAATATCTTTTAATGAACTCCGTCAAATGACTATGTGAGTATTCCTCTTTTTTCAGAATAGGATAATAGATGAATCCACGACCATCTGTTGGTCTATGCCCCACTACTCCCTTTTCTTCCAATAAGCGAATAACGGTAGAAACGGTAGTGCGCGACGGTCTTTTACTTTTGCCATCGTCCATAGAGTTTAAGACTTCCTGTACGGTTCCCTCTCCCAACCTCCACAAATGTTGCATCAACTGTTCTTCCGCTTTAGTTAATTCTGCCATATTCCGATAGATTTTATATTCCATCGCAATATACGTCTATATTTTTAGTCAACAAAAAAAAATGTCATAATATTATTCAATTTTCAAAGAGAATGATACTAAAGCAGGATCATAATTCATAATTCCTTTATTAATTTTCTATAATAACATTTGTTTTCTATTTTTACACCCTCATGTAATTATTATGTTAATTTATTCTGCCTCACGATAATGAGGATACCATTCTATACAAAAACATCCATCCCCATTCTCATAACATCCATTTGGACATGCCGGATTAATTTCATCTTCAGCCAATGCCTCAACATTAGACAATACTATATCAGACAATACTTCCGACTTTTGAGCATTAAACACATTGATACCACCAACCAATGCAATTACAGCCACAAAAGCCACTTTCATTAATCTTTTATTCATCATTTCTTTATTTAATCTGTTATCTCTGCATCTATCCTTTCAGCAGAAAAGCAAGCGTATTGCTTCTTTCATATCAAATCACTATTTCTGTTATCTCCTTTCTTCTAAGGAGAACAGGTGGGGAGAGAAAAGAACATTACTTGCAGTTGGGATTCTTCTCTCCCTTTGTCCTTTATTTATTCCGTAGCTTCTTGTAATCCCATTCCTTTCAAATAATAATACTCCTAAGAAATTCCCATTATATCTCTGGCAAGGCAATACATCGTTTCACATAGTATTTCAGCAAATGCATCGAAAGACTATCCTTGCTATGAGGATAGGGATAGTGAAAAACCAAAACATCGTTTCGTTTCACTTTCCCTATACCTGGCAAGCGGTAAATATCCACTTCCTTTTCTTCGGCAGCCTCCCAAACGTTGAAGATTCTGGCGCCCATAATGGTTTTGTTTACTAGGATATTGTCACCAGGTTTCAATGTGGGTTGCATGGAGTCGGTAGGGATACGAAAAGAAGTGAAGCATGCTGTATGAAACAAAGAATAAATAAGAATCAGGACTACACTATAAACCAATATTTTATTTAACAAAGTCTTAATTCTATACAAAAGCATATTCTCAACCAATCTAAAAACTCACTCTTTCCGAAAAAACATTTCAGAATTCCTTCAGTTCTATACGCTCAAATTTCAAGAAATCTTCATCAAAGTCCGGATTTCTTTCATTATTCGTTGATATATATAATCCTTTATCCGTAATAAATAACAGTTCTGGAACAAATACATTATCCGGGAATAATGTTTCACCTATAATATTCAATTCTTTATCAAGTATTATTATTGAAAAATTCTTTTTCCTTATGCGTGATAAATTTTCATCAAAGTCATTGGCTGGATACACTATGCGATAATACACATCTCTATATTTATCATAATAGATCTTTCCATAACGAGAATGTTCAACGTTATATTTAAACACTTCATTTGGATCAGTCAAACCTTGATTCGGAACATCAACGTCATCAACATAAGCACTCTTAATGTCACATTCTCTAATGTTCCGATGATTTATATCTGCAACATAAACGACATCACTATAATAAAAGGAATACACAAAACGTTCCCCATCAAAACAACGGTAATAATTCAACCCTGTACCTGCTAAAGTACCGATGTCTTGTTGTGTTATTAAATACGGAAATGTCATAGGTAATGCATAATTATTTCTTAATAATGTATCAATAACAGCTCCGACAGGACTTTCATTTATCATTTTATCTCCAAGCATTGGGTTAACAGTCTGCGGTATGTACAACTTACCATCGATAAATACTATTTCTCCATACATTCCAGGAATAAATGGAATCAATTTCTTTCCCAAATCTGTTTTTTCAAAACTAATTGTTTTCTTTATATATCCTATCGAATCCGATACGTAAATGATATTCTGATATAGACTCGGTATATAAATATTATCCAAATCTACAACATGAAATCCCCAAAATCCTCCAGCAATGGAATTCTTTCCTTCTTTGGGAAAAACAATCCGATTTATTATATTTCCTGAAGCTAATTCATAGAACAAGATTTCTTGCTCAAGCTCATTCTTATATGCCATGTAATCTTTCCCTTCATCAGAAAACAATTGTACACATAATGATGAACATTTCACATCATCAGGAATCTCAAAAGAGCAGAATTCATTCGTTTGTCTCAACTCCACTAAATATTTCTTTTCCTCTTCATCACAAGAACTGAGGGACAAAGAAAGATATATCAAAAAACAGAATATAACAAGCTTATACATACCGCATTCATTTATTGATAACAAATACAAGCTACCCCAGTACCCCATGGAACGCAAAACATATACTCAGCGTCCAACCAAAAACAAGTTTGTTCATTCCATTCTCCCCTAGCCAATGCCTCCACATTAGCCAAAACGATGTCAGACAAGACTTCCTTTTTCTGAGCATTAAACACATTAATACCACTCACCAAAGCAATAGCAGCAACGAAAGCGACTTGCAATACTTTTTTATTCATAAAACTTTAATTCTTTGTTTGATTAACACTAATTTCATTCTTTCTGCATCTATCCTTTCAGCAGACAAGCAAGCGTATTAATAATTATG
>JAFYPV010000116.1 GCA_017559935.1 Bacteroides sp. | reverse complement strand
GACCCTTACGGAGTACGAGTTTGGAGATGCTATCCGGATTTTCCAATACCGATTTGTGGTTTTCAGAAGAACCGATAGAAGATACGATACCTTCGCCTACACGAGCCAAGATAGTGTCTTCACCCGCACCACCCACGAGTTGGCGGATGTTGGCACGAACGGTAACACGAGCCTTGGTAATGAGCTGGATACCATCCTTGGCTACGGCTGTAACAGCTGGTGTATCAATGACTTTCGGGTTAACCGACATCTGTACGGCTTCGAATACATCGCGACCGGCCAAGTCGATACCTGTTGCCATCTGGAAGGTCAGTTCGATGTTGGCCTTCGATGCAGATACGAGGGCATGTACCACACGTTCCACATGACCACCGGCCATATAGTGTGCTTCGAGTTCGTCGCGGGTAATGTTGCTGAGGCCAGCCTTATATGCTTCAATCATAGCCGGAACTATGATGTGAGGAGGCACATTACGGATACGCATCAGGAACAATTGTACCAATGAAATATCAACGCCCGAAACCTTGGCACTCAACCAAAGGAAGAAGGGCACATAGTGGAAGAAGATGAACAGGAAAATAATCCCACCTCCCACGAGAATAAACGGAATGAAACTCGGGTCTATCATAATTATTAGTTTTAAATGGTTTATACTTTTTGTACAAGCACTACTCCATCGAGGATACGTTCCACTCGAATCGTGCTTTTCTCTTCGATGAAATCTCCTGACGATCGGACTTCAATGATTCGGCCATTGAACTCGGCATTGCCGATGAGGGCCAGACGGGTAAGAGCTACGCCTTCGTCTCCCGGTTTCAGGTCAAGTCCTTTCAAAGGTTCCGGTTTATAGTCGATAGTTTCCTTCAAGGAAAGCTTGTCCACGGTTTTCGAGCGCATGAACCAGATGGTGATGCCAATGACTCCGATGGCTGATATCGCCAAGGTGATGCATCCGGGCATCGTACCCAAGGTATCGAACGCATAATAGTTGGCATAGAGCAGGCAACCAGCTGAGAGAATACCTGCGATGCTGACACCCGGAAGGAGGAACACTTCGATAATGAAGAGCACCAATCCGGCTACGATAAGCGAAATGATAATCAGTATGTCCATAAGCCTCAATGAATCTATAAGGTTATTTTCTGAGTTTTTCAATCTCCAAACGACGGACTTCGTAAGTGAGCTTCTCTACCTCTTCCATAAGCTGTGGAATTCGTTTTTCTAAATCAAGAATAGAAGGTTCCAATTTCTTCTTACCTAATCCGTTTTCGTTGATATATTGTTCACGTTTTGTTTCCAGATTGTGAATAAGTTGATTCAAGTCCTTTTCTTTCTGTATCAATTGGCGATAAGTAGATTGTGCTTCTTTAGAACCGAAATCACTCCAATCGGTGTAGGTTGCACTATCGTCAATGATAAAACTAAAACTAATTTTCTTTTCTTCCTTTTTATCAGAATATTTCAAAGCAGCCAATCGTTGACGTGCATTGCGGACTTGTTCCTCATCTGTCCAGGTACTTCGGATGTTACGGAGAGTGGCAACGTCCTTGATAATTTCCGGATCGGTTGTTTCGTAGTTATAGTTCTGTTTGGTTTCGTTCGGTACAAATACATATACACAAACTGTGTTTTCCGGTTGGAAACGGTCAGTTACAAACCATCCCAGATTGTTCAATTCGTCAACGGCATAAAGGTAATCATTGGCTGTTGAATTGAATGGCATACCAATGTTACTTGGACGGAGATAAACATTGTCTTCCGAATCATAGCGGGTTACATAGATATCATAACCTCCTAATGTACCCTCTCCATCAGAAGCAAAATAGAGTGTTGTTCCATCTCCCATTAAGAAAGGATAGTTAATGTTACAATCTTCGCTCAAAGACTCAATCATTTCTTTTTCACCCCATCCGTCGATAAGCTTTTCTTGGGTAAAGAGTTGCATCAGATTATCCTTCTTTTCGCTGAATATACGTTTGTTTCCCATTTCATTTTCATAAATGGTACCATCAGCATTTTCATTCAGCATGATTTTTCCGCTGGATGCACTAAGTTTGAAAGCATTTAGGAATGCCTTTTTGTCAATGACAAAACTATCAATAACTGCAACTTTTTCTACGCTTTTGAACATACGTGCTTTATGACGGAGTTCAGAAAGTTCGGCTTCGGCTTGTTCGCTATCGCGATTCTTTTCCATTAGCCATTCGATGTGTGTTTCGTAATTTTCTATAGCTTTATCATAACGATATAAATCAGCATATACTTTGCCTAAATAACGGAATGCACCGATATAATTTCGTTTGGCACTTTTTTCTAAATAGGGGACAGAAGCCTCTTTTTCGCCTGTTTCATAGAGTGAAGCTCCATAATAATAATTGTATTCAGCACTATTGGGTGAACGCTTGACAAAATTGGAGAAAGCTACTTTTGCTTTTTCAAAGTTGCCGCTGTCAAATAGTTTTTTAGCTTGATTTAAAGTTTGCGCGGATAACGTACCTATGCAAAAAAGTACGGAAAGAAAGAAAATATATTTTTTCATGATTATTTCAGGTTTGTTTCAGTATATACAAGTTCAAAATTAGTGTATTTTCTTGGAATTATCATTGTTTGTGCAATTCTATTTCCTTATTTTTTTCCAAAATCATTCTTTTCATGTAATTTTGCACCCGATTTGTAACGAGGATATGGCAAAATTTACCGAGGAAGACATACTGATGCGCCGCATTGGGCAGCGGTTTAACAAAGGGGTGGTGAAGTATCGCCTCATCGATGACGATGATAAGATTCTTGTAGGTTTATCGGGTGGAAAAGATTCGTTGGCTTTATTGGAATTATTGGCGAAGCGATCTCGTATTTTAAAACCTAGATTTTCTGTGGTAGCTGTTCATGTGTCAATGTCGAACATTCCTTATCAGGCTGATTTGGATTATCTGCGGAAATATGCTGAATCGTTAGGAGTACCGTTTGTTCATTATGAAACAAGTTTTGATCCTTCTACCGATACCCGAAAATCTCCTTGCTTTCTATGTTCGTGGAACCGCCGGAAAGCACTTTTTACAGTTGCGAAAGAACATGGATGTAATAAGATTGCCTTGGGACATCACATGGATGACATCTTGGAAACCTTGTTGATGAACCTTACCTTTCAAGGAGCATTTAGCACTATGCCGCCCCAGTTGGTCATGAACAAGTTTGATATGACCATTATACGTCCGATGTGTTTGGTGCATGAAAGTGATTTGGAGGAAATGGCTGTATTGCGTGGATTTAAAAAGCAAATCAAGAACTGTCCCTACGAAACCCAAAGTAACCGCACGGATATGAAAGGAGTGCTGAAGCAGTTGGAGGCGCTTAATCCGGAAGCTAGATACAGCCTTTGGGGGAGTATGACGAACGTACAGGAAGAATTGCTTCCAGATAAAATAGATAATTAAAGAATAAAGATATATGAAAGCATTTTGGACTATTGGTCTATTGATTATTTCGAACATCTTCATGACTTTTGCATGGTATGGTCACTTGAAGATGAAACAGACATTCAGTTGGTTTGAAGCCTTACCGTTGATTGGTGTAGTGGCCTTTTCATGGTCGATTGCCTTTTTCGAGTACCTGTTCCAAATTCCAGCAAACCGTATTGGATTTGTAGAAAATGGAGGTCCTTTTACCCTTATGCAACTAAAGGTAATTCAAGAAGTAATTACGTTGATAATCTTTACTGTATTTACTACCGTATTTTTTAAAGGCGAATCGTTGCATTGGAATCATTTGGCAGCATTTGTATGTCTGATTCTCGCGGTTTATTTTGTATTTATGAAGTAATTTGTACTATCCTTTTTAATATGAAGCGTGTCCTTCGGGATGCGCTTTTTGTTTCCATATAGTTTCAACGAATCTTCTTTGGTAGGTACATAATCTTTGTACGTTTTCCATGCCTTTGCTTTTTTATCTAACTTTGGTTTAAACTCTTCGATGTTTTTCTGAAAGCTTCTCATCATGCAAAAAGTTGGTAGAATAAAACTTTCCATCAAAATATGGATTTCGTATATTTGTGCTTTCATAAAAACATGTTATTATGTACTTACACAAAGAATTGGAAACTCTTACCAGAGCGGAAATAGAAAAATTGCAATTGGAACGTCTCCAGAAGACGGTGAAGCATTGCATGAATTCAGCTTTCTATCGGAAGAGATTTGAAGAAAATGGACTGACGCCCGATGACATACAGTCGTTGGACGATCTTCAGAAGATACCTTTTACTACAAAGCAGGACTTGCGTGATAATTATCCTTTCGGCATTGCATCCGTACCCCTAGAAAAGGCTGTACGTTTGCATTCGTCAAGCGGTACCACAGGAAATCCGACCGTTATCATACACACCCAAAAGGACTTGGACGAATGGGCGAATGCTGTTGCCCGTTGCTTGCACATGGTGGGTCTTCGTCCGGGAGATGTGTTCCAAAACTCATCGGGCTATGGCATGTTCACCGGAGGTTTGGGCTTCCAATATGGAGCCGAACGTTTGGGTATGCTTACTGTACCAGCCGCTGCCGGGAATACTAAGCGCCAGCTGAAATTCATTATGGATTTTGGTACCACTGCTCTTCATGCCATTCCAAGTTACGTTACCCGTATGTATGAGGTGATGCAGGAAATGGGCATCGACCCTCGTCGGGATACCAAGTTGAAGACATTGGTCATTGGTGCAGAACCACATTCGGAAGAACAGCGTCGTCGTATCGAAGAAATGATGGGAGTGAAGGCGTATAACTCTTTCGGTATGTCCGAAATGTGCGGCCCTGGTGTTGCTTTTGAATGTCAGGAGCAGAATGGTCTCCACATTTGGGAGGACTATTACATTGTAGAAATCATCGATCCGGATACCTTGCAACCAGTACCGGAAGGCGAAGTGGGTGAGTTGGTACTTACTACCATCAATCGCGAGGGGATGCCTCTTCTCCGTTATCGTACCCGTGACTTGACTCGTATTCTTCCGGGTGAATGTCCTTGTGGTCGTCATCACAAGCGCCTCGACCGTATGAAGGGACGCAGTGACGACATGATTATCTTGAAGGGTGTGAACATCTTCCCGATTCAGATTGAAACCGTCCTTATGCAGTTCAAGGAACTTTCATCCAACTACCTCATCACACTCGAAACCAAGGATTCGAACGATGAAATGATGATTGAAGTAGAACTCGAAAAACTCTTTACTGACGATTATGGTCGCTTGCAGGTACTTACAAAGAATATCACTCGTGTGTTGAGGGATGAAATCTTGGTAACTCCGTATGTGAAGCTCGTACCGAAGGGAAGTTTGCCACAATCCGAAGGAAAAGCCGTGAGAGTAAAGGATTTAAGAAAACCATTTTAACAAGTAGAATTATGACTGTCCAACAATTATCTATCTTTATAGAAAACAAGTCGGGTACACTTTTGAAAGTGCTTCAGTTGTTGAAGGAAGCGAACATTCAGTTGGTGGCTTCCACTATAGCCGATACGGTAGAATATGGTATCTATCGAATTATTTGTTCAGAACCTAGTCGTGCATATACCACTTTGAAGGAAGCTGGAATTTCGGTAGCTCTTTCGGATGTCTTTGCCTTAACACTCGATAATGTTCCTGGTCGTGCAGCAGATACTATCCGAATTCTGACAGAAGAAGGCATTGGTATTACTTACATGTATTCATTCTTGCTTAGCGGAAAGGGAATTCTGATTTTCAGAACTGATAATCCGGAACGTACTCGTGAAGTCATTATCTTGAACGATCTTTCGTTCATTACTGATAAGGATTTGTCCTTGAAGGCATAATGTGCTTTCGTTGATATAAAAAAGTAGGTCAGCAATTCAATAATTGCTGACCTACTTTTTATATCTTAAGCAAATGCTTACTTGCTCAATTCTTCGTGCATAGAAGCTGCAGCCTTGCGACCATCGCCCATAGCGAGGATTACGGTTGCACCACCACGAACGATGTCACCACCCGCAAAGATAGTCGGGATAGAAGATTGCATCTTTTCGTTTACGGCAATGGTATTCTTTCTACCGAGTTCCAATCCCTTGATTGAAGTTGGTACAATCGGGTTAGGAGATACACCTACAGCTACTACAGCCATGTCGATATCGAGAGTTACAGTTGCGCCTGGGATGGCCACCGGACTACGACGACCGGATGCATCTGGTTCACCCAATTCCATCTTCTGGAGAACTACTTGCTTCACGGCACCCTTTTCGTCAGCAATGTATTCCAACGGGTTGTGTAGAGTTAAGAATTCGATTCCTTCTTCCTTAGCATGTTTCACTTCTTCGAGGCGGGCAGGCATTTCGGCTTCACTACGACG
>JAFYPV010000115.1 GCA_017559935.1 Bacteroides sp. | reverse complement strand
TGACTGGTTGTATGTGGAGGATCATGCTCGTGCTATTGATCTCATTTTCCACGAAGGTAAAACGGCTGAAACTTACAACATCGGTGGTTTCAACGAATGGAAGAACATTGACCTGATTAAGGTGATGATCAAGACTGTTGACCGTATTTTGGGAAATCCGGAGGGTTCATCGCTCGACTTGATTACTTACGTTACCGACCGTGCCGGTCATGACTTGCGTTATGCCATCGATAGCACGAAGTTGCAAAAGGAACTTGGTTGGGAACCAAGCCTGCAATTTGAAGAAGGTATTGAAAAAACAGTCCGTTGGTACTTGGATAATCAGGAGTGGATGGATCATGTGACTTCGGGTGATTATCAGAAGTATTACGAGAATATGTATAGCGGAAGATAAATTTAATTTAAAATAATTCTAAAAAGAGGGATGTTCTGAGCGAAACATTCCTCTTTTTTTATAGGAATAAAGCAAATGTCAAAGATTTTTTCTACCTTTGCTGAGTTTTAAAGATTACTAGTAATTTATAACGAATTAGATAACCTTTATGTTGAAGAAATCATTGATTTTATGCTTGATGTTGCTTGGTTTTTCGGCTACTCCTTGGGCGCAAGGTGGCGGAATGAGCGACCAACAAGTGAAGGAGTATGTGGAAATGGGCATGAAGCAAGGCAAAAGCCAACAGCAGATTGCTACCGAGTTAGCACGCCGTGGTGTTACCCGCGAACAAGCCGAACGTGTTAAGAAGCTCTACGAACAAGGAACAAAGAGTGGAAAAGGTGCTGCAACAGCCCAAATTGACCGCAAACGTACCAACGTAAATGACAACTTGGCTTCCGATAAGGAGTATGTAAACTCTGGCTTTGATTTTGAAAACGAAAACCAAAAACAAGGTAAGGTAAGCCGTTTCGTTACAACTCAAGAAATTGGTAAAGGTAATACGTTAACTTTGAAGTTAGACGAGAACGGAAACCTTGTTTCGGATGATTTAACTATCTTCAAAGAAGAATTAAAGGAAGATCAAGTGTTCGGTCGCAATATCTTCAATACGCATAACTTGACATTCGAACCAAGTACCAGCCTCCCTACCCCATCCAATTATCGTTTGGGTGCCGGAGACCAAATCATCATCGACATTTGGGGTACTAGTCAAGTGTCTATCCAAGAAACTATTTCTCCGGATGGAGCCATCAATATTGACAACTTAGGTTTGGTTTTCTTGAATGGCATGACTGTCAATCAGGCTACCAGCTACCTCCGCAAGGAATTGAACAAGATTTATGCCGGTCTCGCTGATGAAAATCCGACTTCACAAATCAAGGTTTCTTTGGGCAACAGTCGTACTATTCAAGTTAACGTAATGGGTGAAGTGTACCAACCGGGTACTTATTCACTCTCTGCTTTCTCTACTGTATTCCATGCTTTGTATAGTGCTGGCGGTGTGAGCAACATCGGTAGTTTAAGAAACATTCAAGTAGCCAGAAACGGAAAGAACATCGCAACTGTGGATGTATACGATTTCATCATGCACGGAAAGACCAAGGATGACATCAACCTTCAGGAAGGTGACGTAATTATCGTTCCTCCATACGAAGCTTTGGTGAAAATCGAAGGCAACGTGAAGCGTCCAATGAAGTACGAAATGAAAAGCGAAGAAACTGTTGCTACCTTATTAAAATATGCCGGTAATTTTGCCAGTGATGCGTATAGCCGTTCCATGAAGTTGGTGAGACAGAATGGCAAGGAATACCAGATCTTTACCGTAGATGACATGGATTATTCGGTATTCAAATTGAAAGATGGTGACGTATTGACCGCAGAGGCTATCTTGAACCGTTACGAAAACAAACTGGAAATCAAGGGTGCTGTATACAGACCTGGTATCTACCAATTTGGTGGTGATTTGAACACTGTGAAACAGTTGATAGAAAAGGCGGATGGTGTAATGGCTGACGCTTTCTTGACACGTGCCGTATTGCACCGCCAACGTGAAGACTTGACCAACGAAATCATCCAAGTGGATATGAAGGGTATCCTGAACGGAACCAAACCGGATATTGCCTTGCAACGTAACGATGTTCTCTATATCCCTAGTATCCATGATTTGAAGGATTTGGGTAATGTAGAATTGTTTGGTGAAGTGGCTCGTCCTGGTAAGTATGTCTTTGCAGACAACATGACACTCGAAGACTTGATTATCCAAGCCGGTGGCTTGTTGGAATCGGCTTCGACTGTAAAGGTTGACGTTTCACGCCGTATCAAAGACAAGAAGAGTACAGAAGCAACTTCAACTATCGGTGAACTCTTTACATTCGCCTTGAAGGATGGCTTTATCATTGACGGTGAAGCAGGTTTCGTACTTGAGCCATACGACCAGGTATACGTAAGACGCAGCCCAGGTTATCAACCACAGGTGAATGTGACTGTACAGGGTGAAATCCTTTATGACGGTACATACGCTTTGACCAACAAGAGCGAACGTTTAAGTGACTTGGTGAAGAAGGCTGGTGGTATCACTCCGTTTGCCTATGTAAAAGGTAGCAAGCTCATGAGAAAGGCGAATGATGAGGAAAAGAAACGCATGAGTGACGTAGTCAAGATGATGCAACGTGAAATGGGTACTGAAAGCCTTGACTCATTGAATCTGGAAATGGAAACGACTTATTCGGTAGGTATTGACTTGGAAAAAGCATTGGCAAATCCAGGTAGTGACGCCGATATCGTACTTCGTGAAGGTGACCAGTTGATAATTCCAGAATTGATCAATACCGTAAAGATCAATGGTGCAGTGATGTTCCCGAATACTGTATCTTACATCAAAGGCAGATCGGTTAAGGATTACATTAGCCAGGCCGGTGGTTTTGCCAACGGTGCCCGTAAGACCAAGGCATTCATTATCTATATGAATGGACAGGTAGCTGAAGTGAGAGGTGCCGGAAGAAACCAGATTGAGCCGGGTTGCGAAATCATCGTACCAATCAAGGATAAGACAAAGGCAGACAGATGGAATCTCCAGGCTATCTTAGGTATCGCCTCTTCTATCGGTTCGTTGGGCTTGACAGCAGCCTCTGTTGCTAATATTTTAAAATAAGATAAGTCATGACTGAAAATAAAGAATACATGAACGTACCTCAATACCAAGATGAGGACGAATTGGAAATTGACTTAATGGAATATGCCCGCAAGCTTTGGGCGGCACGCAAATTGTTGCTTAAAGTAGCTGGTATTGCAGCTATCGTCGGTGTAGTTATTGCATTCAGCATACCTAAACAATATACAGCTCAAGCTACATTGTCACCTGAATCGGGTAAAGGCGGTGGTAGCAGCTTATCAGGTATGGCTGCGATGTTGGGTATCGGTGGTGCAAATATGGGGGGGGATGCCAATGCATTGAATATCTCCATGACTTCGGATATCGTGGCTTCTACTCCATTTGTTCTGGAACTATTTGATACTCAAGTAAAAACATTGGATGGAGAAACCGATACTACATTGGTGGCTTATCTGGAAACAGAAAGTGCTCCTTGGTGGGGTACACTCATGTCTTTGCCTGGTAAAGCCATTGGTGGTGTGATGTCATTGTTCTCTGACAAAGAGGAGGAAGAGGAAAAGCCACTTAATCCTTTCCAACTGACTCCAAAACAAATGGGAAAAGTCAATGCCATCAAGAAAATCATTATGGCGGATGTGGATAAGAAAACAGGAATGACTAAAATCAGCATTACCTTACAGGATCCATTGGTGGCTGCAACAATGGCAGAAACCGTTGTTGAGAAACTGCAGAAATACATCACCGAATACAAGACTTCAAAGGCACAAGAAGACTGCAAGTATTGGGAACAATTGTACGAAGAAAGAAAAAAGGAATATTACGAAGCACAAGAAAAATATGCCAAGTATTCGGACAATAACCAAGGCGTGGTTCTGCAAAGTGTAAGAATTGAACAGGAACGATTGCAGAATGAACAAAGTCTGGCATTCCAACTATTCAATCAGGTATCTACCCAATTGCAAATGTCACGTGCCAAGTTGCAGGAAGAAAAGCCGGCATTTGCCATTTTGGAACCTGCCAGCGTTCCTCTACACCCTTCGGGAACCAGCAGAAAGATTATTCTGGTTGGTGTCGTATTCCTAGCTTTGGCCGCTGCAGCAGCATGGATTCTTTTCGGACAGGACCTTTGGAAAAACCTAAAGGAAGGATTGTCCGAAAGCAACGAGACAAAAGAAGCATAATAATTGTAACCTAAAATTTAGGCTGTATCATGTGCATACAGCCTTATTTCTTTTTTTAAAAGGAAAAAAACATGAGAAAAGTAGCATTAATTACCGGTATTACCGGACAGGACGGTTCTTTTTTGGCCGAATTCCTGATTGAGAAAGGATATGAAGTACACGGTATCTTACGCCGTTCTTCATCGTTCAACACTGCCCGTATCGAACATCTGTACTTGGATGAATGGGTACGCGACATGAAGAAGAGCCGTTTGATCAACTTGCACTGGGGTGATATGACCGACAGTAGTTCGCTCATCCGTGTCATCAGCGACATTCACCCGACAGAAATCTACAACTTGGCAGCACAGAGCCACGTAAAAGTGAGCTTTGATGTACCAGAATATACAGCAGAAGCGGATGCTGTGGGTACTTTACGCTTGTTGGAAGCGGTTCGTATCTGTGGTTTGGAAAAGACTTGCCGTATCTATCAGGCATCAACTTCGGAACTTTATGGTAAGGTTCAGGAAGTTCCACAAAAGGAAACAACTCCCTTCTACCCTCGCTCTCCATATGGTGTAGCCAAGCAATATGGTTTCTGGATTACCAAGAACTACCGCGAAAGCTATGGTATGTTTGCCGTAAACGGTATCTTGTTCAACCACGAAAGTGAACGACGTGGTGAAACATTCGTAACACGCAAGATTACATTGGCAGCTGCACGTATCGCACAAGGTTATCAGGACAAATTGTATTTGGGTAACTTGGATTCACTCCGCGACTGGGGTTATGCCAAGGACTATGTGGAATGTATGTGGCTGATTCTTCAACATGATACACCGGAAGATTTCGTTATCGCTACCGGCGAATACCATACTGTACGTGAATTTGCTACATTGGCATTCAAGGAAGTAGGTATTGAATTGCGTTGGGAAGGCGAAGGCGTGAACGAAAAGGGTATCGATGTAGCTACCGGTAAGGTTTTGGTAGAAGTGGATCCGAAATACTTCCGTCCATGTGAAGTAGACCAACTCTTGGGTGACCCTACCAAAGCAAAGACTTTGTTGGGATGGAATCCATGCAAGACTCCATTCCCAGAATTGGTACGTATCATGGTGGAACATGACATGAAGTTCGTGAAGAAACTGCATTTGAAAGCACAAATGGACTAACATGAACAAAGATTCGAAAATATATGTGGCAGGACACCGCGGACTGGTGGGTTCTGCCATCATTCGTGAATTGGAACGACAAGGATATTCTCATATTCTGACTCGTACACATGCCGAACTGGATTTGTGCCGTCAGGATGAGGTAGAACGATTCTTCGCCGAAGAAAGACCAGAATATGTATTCCTGGCTGCTGCCAAAGTGGGTGGTATCATTGCCAACCAAAGCGCATTGGCCGACTTCATGTATGAAAACATGATGCTGGAGATGAATGTCATCCATGCAGCATGGAAAAACGGTTGCAAGAAATTACTTTTCTTGGGTTCCAGCTGTATCTATCCTCGATTGGCTCCACAACCCATGCCGGAATCATGCTTGCTGACTGGAGAATTAGAAAAAACCAACGAAGCATATGCCTTGGCCAAGATTTCGGGTTTGAAGTATTGCGAATTCCTGAACAAGCAATATGGTACGGATTACATCAGTGTCATGCCGACTAACTTGTATGGTCCGAATGATAATTATCATCCGACTCACAGTCATGTACTCCCTGCCCTTATCCGCCGTTTCCACGAAGCAAAGGAAGCTGGTCTGTCATCGGTAACCTGCTGGGGAGATGGTTCTCCTTTACGTGAATTCCTCTATGTAGATGATTTGGCCAACTTATGTGTATTCCTCATGAACCACTATAGCGGGGATGAAACAGTGAATGCCGGTACTGGAAAGGAATTGAGCATCAAGGAATTGACTGAGCTAGTAGCGGAAGTTACTGGTTATCAAGGGGAAATTCATTGGGACACCAGCAAGCCGAATGGAACTCCACGCAAATTGCTGGATGTAAGCAAGGCTGAAAAGCTCGGTTGGAAATACCAAACTGAACTGAAAGAAGGTATCCGACTGGCATACGAAGATTTTCTGAACAATCCGATGCGAGCTGAGAGATAAAAAATGGAGTGTTTTTAAAACACTCCTTTTTTTATTAATTGAATAACTTGATTCCGATGAAGTATGTACGTGGCTGTGTCGGGCCATAGAAATAACCGGAGTCACGGTAAGTACCTTTATCCAAATCCTTCTGGAAGGCATTGAAGATATTCTGAACACCTCCATTGACTTGAATCTTCAAATGAGCGTTCAAAACAAACGTATAATTCAACTTGGTATTGAAATCGAAGAAATCAGGTGTATGTACCAATTCATCCTTTTGGATATAGGTATAAGGGAAACCGGCAGGGATATCATCAGTCGGTGCAAAATGAGGAACATACATCTTTCCGGTATAAACGCCTGATAATGAGAGGTCAAAGTTCTTAAACGGTGCAGCAGTAAAGGTGAAATAGCCATAACAGTTTGGAGTACGCGGCATGTTTCTAGTTGCTGCAACCGAAGCATCTTCGCTCCAATAAGTCAGTTCATCGTAACGGCTTTGTTGTACAGTGAATCCTGCTTGCAACGAAGCATCACGACCATGGGCAATCTTACCATCGAGATTCACTCCATATACTTTAGCTCCGCTACCGTTGCGTCGTTCCTGTAGGGTATTTCCATAGGCATCAGCTCCTACATTCTGCAAATAGAATACATCTTTCAACGAAGTATAGAAGCCTTCAATCAACAAATTAGTCTGGAAATGACCAATCTGTCCGCTCAAATCCACCGATCCGCTGAAACTGTTTGACTTTTCGGGCTTCAAACCTTCCGCCAAGTGAATGAGCACACCCTCTCCCCCAACGGCCGTGATGTGAAGGTCTTCATCGTAAGCCTGTGGTGCACGGAAACCGGTAGACCAAGTCAGACGGCCTTGGAAAGCATCGCTCGGTTTATAAAGCATGTTCACACGAGGACTGAAAATCAGGTTCTCAATCAAATTATGTTCATCCAAGCGGAAACCTGCTAACAAGGTGACATCTTCCATCTTCCATTCATTCTGGAAGAAAGCACTGGCAATACGCACTTCTTGTTTCAAGTCACGATTGTAACCTGCCATGATGTCATGCATGTTGTTATCCTGATATTCCAAACCGGCAGTAAAAGTAGCTGGCGAAAAAAGCACTTTATCAAAGTTACCTACGTACATACCCCCTCCCACAAAAGTCAGGTCCTGAGTCTTTCCATATGCATTCCGATCTTGCTGTGCGCCGTAATAGCTGTTACGATCCACATGTTGAGCCGAAGTATAGAACGATACTTTATGCTTGTATTCATTCCAAAACAAATCGTAACTCAAACCTCCGCTATTGATGACATGCTTAGTCTGCTCGGTAATATCGGTTTCAAACGGTTCCAAATCGAACTTATTACCTCCGCGACGGAATTCATTCGTAGTATGATATTCCACATTCAGACGACCAAACTGAGTAGGACGATAATACGCACGCAAGCCGAAAGTATTCATATTGAGCTTTCCAATTTCGGAGAATCCGTCACCGTCTACATCATACGGATTACGGTTGCGGTACGACTGATACACGGCGATACCGTATGTATTGTCTTTCGACACAAGAGAAGCATTGGCACCCATGTATTGTTCCCAAACATCTCCGTTTACATTCGACATGGTAGATGTTACCTGGAATGAATTATTTATCGGATCTTTCGTAATGATATTGATGGTTCCTCCAACAGCATTGGCACCGAACAAAGCCGATCCACCGCCACGAACCACTTCAATACGTTCCACCATATTGGTGGGAATCTGCTCCAATCCATACACTCCTGAAAGGGCGCTGATGATTGGTCGGCTGTTAATGAGAATCTGCGAATAAGGACCTTCCAAACCATTGATACGTACTTGTGGGAATGCACAATTCTGACAACTGTTTTCCACGCGAAGTCCTGACTGGAAATTGAGAGACTTGGCCAAATCGGTAGAATTAACTGATTCGAAAAGCTTTGCACTCATCACATTCACAACTACCGGAGCTTCTTTTCGGCTGACCTCGTTCCGATTGGCCGATACTACTACTTCTTCGGTCATGATACCTTCTTCCACCATAGCAAAGTGTACATCGGTGGTATACTCCTTACTTACAGTCAATTTCTTTTCCTGAGTGGCATACCCCAGAAGTTGTACACGCAAGGTATAAACTCCTTCTGCAATATTCTTAAACTTGAAATGTCCTGTTTCATCCGATATGGTACCTTCTCCTGTTTCTACAATCAAAATGGCTGCATATGGTAAATGTTCTTCTGTTTCTTTCTCAATAACGTGGCCCCTAATGGCATTACCGTGCTTTACCGGATCATTCTCACCGGCATACACATTTAACGCTGCGCCCATAGCCATGAGCACAAACGACAATATATATTTCTTCATTTAAAATTTCTGTTTGAATAGTTGAACTAATTTTTCCTAAAAATTAATCAACCAACGGGAGGGGCACGAAGAGAGATGCAATGCGAATGCAAGTCGGAATAAACCCGTGACTTACGTTCACATTCCAGCGTATCAAAGACAGAAAGGCTAACCTCAGACAAAGTAACGAACGTAGGTTCCGTACCTGACCATTCCGACATTTGAGCCAACGTGAGAATCTGACTTTCGGTATGCGTATGTTCATTATCCGTTGAAGCATGAGAGTGTACAATCATCACTCCATTGACATAGTGAATGTGAGAAAACATGGTAATGCTCATCTGATAGCTCACAAACAATGTCAACAGAAACAAAGGGACGAATATGTACCGGTTCTTCAACATCTTTTTTTCTAAATTGGCTGCAAAATTAGTATTTTTTCACGACATGAACAAACCGGATATAAAAATACCTACTTCTTGTGACACATAAAAAACAACTCCCTCTCTTAGAAGATATAGTCTTTCTAAAAAAGGGAGTTGTTTTATTTCTAAGGGGAGCTATCAAGCCCTAGCTAATACATAGCATACTCCTTCTTCGCATTGGAACTGTTTCACACGCTGTTCCCGAATCAAAAGCAAGATAGCCATACATAACTCTGTAGTACCAAATGAAGTAATTTCCTGTAGTTTGGAAAGTGTGTAACGATATCCCATTTTCATCACTTTCATAATTTTCTCTGCATTTTTTGTCATTCTGTTTTTGTCCATAGTCTTTGTTTTTTAGTTTTTGAATAGTTGAACTTTAATAGTAACGTCTTTCGTGTTTTGAAGTTCAGTCGTATTTTTCTTTTAGACAAAGATAATGATTTTATACATACGCAAATTTGAATAAAATTTAAAGAGTGTAATGAGTTGTTTTGATAAGAAAAAAAGCCTTAAAAGAAAAAAAGTAACGAAAACACTTGTGGATTCAAAAATAAGTTGTACCTTTGCATCGCTTTTGAAAAGAAGCACTCTTCCCAAAGAGTTTTGGAGAGATGGCAGAGTGGTCGATTGCGGCGGTCTTGAAAACCGTTGTACTGCGAGGTACCGGGGGTTCGAATCCCTCTCTCTCCGCCAAAAGAGTTGTAAGTCAAGTACTTGCAACTCTTTTTTTTATTTATTCAAAACGATTGAATGAGAATTCCTAAAGATATTCATTATCTTTGCATCCTAAATTACAAGGAAAACAAACATGATATACCCTCAGAACTTTGAGCAGAAAATAGGATTCGACTCTATCCGACAGTTATTGAAAGAAAAATGTCTCAGCACTTTGGGAGAAGAACGTGTATACGACATGGCTTTCTCCGAAGCGTATGATGAAATCAATCGCCGACTGGAAGAAGTAACCGAATTCATCCGTATCATACAGGAAGAAGATGAATTTCCAGATCAATATTTCTTTGATGTAAGACCTTCTTTGAAGCGTATCCGCGTGGAAGGTATGTACATGGAAGAACAAGAACTCTTTGACTTGAGACGATCATTGGAAACCATACGAGACATAGTACGATTTTTGCAACGAACTTCGGAGGAAGAGGAAAATGAGGAAGGCAATACCCCCTACCCTTATCTGCACGAATTGGCAGGTGATATCATGGTTTTTCCACAACTTATCAGCCGAATCAACAACATCCTCGACAAATTCGGAAAGATTCGCGACAATGCTTCTCCGGAATTGCTACGTATCCGCCGAGAACTGGCTTCGACTACCGGAAGCATTTCACGAAGTCTTCACGCCATTCTCCGTACCGCTCAATCGGAAGGTTATGTAGACAAGGATGTGACTCCAACCATGCGTGATGGTCGATTGGTCATTCCAGTAGCTCCGGGATTAAAGCGAAAAATCAAGGGGATTGTACACGACGAATCGGCAACCGGAAAAACAGTCTTTATCGAACCAGCCGAGGTGGTGGAAGCCAACAACCGTATCCGTGAGTTGGAAGGCGAAGAACGTCGGGAGATTATCCGTATTCTAACTGAGTTCTCGGCTACTGTACGTCCGCAGGTTCCTGCCATTCTACAATCCTATGAATTTTTGGCCGAAATTGATTTTATTCGTGCCAAGGCTCAATTTGCCATTCAAATCAAGGCCATTAAACCGAATTTCGAGAACCGACAAGTATTGGATTGGACAACAGCTATCCATCCATTGCTGCAACTCTCGTTGGCTAAACACAACAAGAAAGTAGTACCGCTGGATATCGAACTAAATACCCAACAGCGCATCCTGATTATCTCTGGTCCAAATGCCGGTGGAAAGTCCGTTTGTCTGAAAACAGTAGGCCTATTGCAATATATGCTCCAATGTGGAATGCTTATCCCTTTGCACGAACGGAGTCATGCCGGTATCTTTGGCAGCATCTTTATTGACATCGGCGATGAACAGAGCATTGAAGATGACCTCAGTACTTACTCATCGCACCTAACCAACATGAAAATCATGATGAAGAGTTGCAACGAACGCAGCCTCATCCTGATTGACGAATTCGGTGGAGGTACCGAACCGCAAATCGGTGGTGCCATTGCCGAAGCGGTACTTAAACGTTTCAACGAAAAGCGTACCTTTGGTGTCATTACCACCCACTATCAGAATTTGAAACATTTTGCAGAAGATCATGAGGGAGTGGTAAACGGTGCCATGCTATATGACAGACATTTGATGCAAGCCTTGTTCCAATTGCAGATTGGTAACCCGGGTAGTTCGTTTGCTGTAGAAATAGCCCGTAAAATCGGTTTACCGGAAGAAGTGATTGCCGATGCTTCGGAAATTGTAGGTAGTGAATACATTAATGCAGACAAGTATCTGCAGGATATCGTGCGCGACAAACGCTATTGGGAAACCAAGCGTCAGAACATTCGCAAACGCGAAAAGCAAATGGAGGATATCATTGCAAAATACGAAGCCGAGATTCAGGAACTGGAAAAGAACCGGAAATCAATCTTACGGAAAGCAAAGGAAGATGCCGAACACTTGTTGCAGGAATCGAATGCCCGCATCGAAAATACCATCCGAACTATCAAGGAAGCACAGGCTGAAAAAGAGCGAACCAAACTGGCTCGTCAGGAATTGAGCGAATTCAAGGAACAAATAGACGACATAAACAAGCAAAACGAAGAGGATAAGATTGCCCAAAAGATGCAGAAGCTCCGCGAAAAGCAGGAACGCAAAAAGGACAAGAAGAACAAGCCTCAAGCAGTTGCAGGATCTACCCCTATTGTCGAACCAAAGACCAAGCCTATTGAAAAAGGAAGTATCGTAAAGATCAAGGGACAGACCGGTGTAGGTGAAGTACTGGATATCAGCGGAAAGAATGCCATTGTATCTTTTGGCATGATCAAGACGAACGTAAAGATAGATCGCCTGGAATTGACCGATGCACCTATCCAGAAATCGAATGCTGCTACCAGTTTCGTGAGTGCCAAGACACAAGATCATGTATATGAAAAGAAGTTGGAATTCAAGCAAGATATAGACGTACGTGGCATGCGCGGAGACGAAGCCATTCAAGCTGTAACCTACTTCATCGATGATGCCATTCTGTTAGGAATCAGTCGAGTACGTATCCTTCATGGTACCGGTAATGGAATCCTTCGTACCCTGATACGCGACTATCTGTCGGGAGTACCGGGAGTGGCACATTTCAAAGACGAACACGTTCAGTTTGGAGGTGCCGGAATAACAGTGGTAGATTTGGATTGATTTCCCAAAATATTTTATACCTTTGTAAAAATCAAATCATGATAATACTATGAAGACATTAAAAGAACTATATCGTATCGGCATCGGTCCATCCAGCAGTCACACGATGGGACCACGTAACGCAGCCGAACAATTCCTGGCCAGACATCCCGAAGCCAAAGCATATGAGGTAACCCTATACGGAAGCTTAGCCGCAACCGGAAAGGGACACATGACAGATGTAGCCATTTTGGAAACATTGGAGCCTCACGCACCGACCAACATTATTTGGCAACCTCATTTCTTCCTTCCTTTCCACCCGAATGGAATGACATTCAAATCGAAGGACAAGAATGGTAAGGTAACCGACGAATGGACAGTATATAGTGTAGGTGGTGGCGCATTGGCAGAAGAAGGTATTTCGACCAACGTATCACCTGACATCTATGAAATGACCAAGATGAGCGAAATTCTCGGATGGTGCGAACGTACCGGACGCAGCTATTGGGAATATGTTCAACAATGTGAAGACTCTGATATCTGGGATTACTTGCACGAAGTATGGAAAACCATGCAGGAAGCTGTTGAACGCGGTTTGGAACAAGAAGGTGCATTGCCAGGTCCACTCAACTTGCGACGTAAGGCAGCGACTTATTATATCAAGGCAAATGGTTATAAGGACAACCTTAAATCACGTGGTTTAGTCTTCTCGTACGCTTTGGCAGTAAGTGAAGAAAACGCTTCGGGCGGTAAAATTGTTACTGCTCCTACTTGTGGTTCCTGTGGTGTGGTACCTGCTGTACTTTATCACTTGAAGAAGAGCCGCGATTTCAGCGAAATGCGTATGCTCCGTGCTTTGGCTACAGCCGGTTTGGTAGGTAATATCGTAAAGCACAACGCTACCATCTCCGGAGCGGAAGGCGGTTGTCAGGCCGAAGTGGGTGTAGCTTGTTCCATGGCAGCAGCTGCAGCCAGCCAATTATTCGGCGGTAGTCCGGCACAAATTGAATATGCTTGCGAAATGGGTTTGGAACATCACTTGGGCATGACTTGCGACCCTGTTTGTGGATTGGTACAGATCCCATGCATCGAACGTAATGCATATGCAGCAGCCCGTGCACTAGACTCCAACATCTACTCAGCCTTTACTGATGGTACTCACCGTGTATCGTTCGACAAGGTCGTTGAAGTAATGAAACAAACCGGTCATGACCTTCCGTCACTCTACAAGGAAACTAGTACCGGAGGCTTGGCAAAAGACTACAAACAAATGGAATAAAAAAAGGAGGCGATTGCCTCCTTTTTTTATTTCTTATCATCCGTTTCTTCCAAGAAAGTCATTTCTCCCATATCCTCATCCTTTGAAATGGATAGCTTTCCATCTTGTGAAACCACCAATATAAAAGGTATGTACAAATCTGTCATCGGGTAGCTGACACTGGCAGCCAAAGTAATTTCTTTGTTCTCAGCAGTACGGACATCATCGAAAACCAATCCCTCCAAAACCGAACGAGATAAATATTTTACTGGCAATTGGGCTGAAAAATCTTTTTTGGTAAATGTCTTCTCGAATAGAGTTGTTCCATTCTCACGGGTTATTTTTACCTTTATACAATTATCAACAAACAAACCCATGTTACTCTTGACGTGCGGTAGGTTCTCATCCGGAGTACGTTCTACCAACAATTGGAATTTCTTTCCTTTACATGTGATATCCTGATTAACCTTTGAAACTTGCATTCGCTGCAAACCCGTGTTTTCATCCACGCTTTCTATCTGAAACATTCGCTTCGCTTCTTCCTGTGCTTTCTTTTTGTCCTCTTTACAACTAGTCATAAAACCTACAACCAGCGCAATCATTATACAAATCTGTTTCATATCAAATCAAATTAATGAAGCAAAGGAACAAAAACTGTATAAAATATCCAAATAAACCTCCCATAAAAAAGGAAAACCGGGCAATATCACATTGACCGGCCTCCAAGAGAAAACTAAAAACTAAACTAAATTATATTTGTTTGATTATAATACGAACAAAAGGTTTAATGTAAGTTGAAGAAAAATTAGAACTTTTATTAGTAGGTCAAACATTTTTTACTTACATTTGCCGACCAAAATAATAATTTGATAGCATATGAGCACAAAACAGAAGAGATTTATCTTACCAGAAGATGAAATTCCAAAATTCTGGTACAATATACAGGCGGATATGAAAAATAAGCCTATGCCGCCCCTCAACCCAAAAACCAAAGATCCACTAAAGCCTGAAGACCTCTATCCACTTTTTGCTAAGGAATTGTGTCATCAGGAATTAGACATGGAAAATGCATGGATTGAAATTCCAGAAACCGTTCGCGAATATTACAAGTATTGGCGTTCGACTCCATTGGTTCGTGCTTATGGACTTGAAAAGGCATTGGGTACTCCGGCACATATCTATTTCAAGAACGAAAGTGTCAGCCCAATTGGTTCGCACAAGCTGAACTCGGCCATTGCACAGGCTTATTACTGCAAAGAAGAAGGTGTAAGCAACATTACCACAGAAACCGGTGCCGGTCAGTGGGGAGCTGCCCTCTCCTATGCCGCTAAGGTATTCGGTTTGGAAGCTGCAGTTTATCAGGTAAAAATCAGCTATAACCAAAAGCCATACCGTCGTAGCATCATGCAGACATTCGGTGCACAAGTAACTCCTTCACCATCCATGTCTACTCGTGCTGGTAAGGATATCTTAACCAAGACTCCAAATCACCAAGGTTCATTGGGTACAGCTATTTCCGAAGCTATCGAATTGGCACGTACCACTCCTAATTGTAAATATACCCTTGGATCAGTATTGAGTCACGTTACCCTCCACCAAACCATTATCGGATTGGAAGCTGAAAAGCAAATGGAGATGGCAGGTGAATATCCAGACATCGTAATCGGTTGTTTCGGAGGCGGTTCCAACTTTGGTGGTATCTGTTTCCCATTCATGCGTCACACCATCAAGGAAGGTAGACCAACACGATTCATCGCTGCAGAACCGTCATCTTGTCCGAAACTCACTCGAGGTAAGTTCGAATACGACTATGCCGATGAAGCCGGATACACTCCATTGCTCCCGATGTATACACTCGGTCACAATTTTGCTCCAGCAAACATTCATGCTGGTGGTTTGCGTTTCCATGGTGCAGGTGTCATTGTATCACAATTGCTGAAAGACGGTTTGATGGAAGCTATGGACCTTCCTCAACTTGAAACTTTCGAATGCGGCTGTTTGTTTGCTCAAAGCGAAGGTATCATCCCGGCTCCGGAATCTTGCCACGCTATCGCTGCTGCCGTACGTGAAGCAAAAAAATGCATCGAAACTGGTGAAGAAAAAGTCATCCTCTTCAACCTTTCAGGTCATGGTTTGATTGATATGGCATCGTATGACCAATATTTCGCCGGCAATTTGGTGAATCATGAGCTAAAAGATGAAGATATAGAGAAGAATTTGGACGAAATTAGAAATCTTCAATAAAAAATAGGGCAAATATTTTGTGGTTTCAAATATTTGCCCTACCTTTGCAACCGCAAACGAGAGGGAAACCTCCGAATGTAATGAGGATGGTCCGTTCGTATATCGGTTAGTACTCAAGATTTTCATTCTTGCAAGGGGGGTTCGATTCCCCCACGGACTACAAAAGAGCTTATCAGTATTTGATAAGCTCTTTTTTTTATCTATATTTGTCACTACTTAGAATCTAATCAAAAACAACATGAAGAAAAAATTACTTGGCCTCCTTTGCATGAGCCTTTTTGCTTGCTTTTCCTTGCAAGCTGCACAAGTAGATACGCTATTAGTACATAGCGAAAGTATGAACAAAGACATCAAGATAGTGGCTGTCCGCCCCGACAAGAGCTTGAAAGGCGAAAAATGCCCTGTTATCTATCTTCTTCACGGATACAGTGGACAAGCCAAGACTTGGATAGGAACACGCCCTGACCTTCCGGAAATAGCCGACCGAGACGGCATTATCTTCGTTTGCCCTGACGGTGGTTATGACAATTGGTATTGGGATAGCCCCGTAGTAAAGGAAAGCTGCTACGAAACATTCATCTCTAAAGAATTGATTGCATATGTGGACAAACATCTGAATGCTATTCCTGATCGCAGCAAACGTGCCATCACCGGTTTGAGTATGGGTGGACACGGTGCCATGTGGAATGCTATTCGTCATCAGGATGTGTTCGGTGCTGCAGGTAGTACCAGCGGTGGTCTCGACATCCGCCCTTTCCCTGGTAGCTGGGGTATGAAAAAGTATTTGGGTGAACGCGACGAAAACCTTGAAGTATGGAATAACCACACAGTTATCAATCAGCTTGACCGCCTGAAGAACGGTTCTTTGGCCATCATCATCGACTGTGGTGTAGACGATTTCTTCTTAGCCGTTAATAAGGCCGTACACGAACGTCTTTTGAGCCAAAAAATTGATCACGACTTCATCCTTCGCCCAGGTGGTCATAATCATGCTTATTGGAACAACTCCATCGGTTATCAAATTAAGTTCTTCAAGAAATTCTTCGAAAAGGAATAAAGTTTCCTGAAAAAATAACGCTTCGGTGTTTGAGAAAAAACGTTTTCACGTCTCACTCAAATGCCGAAGCGTTTTTATTTCATATTTTGAATTCTATTCTTTCCGCATACTGAACTCGCACCCGCAATACTGCTGATTGTAGAAATCATACTCCTTAATGATAGCAATACGACGTTCACTCAATCCTCCTTTGCGCCAATTCTGTTCCCACCAAATGACATCGGGATAATACGATGTGGCATAATGACCGGCTTCATTGATTTGCTCCAAGCTCTTCCATCGACTGGAAGCCAAAGTGGTGGTAATGACCTTTATACCACGTTCATGAGCATAGCGAGCGGTTTCTAACAAGCGCATCTTAAAACATCGCAGACAACGGCCTCCCCTCTCCGGCTCATTTTCCATTCCCTTTATATGACACAACCAATCATCGTGCTTGTAATCAGCATCAATAATTTCCAAGCCCAACGACTGTGCATATCGAGTACATTCATCCTTGCGGATATTATACTCTTCAAGGGGATAAATATTTGGGTTACAGTAATAAATAACGGGGGTAATGCCATGCTGCATCAGACATTCAATAATAGCCGATGAGCAAGGGGCACAACAAGTATGAAGGAGCACTTTATCGGCTCCTCCAGGTACTTCGAGTTGGAATTTCTTTTTTTTCATGCGTTAAAACGGAAACAACAACGGCAATACGAATACCATTACGATACCCATGATAATCTGCAACGGCAAACCTACTTTAATATAATCCATGAAAGTATATTGACCGGCAGGCATCACCAATGCATTAGGTGGTGTAGAGAACGGCGAAGCGAAACACATGCTGGCTCCTACCGCTACGGCAAACAAGAACGGAGTCGGATTGACCCCAATCTGCATGGCACTGTTCATGGCAATTGGTGCCAAAAGGACCGCTGTAGCCGTATTACTGATGAACATAGTCATGAGCGAAGTAGTAAAGTAAATCCCAGCCATTAACGCAAATGGACCATATACCCCTAAACCGCTTACCAATGAGTTCGAAATGTATTCCGATGCACCGGTCTTTTCCAAAGCCATTGACATCGGCATCATGGCAGCAATAAGTACAATACTTTCCCAGTTGATTGTCTTGTATGCGGCCTCCACATTACGGAAACATCCGGTCAGCACCATCAAAAGACCGGCAATAATAACCGCAGTAACTGGTGCCACAGGAATGAAGTCGAACACCATCATACATACCATCAAAATCATGATGGCAGCAGCAATCGGAGCCTTATAATCAAGTGTTACCTTAGCAGCTTCGGTCAATGGCTGACCCAATACCACCCATTCGGTATCGTCATGACTGAGGCGTTCAATGTTAGCCCATGTACCTTGCACCAAAAGCACATCTCCACTATGTACACGTTCACCACCCAAATCATGCCAAATATATTCATTATTGCGACGTATACCCAAGATGTTTACATTAAACTTAGCACGGAAACCACATTCCTGCACCGTCTGGTTAATCAACTTAGAAGAAGGCATCAAAACGATTTCAGCAATACCAACATCATAAAAATCGAGACTCTTACTATTGTTTGTTTTATCAGCAGCAGCATTATCCTTCTGCATCTCAAGCTGATAAGCAATCATAAACGACTTCACATTCTCCTCCGATCCACGTACATAGAGTACATCTTCAGGTTGAAGTTGGGTATTAGGTGAAACCAATTGTTGAGGAGCACTCCCCTTCAAGATACGGGCTTGTGAAGGCAAGATACGGGTTTGCGAAGATTCGTTCTTGCGTCGTACCTCGATGATATTCAAGCCATACTTACGGCGTACATCAAGCTCGACGATGCTCTTTCCTTTCAAAAGCGAAGTATTGAGTACTTTCAAACGATAGAGATTGTCAAGACCGTATTCCTTCACGAGTTCATTCAACGACTTACCCGACTGATTTTTATTGCCATCCTTTCCCCCTTTTTTAGACAAGAACCATTTAGTAAGCGGAAGCAACACGATAGTACCTACCGTTACACAGATGAGACCCACTGGAAAGAACGAGAAGAACGAAAGTCCTTCAAAACCACCAGAAACCAATTGCTCATGGATGACCAAGTTAGGTGGGGTAGCAATCAACGTAAACAAGCCCATACTGCTGGCAAAAGCCAACGGCATCAGCAAACGACTGGCATTGAGGTTGGCGCTGACTGCCAAACTAACTACGATAGGAAGCATCAAGGCTACCGTACCGGTATTACTCACAAAACCACCGATACCGGCAGTAACAAGCATCACCAACAAAAAAAGGCGTGTTTCACTATTTCCTGCCAACTTTAAGATACGGGAACTGATCATCTTAGCTAATCCTGTCTGAAAGATGGCACCACCCACCACAAACAAACCAACCATCATAATCACTACCGAATTGGAAAAGCCTGACAAGGCTTCAGCAGGAGTCAAAATCTGAAAAACCAGAAGAGCACATAATGCACATAAGGCGACAATGTCCGAACGGACTTTACCATTGGCAAATAAGGCCGCCGAAATGACTAGAATAGCAATAGTTATCCACATATTTAGTTTCTAAATCTTAAATTTGGCTGCAAAATTAATGAAAATATAGTACTGTTTCTTCGCCTTCCCCCATTTAATTATTACTTTTGTATTACGATTAAACAAATATTAAGCAAAATGATGAAAGATACGGCTACAGAACGTGCATTCTTAGGAAACTCAATGGAAAACCATTTGGGCATTGTTTTTTTGCCTACCGATGAAGACGGAACTACTCATGCCGAAATGCCGGTAGACCATCGTACTTGCCAACCTTACGGAACATTGCATGGCGGTGCATCGTTGGCTTTAGCCGAATCGCTTGCCGGATATGGTTCATGGAGTTATTGTGCTGAAAATGAAATACCTTTCGGAATGCAAGTCAGTGGTAATCACATCGCTCCTGTAAAAGTTGGTAACAAAGTACTTGCCAGCGGAAAACTAGTACATAAAGGAAGTACAACTCACATTTGGGACATTACCATTACAACAACCAGCGGCAAATTGGTAGCCAGTATTCGAGTAGTCAACTACATTATCAAAAAGAAATGAGACTTCCCGACAAACATACACATCAGTTAATAGACGACTTGACTCAAAGCGGTTGCAGCTTTGCCCTTTATCGGTTTCCATGGACTGATGAATGCCATTTCATTCTCCAATATTCGGGAGAAGTAGAAAAATTGAATGATATTACTGATTTGAACAACCAAAAAGGATTTGTCATTGCCCCTTTCCAACAAACAGACGAGCATCCTATTGTTCTGATTCGTCCTGAAATTACTGCATACGATTGGGAAGAGATTACCCAAAGCCTAACCTCTTTGGATCATGCAGTATTTTCTATCCAACCGAAATCAACGGAATCCACACCAGTCATAACCTTAAATGAAACAGAACGTTATGACCGATATTATGCAGCTTTCCGACGCTTCATGGAACCTCTGAAAGAAAAGGAATTTCAAAAACTGGTACTTTCCCGTCCGGCTTTCAGTCCTATTGATGAAACTTTCTCTCCGTTGGATACATTTGTAAAGGCATGTAACGATTATCCACGAATGATGATATATCTCTGCCATACTCCTATAACAGGTACATGGCTAGGAAGCACTCCCGAAATTCTATTGAGTGGTTGTGCACAAAACTGGAAAACCGTTGCTTTAGCAGGCACTCTTCCTATTATTGATGGAATAGAGCCTACGGAATGGAGCGACAAAAATAAAGAAGAACAAGCCATTGTGGCAGAATATGTGCGAAAGATAATCAAAAAGCATGGTTTGAAAATGACAGAAAAAGGTCCTTACACCGCCCGTGCCGGACAGCTTGTTCACCTCAAAACCGATTTCCTATTCCAACTCAAAGAAACCCATTATTTGGGAAATTTGCTGAAAGAACTTCATCCTACACCTGCTGTATGCGGACTTCCTAAAGCAGAAGCCTATCGTTTCATTATCGAAAACGAAGGATATGACCGCCGATATTATACCGGATTTGTAGGATGGTTGGATCCGGAAGGACAAACCGATTTGTATGTCAATCTTCGCTGTATGGAAATCCGCTCGACAGAAGTCAAACTTTATGCTGGCGGAGGAATACTTCCCTCTTCCGATGTGCGGGCAGAATGGGAAGAGACCGGTCAGAAGATGACTACAATGAAAAATATATTGTAACACATGTACTCAGATAAGAAAAGCATATTGCAATTGGCGGCTTTATTGAAAGCCCATGGCATACGGAAAATTGTACTTTGTCCGGGCAGTCGAAATGCTGCCATTGTGCATACACTTGCCAATATGGAGGATTTCACTTGTTACTCCATTACGGATGAACGAAGTGCAGGATTCTTTGCCATTGGCCTTTCCCTTCAAGGCGGAGGACCGGCAGTTATTTGTTGTACCTCCGGTTCGGCCTTACTCAATATACATCCAGCCATAGCCGAAGCATATTACCAACAAGTACCTCTTATTGTCATTTCGGCCGACCGTCCAGCAGCTTGGATTGGTCAAATGGACGGACAGACCCTGCCACAACCTAATGTATTTGGGTCACTCGTGAAAATGTCGGTCAATCTTCCTGAAATTCATACCGAGGAAGATGAATGGTATTGCAATCGCTTGATCAATGAAGCCATCTTGGAAACCAGTCACCATGGAAAAGGTCCTGTACACATTAATATACCTATCTCCGAGCCTATTTATCGCTTCACTGCCAAGCAATTACCGGAAGTGCGTGTGATTACCCGCTACATGGGATTGAATGTTTATGATCGTGACTACAAGGAGCTTATTAACAAATTGAATAGCTATAACAAGCGAATGGTAGTAGTCGGTCAGATGAATCTAATTTATCAGTTTGACAAGAAGTTCATCAAACCACTTTCGAAGAATTTCGTTTGGTTAACCGAACATCTGAGCAATCAAACCACTCCAGCTATCCCTATCAAGAACTTTGACGTAAGCATTTCGGCCATGGACGAAGAGCGCCAGGAACAGATGACTCCTGACTTGCTCATTACCTATGGTGGACACATTGTATCCAAGCAACTGAAAAAATATCTTCGCAACCATCCACCTAAGGAACACTGGCATATCACTCCTGATGGTAAAGTAGCCGATTTATTCGGTTGTCTAACCACCGTCATCGAGATGGATCCGTTTGAATTCCTGGAAAAGATAGCTTTCATGTTGGACAATAAGCCAACAGCCTACCCGATGGTATGGGAAAACTGGTGTAAGATTCATCCGGCACCGGCCCTTTCCTATTCACAAATCAGTGTGACTGGCGATTTGATACAAGCACTTCCTACGCCTTGCGCCTTGCACTTGGCCAACAGCTCTACGGTGCGCTATGCCCAACTTTTCCCACTTTCATCCGAAGTGGAAGTATGTTGCAACCGAGGTGTAAACGGAATCGAAGGTTCATTGTCAGCAGCATTGGGATATGCAGCTGCATCCGACAAGCTGAACTTCATACTAATAGGCGACTTGAGTTTCTTCTATGACATGAATGCATTATGGTGCAGACATTTCCATAACAACCTTCGCATTCTTTTATTCAACAACGAAGGAGGAGAAATATTCCACACCCTACCAGGTATGGATAAATCAGGTAGTTTATCGCGCCAATTCATTACAGCTGAGCATCAGACTTCGGCCAAGGGATGGGCAGAAGAAAGAGGATTCCTGTATCTGAAAGCCAGCAATGCCAGCGAATGGGAAGAAGCATTAGCAACCTTCACATCTGCAGAAGAACAACCTCAACCCATATTGCTGGAAGTTTGTACAGACAAGAATGAGGATACCCGACTACTGAGAGAATATTACCAAAGTTTAAAAAACAAATAAAAACATAAGATATGGAAACAAGAGAATGGAAAACCATCAAGGAATATCAAGACATTTTATTCGAATTCTATAACGGTATTGCTAAAATTACCATCAACCGTCCAAGATACCGCAACGCTTTTACACCAACTACCACTAGCGAAATCAGCGATGCACTTTATTATTGCCGTGAGTGCCAAGATATTAACGTAGTTGTGTTGACTGGTGCAGGCGACAAGGCATTTTGTGCCGGTGGCGACATGAACGTGAAAGGTCGTGGTGGCTATGTAGGTACAGATGGTGTACCTCGTTTGAATGTGCTCGATGTACAGAAACAAATCCGTTCACTCCCGAAGCCAGTGATTGCCATGGTCAATGGTTTTGCCATCGGTGGAGGTCATGTGCTTCATGTAGTATGTGACTTGTCCATTGCTTCCGAAAATGCCATCTTCGGTCAGACAGGTCCTAAAGTAGGTAGCTTCGATGCCGGATTCGGTTCTTCATACTTAGCTCGTTGCGTAGGTCAGAAGAAAGCTCGTGAAATTTGGTTCCTCTGCCGCCAATACAATGCTCAAGAAGCTTTGGAAATGGGATTGGTTAACAAAGTAGTTCCTTTCGACCAATTGGAAGACGAAGTGGTAGCATGGGCCGAACAGATGATGCTCCATAGCCCGTTGGCTCTCCGCATGATCAAGGCAGGTTTGAATGCAGAATTGGATGGTCAAGCTGGTATTCAAGAATTGGCAGGCGATGCAACTATGCTTTATTACATGACCGACGAAGCGCAAGAAGGTGGTAAGGCATTCTTGGAAAAGCGCAAACCTAGATTCCAGGATTATCCGAAATTCCCATAATATGCTGAAGGCAGAAATCATTCGTAAGCAGCTGCATTTCAAGCAACCGGCAGGCACATCCCGTGGCGTTTACACCACCCGGAAGGTATGGTATATCCTCATGACTGATACGAAGAACCCGAAGCATGTAGGAGTGGGCGAATGTGCCCCTCTCCCAGCCTTGAGTTGTGATGATGTGCCCGAATATGAAGACGTCTTAAAGGAAACCTGTCGGCATTTGGAGGAGAATTCTGATACATTTTTGAATAATCCATCCCATATTCTTCAAAATCTTGAAGCCTATCCATCCATCCGCTTTGGTGTAGAAACAGCATTGGCACACTATCAAGCACAAAGTCTGCAATTCTGGCACACACCCTTCAGCAAGGGAAAGGAAGGGATTCCCATCAACGGACTTATTTGGATGGGCAACTTCGACGAGATGTATCACCGGATTGAAGAGAAAATGCAGCAAGGATTCCGATGCATTAAACTGAAAATCGGTGCCATTGACTTTGAAAAGGAATTGGAACTGCTGGCTCACATACGAAATCATTTCACACCTGAGCAAATTGAACTACGAGTGGATGCCAATGGTGCATTCTCGCCAACCGATGCTTTGGAGAAATTGAAGCGATTGTCTGATTATCAACTTCATAGTATCGAGCAACCTATCCGTGCAGGTCAGTGGGAAGAAATGGCAAAGCTTTGCGAATCTACTCCTTTCCCCATTGCACTGGATGAAGAATTAATCGGCATCAACCATCGGGAAGAAAAAATAAAACTCCTTGATGCTATCCATCCCCAATACATTATCTTGAAGCCATCTCTCCATGGTGGCATCGGAGGTTCGGAAGAATGGATAGAGCTGGCTGCCGAACGAGGTATCGGCTCATGGGTAACATCAGCCTTGGAGTCCAACATCGGCTTGAATGCCATCGCCCAATGGACAGCTACATTAATGCCTACCCTCCCACAAGGTTTGGGTACAGGAATGCTTTTCACTGACAACATTGACTATCCACTTCATATTGAGGGAGATTGTTTATGGTACCATCCGGAAGAAAATGAGCCGGATATTTTAACTTGGTTGAAAAACAAATGACACAAACGGAATTTCTACAAGACTTGGATGCCTTCCTGCAAGAATGGCAGAATGATGAACCGACGGTGTGGGTACATACTTCCGGCTCTACCGGTGTACCCAAGCCTCTCCAAGTTGAGAAGAAACGAATGTGTGCCAGTGCCCAACTGACTTGTCAGTTCCTTGGCCTACAAGAAGGTAATACCGCTTTACTTTGTATGCCATTGCAATACATAGCCGGTAAAATGGTGGTTGTACGCTCTTTAGTTGCCGGATTAAGATTGCTACCCGTTGCTCCATGTGGCCATCCACTGAAAGATTTGACAGAAGTCCCCACTTTTGCAGCCATGATTCCCATGCAAGTTTTCAACTCTCTTCAAGTTGAAGACGAAAAGAACAAGCTAAAGGAAATCAAGCATTTAATTATCGGTGGGGGCGCTATTGACACTTCATTGGCTCAAGAATTAAAAACTTTCCCGAACGCCGTTTGGAGTACATATGGCATGACAGAAACCCTCTCGCACATCGCCTTGCGCCGCTTGAATGGTAATGATGCCTCCGATTGGTATACACCTTTCGAGAATGTCCGCATCCGACTGAGTGAAGAAGGGACACTCATCATCCATGCTCCCAATGTCTGTGCAGAAGAATTAATCACCAATGACATTGCAGAAATCAATGAAGCGGGTAAATTCCGTATACTCGGACGAAAAGACAACACAATCAATAGCGGTGGTGTCAAAATCCAGATTGAACAAGTAGAAGCTTTATTAAAGAACAATGGGTTGACTGATTGTCAGATTACTGCTGCCCCCGATGCCAAATTCGGAGAAATCATTGTATTATTATATAATAAGGTATATACAGAAACCGAAATCAAGTCAGCTTGCGAAAAAATATTGCCTCCCTATTGGGTTCCCAAGCGCTACATTGGCATGAACGAACTGCCATTAACCGGAACAGAGAAACCGGACAGAGCCACTGCCCGAAAAATTGCCCGTGGAGAATAATTACCAGAACTTATTGTTCTCCTCACTATACTCAAAGCCGAAAGCTGCCAATTTCTGAATCAGCTCTTCTTTATCCACATTCATATCTTCACAAAGCTCATCTAAAGAAGCATAGTGATCACGTAATTTCATATTGATGACGCTAAACAACATCATCGGGTCTTGAGGTAAATCCATCATGATTCTACATTTTCATATATGAGGGCACAAAATTACAATTTTCCATCAAAAAGGAAATGCCGTCCCCGTGAAACAAAAGACATTTTATATATTTTTGTATCATAAAATAGCTTATATTGAACTTAATAAAACGAATGATAGATATGAAAGAACTGAAAGAACGCATCCTACGAGACGGGAAATGCTTTGAAGGAGGAGTCCTCAAGGTAGATAATTTCATCAACCACCAGATGGACCCAATCCTTATGAAATCCATGGCAGTGGAATTTGTACGCCGCTTTGCCCATAAAAAGATTAATAAGGTATTAACCATAGAAGCCAGTGGAATTGCCCCAGCCATTATGGTGGGATACTTACTTGAAGTGCCTGTAGTCTTTGCTAAAAAGAAAGTACCTGTTACCATGGAGAACATGCTGGCTACTAAAGTCTATTCATTTACCAAAGACCGTACGTACGATGTCTGTATGAGCAAGGATTTTCTTTGTCCGGATGACAAAGTATTGTTCATCGATGATTTTCTAGCCAATGGAAATGCAGCCAAAGGTATCATCGACTTAGTGAAACAAGCTGGTGCCGAATTAGTAGGTATGGGATTCCTTATCGAAAAATCATTCCAGGAGGGAGGAGAATGGCTTCGTAAGGAAGGTATTCATGTAGAATCACTCGCCATCATAGAAAGTTTGGATAATTGCCAAATCAAATTGAAATAAACTGCCATTGTTTCCAATGCTTTGATTCGATTTTAAAGACAGTGTCAGTAATGACAGACAATTTGTCAGTCCGTGCCCGTTTTTTTATTCTGGCACGGACTTTGCTATTTAATAGACGTGCAGCGGACATACTGAAAACTGAAAACGTTGAAAACGGTGCACAAAGAAAAGTAACATTATTAATTAGAATATAAACAAAAAAACATATTTAAGATTATGGGAAAGATTATTGGTATTGACTTGGGAACAACAAACTCTTGTGTTTCTGTATTTGAAGGTAACGAACCGGTAGTAATCACTAATGCTGAAGGTAAGCGTACAACTCCTTCTATCGTAGCATTTGTAGACGGTGGCGAACGTAAGATTGGTGATCCGGCAAAGCGTCAGGCT
>JAFYPV010000114.1 GCA_017559935.1 Bacteroides sp. | reverse complement strand
GTGTGTGGTATTCCAACCCATTGCATGAACAAAGTCCTCTGCAGATAGAATCAGGGAGGCACGGTTACTCTTTATTAATTCGTTGCAGCCGGCAGAATAGATGTCTGTGGATCTTCCTGGAAAGGCAAAGCAATCCCGATGATAGCTTTCTGCTAGTTCGGCGGTAATTAAGGCTCCTCCTTTAGCTGCAGATTCTACAACAATGGTGGCATCGCTCATGCCAGCTACAATTCGGTTTCTTCGGACAAAGTTCTGGCGGTCGGGATTAGTACCACTCATGAACTCGGTGAGTAGTCCTCCATGATCCATCATCTCTATGGCCGTTTTTCGGTGTGCTGACGGATAGATTCTGTCCAAACCATGGGCGAGTACTCCGATGGTAGGAAATCTTTGTTCTAATGCGTTTCTGTGAGCATGGATATCGATACCATATGCCAATCCGCTGACAATTAAGGTGTCAGGACATAAATTAGCTAAATCCTGCATAAACGAAGCACATAAATCCTCTCCGTATTTGGTTGCATGACGAGTTCCTACGATACTGATAACTCTTTGAGTATTCAAGGGTGAATTACCTCTATAGAATAAGGCAAGTGGTGCATCTTCACATTCCCTGAGACGGGAAGGATAGGAGGGGGCGTTCAGTGTCAAGCATTGTATCTGATTCTTTTCAGTGAATTCCAATTCCTGCTCTGCTCTCTGGAAGGCTTCCGGGCAATCCAACGCTTTGATAAGTTTATCGGAAACCTCAGGGATAAGTTCTTTCAGTTCCTTCCGATGTTGGAAAATAGCCGATGCACTTCCTAGTGTGCGTACAAGATGGCATGCACCGATTAGCCCTAATCCAGAAATACGGGTTAGGGCTAATGTATAGATCTGTTCGTCTTGCATCATTCGTTCAGATAAGGTGCAAATACTTGGTCGAAGATACTGGTTCCGCTTAAACGGCCATTGACTAAGCAAACGGTTTCTACCGCGGCCTTGATGACCATTTTCATATCTGATGCCCGGAAAATATCCTGATAGAATACATATTTGATACCTTCCTTTTTCAGATAAAGCTTGGAAATGAATTCGTCACCACTCCGTAAGGGAGTTTTGAAAGACATAGTCAGGCGAGCAACTACAGGGTCTACTCCTTCTTCATGTAACTTGGCAAAACTCATGCCGGTAGAGGTTAGAAACTCATGGCGCGTATGCTCCAAATAATGTTGATAGTTGGCATTGTTTACAATGCCTTGAAGGTCACACTCATAGTCGCGTACCTTCATTCGCAGTTCGTAGATGTATTTTTCCATATTAATAAGTGATTTATCTTCTACCAAATGGGGCTGGAATGTTTTCCGGATAACCAGGAAGTACTGGGATACGTTCACTATCCATAGCAGCGTTCAAAGCTAACCAAGCTACAATGACAGCATCAGTTTTCAAATCGCTGATAGAAAGACGTTCGTAGGTATCCATTATCGTATGGTAAGTGCGGTCATATTCCAATTCGTCTTGGATAAACTGATAAGCAGGTAATCCCAAACGAGTAAAGCTCATGTGGTCTGTACCGCTTGTCTTGCGGAGAGTGATGGTGGTAAAGCCCAATGATTCAATAGGCTTTTTCCATGCTTCAAAGAAAGGAACGGCTTGATCGTTTTCTTCCAAGTAGATACCGCGGAAACGACCGGAACCATTATCCATATTCAAATATAAAGCGAATTTATCGTAGCCAGACAAGGCTTTGCGCTTTTCGCTGTCATATAAATAAGTATTCGCATAGCCTCTAGAACCATGAAGACCTTGTTCTTCGCCACCCCAAAGTGCAATACGGATAGTACGTTTCGGTTGGATACCCAAAGCCTTGATGATGCGCAATGCTTCCATCATCACGACACAACCAGATGCATTGTCTGCACCACCGGTACCGCCGTGCCAAGAGTCCAAGTGACCACCGATGAGGACAATTTCATTCTTCAATTTAGGATCTGTTCCTGGAATTTCAGCAATAACGTTGTTGATTCGTTGGTTGTCAGTAAATACATTCTTGATATTCAATTCCATGGACACTTTTTCGCCCTTAGCCAACATACGTGCCATACGGCCATGGTTTTCAATAGTCAGAATGACTTCTGGAGTCGGTTCAGGATCACCTACTTTATAATTTACACCGCGTGAACTAGGTACATTGAATGTACCTCCGCCACTGACGATGGCCAATACGTTTTCTTCTTTCAGGAAGTTGCTGATAGCTTGTTGGAGTTCGCGAGCTGATTGCCAGTTTCCCATGGCAAAACGCCGACGGCTACCTGAATTTACACGCGGATCTTGTGCTATTTCTTCCAACTGTTCTTCTGTATAGCGTGTAGCCAACGGTGAAAATTTCATCTCGTAGGTTTGAGTAGCTGGCATGACAACGATTTTACCAGCTAATTTGCCTCTATATTTTTCTATATCGGCTTTTGTTTGGATGTCTACCAATACACACTCACCGCTGACAAGTCCGTTGGTGCTACCTGACCACGCTTTCGGATTAGCTGAGAAACTGCAGTAATAAGGTGCTGTCATGGCTACATAGTTCATTTGGTTGTCCCAACCGCCTTTAGTGAACTCTGATGCAAATTCAATTCTTGCATTGGACAAGCCAAGTTCGGTCAATTTATCAACAACCATCTTTTCTGATCTTAATTTCAATTGTGATGCGGCGAGACGTGGTCCCAGATCGTCTGTCATGAATTGGGCGAGTTCTTCCATCTTGGAGTTAGTAAATCCTTCGTTCTTGATTCTATAGGCAAATTCATTGGACAAACATGTCTGTGCTTGGATTGCTGTGTTCGCAATGAATGCAGCAACTAGTAAAAAGATAGTTTTTTCCATTGTTCTCTTTATGTTTAATAACAGGCTATTTATATGTGTAATTATGAGATTGCGAATTTATGCTTTTTTGTGATAACTTGTATTTTTTTTGTTGGGAAATATCAAAAATAGTTTCAAGTTTCTTCGAAGTCAATCAAATTTAATTTTTTTATAAATATTAACTTACGTTGTTATATATGTGCGGAAGTATTTACTTAAATGCGTTTGGATTTATTTATACTTTGTTTTATTCTTTAAATAATAAAAATAAAATCTTAAAGGATTGAAAAAACGTCAAAAATGCTTTTCGATATTTTTTCTTCATTTTTTTCTGAAAAAAGATAGGAAATATTCTAGAAATGTATAATTTTGCTCTATTGATAATAATACTAGTACCAACGATACAGACAAGTGTTGGATTCGTATTGGTAACTACAATACTGCTGCGAGCAATGCATATGCTATTAATGGAAAAATTGCTTGTGATGTGAAGTCTTTACTTTCTCAGGTACAGCAATGAATTTGGCTGGTAATGTAACTTCATCAAATGAAAACTTTACCATAACCAATGGTAAGATTGAATTGAAAGGCGCAACAGCTCCTTCGGGAACCGTTTGCGACAAGATCAGTTTCACATTTACTCGTGATAACTTCCCGGGTAAGACTTATACTGTTACTGGTTATCGTTATACTGGTTGGACAGAGACTGATTAAGACATTCTCTCTTTAAAAGTATAATTTAGGGAGGTCTTCTCAGTGATGAGAGGGCCTCCCGCTTTTTTATTTCCTTTTCAAATATTCATATCCAATTCGGCAATACAGACATTTCTTTTTGTCGCAATATTCTTTTTTGAGTTGGATTAGTGCTTGACTGTCTCCGGCATGGGCAATTTTAAGCCCGCATTCGCACCACATACGGATGATGTGATTGTTTTCCGGTTTCAGTTCCTCTAGAAATGTGGTTGCTCTTGTGCATAGTTTCTCTTTTCCTCTGTGAATGCCGTAAGCGTAAAGGAAGGGAACGATGGTGTTTATGATAATCAGATTGAGTGAGCTGTCGCTAAGTGTCTTTGGATACGATGGAGAGCATCCTCCAAAGGTATAATGATTGATCCAATATTCCGATGTTCCTCCTCGAAGTAAATCACGCACTTCTTTGATTGTCTCTTTTTCCATCAGTTGGGAGAGTAGTCCGTAAGATCGATGATAAAGGTTAGCTAGTTGGGCAATACGGACATGTGGAAAGTTGTTGGGACGCAAACGGAGGAAGCGCCAGCGGGTAACGTCCATGGGGCTTAATTCGAACTTGTGTGCCAAATATTCATATTCACGTTTCAACTTGAGATAATATTCATCTCCGTCTATGTCGCCTAAAATACCAGCTTGCCCGAAGAAAAACGCTTCTACTTGGAAGAGATTGTCGCGGTGTTTATCTATGGCTCGTAAAGGGATATGCTTGGCCCATTCCTCAAAGGCATCAGCATTGATGCTGAACCCGAAATTGCGTGCCAAAGTAATGAAAAAAGCATCTTCCCAATGGTTATTGCAAAAGCGTAATCTTTCGATTAAATGGACGTCTTTTTGCTCAAATCGTTCCATTTGGAGGGCAGACATCCACGAATGTATTGTCAGTTTGGGAAGAGACGGAATAATGCGATAGCAAGGCGGATATTTGTCTGTGCCCGATAACTCTTTAAAGTTCTCCCGTATATGCTCCGGACATGCCAATTGTAATTGGGGAATAGGCTCTCCATTGTTCCGAAATATTTCGGCATCGATGTGTGTAGCCACGTGGAGGATAACATTGTCATAAACGGGATTTTGGTGATGACCATGTTTGAACCAATCGGAAGAATGGGTGTGGATTTCAATGTTTCCTACCCATACCACTCCGTCCAATTTGATTTTAGCATTGAAGAAATCGGGACCGGCATCTCTATTGGATAGGCCCGTATCGATGATTTCCAAACGTTGTCCCGTTGTCGTTGTAAGTTCGTTCAGCGGGAAAATCTTGTGTTTCCACACGTAATGTAGCAATTCTTCCATATTAAAAAGGTGTAAATGTGCTACAAAAATAATAGTTTAGGCCGAAAAACACTATCTTTGTGGCCTAAATATGAATCAAACAATGAAAATAGCATTAATTGGATACGGAAAGATGGGCAAGGAAATCGAAAAGATTGCCGTTGCTCGTGGTCATGAAATTGTAAGCATTATCGATATTGATAACCAGCAGGATTTTGAAAGCGAAGCCTTCAAGAGTGCCGATGTGGCGATTGAATTCACTAACCCGCACGTGGCTTATCAGAATTATATGAAGACTTTTGCTGCCGGTGTGAAACTTGTTTCGGGTAGTACCGGTTGGTTGGAAGAACATGGCGAGGAAGTGAAGAAACTATGTACCGAAGGTGGACAGACACTTTTCTGGTCGTCTAATTTCAGTTTGGGTGTAGCCGTTTTTTCGGCTGTCAACAAGTATTTGGCTAGTATCATGAACAATTTCCCTGGTTATGAAGTATCTATGGTGGAAACGCATCATGTGCATAAGTTGGATGCTCCGAGTGGTACAGCCATTACCTTGGCAGAAGGAATCTTGGAGAAATTGGAACGCAAGAGCAAGTGGGTCATGGGTACATTGACTGCTCCTGACGGTACAGTTAGCGGTACTACCGAATGTGAAGCCAATGAATTGCCGGTAAGTTCTATCCGTGAAGGCGAAGTTCCGGGCATTCACGCTATCCGCTATGATTCGGAAGCCGATAGCATTACCATTACGCACGACGCCAAGAACCGTAAGGGTTTTGCTTTGGGTGCTGTGTTGGCAGCTGAATATACAGCAAACCACGAAGGTTTCTTGGGTATGAACGATTTATTTCAATTCTAATTTGAAATCATGAAAATAGAAGCAACACGCAATCAGTGGATAAAGTTTGCCATTGTTTTGGTGCTTTGGCTCGCCTTTTTGGTGTGGCTGAAGAGTTGGCTGGGACTGGTGGTTGTACCTTTCATTTTTGATGCCTATATCACCAAGAAGATTCCTTGGACCTGGTGGAAGAAGTCGAAGAACGAAACCGTGAAAAGTGTCATGAGTTGGGTGGATGCCATTGTCTTTGCCTTGGTAGCCGTTTATTTTGTGAATCTATACTTCTTCCAGAATTATGTGATTCCTTCTTCATCGTTGGAAAAGTCATTGTTGGTGGGCGATTATTTGTTTGTGAGCAAGGCTAGTTATGGTCCTCGTGTACCACAGACTCCGTTACACATGCCGTTGACTCAGCATACGTTGCCGATTGTGAATACCAAGTCGTATTTGGAATGGCCGGCATGGGATTACAAGCGTGTGAAGGGTTTTGGCGATGTACAACTCAATGACATCGTGGTATTCAACTTTCCGGCTGGAGATACCGTAGCAGTTAATGTGCCTGCTGAAGACATTTATCGTTTGAGTTATCAGGCTGGTAAGGAATTGACCAAGCCGGTGGATATGAGCGCCATGGATGCAGCACAGCAACGCATGGTATTCGACCATTATTATAAGGTGGGCCGTCAGTATATCAACGAGAACAAACAAACGTTTGGCGAAGTGATTTCCAGACCGGTAGACCGACGCGAGAACTATGTGAAGCGATGCGTGGGTTTGCCGGGACAAACCTTGGAAATCAAGGATCGAATCGTTTATTTGGATGGTGTAGCCAACAAGGAACCGGACAATGTGGAATATCGTTATTTGGTAAAGGTTCATAAGCCGATACCTGATGACTTAGCTCATAAATTGGGCATCAGTTACGAGGACATGGCTTATTATTATCCGGAAGCGAAGATGTACAATATTCCTTTAACTCCGAAAACAAAAGAAGCGTTGGCTGCTCGTAAAGATATTGTAGTATCTATTGAAGATGTACCGGGCGATGATGCCGGTGGTCTTTATCCGGTCAATAAGAACACAGGTTGGACAACCGATAATTATGGACCGGTTTGGATCCCGAAGAAGGGTGAAACCATTGACTTGACATTGGATAATTTGCCTATTTACGAACGTTGTATCCATGCCTACGAAGGTAATGATTTGCAGGTAAAGGATGGCAAGATTTACATCAATGGACAAGAAACTAACCAATATACCTTCCAGATGGATTACTACTGGATGATGGGGGATAACCGCCATAATTCGGCCGACTCCCGTTTCTGGGGATTTGTGCCGGAAGACCATATCGTGGGTAAGCCTATCTTCATTTGGTTGTCGCTCGACCCGGATAGAGGCTGGTTGGATGGAAAAATCCGTTGGAACCGTCTGTTTACTTGTGTAGATAATATTAAGTAAGGAATGAAAATCCGTATACCCATTGGACTGAAAGTCTTGCTTAC
>JAFYPV010000011.1 GCA_017559935.1 Bacteroides sp. | reverse complement strand
TTTATATCTAAATCTTTTCAAAGAACTCTTCTTTAAACACTTTCGTTTCGAAAGCGGATGCAAAGGTAAAGCTTATTTTTGAACTACCAAAACTTTTTAGAAGTTTTTTTGAAAAATCTTTTTTCAACCGGTAAGGTTCAAAGCCCCATCTCTACTTCAGTATTTCAACTCAACCGCGTTTCTCTCTCGAAAGCGGGTGCAAAATTACTGCTTTACAACATATACTCCAAACATTACAAACACTTTTTTACCACTTTTTGCTGAAATAATGCCTAAGTCGCTGATAACCAAATTATGCCGTAGAGCACTAAAAAGAAGTGATCCATCCATTAGAAACCACACCCTACCTTAATATTTATACGCGCGCACACGAAAGCATATAAATGACAAAATTACGCAAGGCCGCACACTTTCAAAAAAAACGCTTCGACGTTTTATCTTAAACGTCGAAGCGTTTTACACCAAATGCCGAAGCGTTTTGGTCAAAATAAATATTCTTAACTTAAACATTCCGACCTATCCACCAAATCTTAAGCGTATAAAACAGCACTACCCCCAGCATCAAAATAGCCGTCAGCGGAATCAACAGAACCGTCACATCTTCCGGCATACCAATGAAGCTGGCCGACATGGCCAATAACACTGATAACCAAATCAAGCCAAACACCAAAGTCATCACCCGACACATTCTGCTAATCAAGCCTATCTGACGATAGAATACCGCCGGCTTCAAACGAATGGGTAAATTAACCAGTTTACGATTGTATGCAGCTGTCGCACAAATAACCATACCCACCACCATAATCACAGCAAGCAACCAATAGATTTCCTTACCGGACCATCCGTCTACCTCCATAGCAAAATTAAAATGAGAAGGTACCGTATCCGGAGCCTTACTATAAAGCACGCCGGTAAGTACAAGCAACAAGACCGCCTCTGCCAATGCCGCCAACTCCAATATCCGGTCCGAGAGGGTTATCGGCTTCTTCTTTCTATCCCGACTTACATCCCAAAACTTATATTTCATTCTTCTTTCTCCTTTATCTTTTCTGTCCGTTTCTTTTTCATTCTTCCGCTTTTGCGCAGGGCTTCTGCAATAATCCATTGCAACTGACCGTTGGTAGAACGGAATTCGTCCTGAGCCCATTTTTCAATCGCTTCCATGGTTTCTGCATCCACCCTTAGCACGAAACTTTTAATCACATCCTTCTTAGCCATGGCAAGAAAGATTAAATATTAATGATTCAATGTTCCCGAATTGACTACAGGCTGAGCTGGTTCATCGGCACAAAGCACTACAAGTAAATTGCTTACCATCGCTGCCTTCTTGTCTTCATCAAGCTCAACAATCTCTTCTGCCGAAAGTTTGTCGAGCGCCATCTTCACCATTGATACCGCACCTTCTACAATCTTTTCGCGTGCACTGATGATAGCCGTAGCCTGCTGACGACGGAGCATTACCGCCGCAATTTCCGGAGCGTATGCCAAATAATTGATACGAGCTTCTACAATCTCCATGCCCGCCATCGAGAGACGTTCGTTCAAACGCATCTCCAACTGGTCGTTGATTTCGTCACCACCACCGCGAAGCGTCAGTTCATTTACAGTCTGATCATTGTCATCGTACGCATATTCACCAGCCACCTGACGAAGAGCTGCATCACTCTGCACACGAACAAAAGCTTCGAAAGCACTCATGCGTCCGGCTACCGTAGCTACTCCATTCTTGTTTGCCATGGTCTGTGCATCTATATCGAACATTGCTTTGTAAGTATCCTTCAATTTCCACACCAAAACCAGCCCAATGAGAATCGGGTTACCTATCTTATCGTTTACCTTGATAGGTTCCACATCGAGGTTTCGGGCACGCATCGAGAGTTTTTTCTTTTCCATGAACGGATTAACCCAATAGAAACCGGTATCCTTGAAAGTACCTTCGTATTTACCGAAGAATACCATCACACGGGCTTCGTTCGGTTCTTGAGAGAAATAACCGGCAAACATGATGAAGAAGGCCAATGCCAAAACAATCATCATAGGGATAGAAAACCAAGTGATATCTATCACGTACTTAATGGTCAAAAAAGCCAATACTGGCAATACTACCAAATTAATAACCAAGGCCAAAAAGCCATTCATTTTCATTCCACCGTAATTCTTTTCCTTTGCTTCCATAATCTATTCCTTTTGATATTATTTTGATATCACAAATAAAAAGAATTTCCACAAGAAAAACAAGGCCCAAACCCATGTTATTTAACAGAAAACACTATCTTTGCATGAAAAGAAAATAAAACCATGCAGATAGATACCCGTAATCCCGAATTTCAAGATGCGCTGAACCTGATTCAGTACACCCGCCAGTCGGTTTTTCTGACCGGTAAAGCCGGTACGGGTAAATCTACCTTCTTAAAATACATATGTGCCAACACCAAGAAGAAGCATGTGGTATTGGCTCCTACGGGAATTGCTGCGATCAATGCAGGCGGAAGTACTTTGCACAGTTTCTTCAAACTTCCCTTTCATCCGTTACTGCCGGACGATCCGAACTTCACTCTAAAGGGAGGGAAACTGCATAGCTTCCTTAAATATTCTTCCGAACACCGGAAACTCATCAAAGAAATCGAACTGGTCATTATCGATGAGATTTCCATGGTGCGGGCAGACATCATCGACTTTATCGACAAGGTACTGCGTGTGTATTCACAGAATATGCGCGAGCCGTTCGGTGGAAAACAAATCTTGCTCGTAGGCGATGTATACCAACTGGAACCGGTGGTCAAGAGCGATGAGCGCGACATTCTCAACCGCTTCTACCCCACTCCGTATTTCTTTTCAGCACGGGTCTTCCAAGAAATAGAATTGGTATCCATCGAATTGACCAAGGTGTACCGACAAACCGACAAGGTGTTCGTTAATGTGTTGGACCACATCCGTACCAATACGGCCGGTGCTGCAGACCTACAACTATTGAACACCCGTTACAATACCCAGATTGAGGAAAGCGAAAGTGACATGTACATCACGCTAGCTACCCGACGCGACACGGTGAACTTCATCAACGAAAAGAAGTTGTCCGAGTTACCCGGAGAGTCTGCCATACTTAAAGGAGAGATTAAAGGGGAATTCCCCGAAAGCAGTTTACCTACCCAAATGGAATTGGAATTAAAACCGGGTGCACAAATCATCTTCATCAAAAATGATTACGACAAGCGGTGGGTAAACGGCACCATCGGTACCGTATCGGGCATCGACGAAAACGACACCCTCTATGTCATGACCGAAGACGGGCAGGAATTCGACGTAAAAAAAGAACGTTGGGCCAATATCCGCTACCGATACAACGAACAAGAAAAGAAAATTGAGGAAGAAGAACTAGGTGTATTCATCCAATACCCAATCCGACTAGCTTGGGCCATTACTATCCATAAGAGTCAAGGGCTTACCTTCAGTCGGGTAGTCATTGACTTTACGGGCGGTGTATTTGCCGGAGGACAAGCATACGTGGCATTAAGCCGATGCACCTCTCTAGACGGCATCCAACTGAAGAAGCCGATTTCGCGCGGAGATATTTTTGTCCGTCCGGAAATTGTCACTTTTGCCCAACGGTTCAATAATCGCCAAACCATAGACAAAGCCTTAAAACAAGCACAAGCGGATATCCAATACAAGGAAGCCGTCAGCTATTTCAACGAAGGGAACTTCGAAGGATTCCTTTCCCAATTCTTCAAGGCTATTCATTCACGATATGATATCGAAAAACCGGTTATCCAACGGTTCATCCGAAAAAAGCTAGATATCATCAACCAGCTGAAAGAGGAAAACAAACGACTGAAAGAGCGGATGCATGAACAACAGAAAAACTTGGAAAAATACGCCAAGGAATATTACCAAATGGGGAATGACTGCATCACACAAGCACACGATTCCAAAGCGGCCATCGCCAATTACAATAAAGCCATCGAACTTTATCCGAAGTTTTCAGACGCTTGGGTAAGAAAAGGAATTACCTTATACAATGACAAAGCATACTACGAGGCAGAAACATGCCTGAACGAAGCAGTACGGCTTAGCCCGACTTCGTTCAAAGCCATTTACAATCGAGGTAAAATCCGATTGGCTTTGGAAAATATCGACGGAGCATTGGGAGACCTTGACCGGGCCATTTCTCTGAAACCGGAGCACCCCAAGTCGCACGAGCTTTTTGGTGATGCACTGATGAGAACCGGAAAAGAAGAAGAGGCAGCTATCCATTGGGCCATAGCCGAACGATTGAGAGAAAAGAAGAATAAAAATAAAGACCTATGCTGATTAAGTTATACGAAAAGAACAACAATCCCAAGGACCTGGAGCGCATTGTCCAAGTACTGGAAGAAGGAGGTATCATCATCTATCCTACAGATACGATGTATGCCATCGGTTGCCACGCGCTGAAAGAAAGAGCCGTAGAACGTATCTGCCGTTTCAAGGGCATCGATCCACGGAAGCATAATCTCTCCATCATCTGTTACGACTTAAGCAACATCAGCGAATATGCCAAAGTGGACAACAATACCTTCAAATTGATGAAACGCAATCTGCCCGGTCCTTTCACCTTTATCTTAAACACCGGAAGCCGTTTGCCAAAAATCTTCAAGAACCGCAAGGAAGTAGGTATCCGCATTCCCGACCATGCCGTAATCCGAGAAATTTGCCAATTACTGGACGCTCCTATCCTTACCACCACCCTTCCATTGGAAGATGGAGAAGACATTGAATACATTACCAATCCGGAACTCATAGAGGAGAAGTTTGGCAACGAAGCAGACATCATCATTGATGGCGGTATTGGAGGAACAGAACCATCCACTGTGATTAATTGTACGGAGGGGGAAGCAGAAGTTATTCGCCAAGGAAAAGGCTGGTTGGAAGAATGAACGACTACATCACGAATAATCATTTAAATTCAACATTTTATGTTTTCAGAAATCTCGACTCAACAAATCAATGAAGTCATCAATAAATTGATCAACGGAAGTATCGATTTAGGTGGACGAATCTTAGCCGCCCTTATCATCTTCTTTATCGGCAAGTATCTCATCAACTGGATCAACAAGTTATTTGGCAAGATGCTCCAGAGCCGCAATGTGGATGCCAGTATCCAAGGCTTCTTGAGAAGCATCGTGAATATCACTTTATTAGTCATGCTGTTCCTGGCAGTAATCGGTAAATTGGGCATCGAATTAACCAGCTTTGCTGCCCTTCTCGCATCTGTCGGTGTGGCAGTCGGTATGGCTCTTTCTGGCAATTTATCGAACTTTGCCGGCGGTGTTATCATCCTCGTCTTCCGTCCTTACAAAGTAGGAGACTATATCGAAACATCTACGGGCGCTTCGGGTAAAGTAACCGATATCCAGATTTTCCATACGGTTTTGACGACTTCGGACAATAAGGTTGTCTTCGCACCCAATGGGGCTATGAGTAGTGCCGTAGTAACCAACTACAATCGCAAAGAGAATCGCCGTTTACAATTCACGTTCGGTGTAGAGTACGGTACAGATTTTGAATTGGCCAAAGCTGCTCTTTTGGAGATCATTAATAAGGATAGCCGCATACTAAAAGATCCGGAACCATTCATTGTTGTTGGTGAATTAGCGGATAGCAGTGTGAACATCATCGTGCGCGTTTGGGTCAATTCCGATGATTATTGGAATGTAAATTTCGATATGAACAAGAACGTTTATGCAACCTTCAACGAAAAGGGCATATCATTCCCATTCCCACAACTCACCGTACACCAAGCATAAAAAAGAGGAGCTTACTGCTCCTCTTTTTCTTTATATAATTTCCCTTGCCAAGCATCGCGCTCACGCATTCGCTTCTTTACCTTATCGGTAAACTCATGGTTCTTCAGCCCCCAATCCGGAGCAATCAACAGTTCTTTAGGCGATTGCGAAACAAAACGTTCCAGTATCATATCGGGACGAAGATGCTCTACATAATCAATGGCCAAATCGATATACTCATCTGCCGTATAAAGATGAAAATCCGATGGTTGCTGTTCATATTCGGCAGCCATACGCGTTCCCTTTATCAACTGAAGCTGATGCAATTTCAACGTAGTGAGCGGCAAGGAAGACAATATTCCCGCTTGCTTAATGAGTTGTTCACGTGACTCTCCTGGAAGTCCTAAAATGATATGTGCTCCTACCCGAATTCCTCGAGCTGCGGTCTTGCAGATGGCCTCTTGGGCAACTTCAAAACTATGTCCCCGATTGATGCGCTTCAAGGTGGCATTATCTGTACTTTCCACTCCATATTCCACTACCAAGAAAGTACGTTTGTTCAACATTTCCAAATAATCAAGCAGGGCATCGGGCATACAGTCGGGACGAGTACCAATCACCAGTCCCACTACATCGGGAACCGCCAAGGCCTCTTCGTACTTCCGTTTCAATTCCTCCAATTCCGCATACGTATTGGTATAAGCCTGGAAATAAGCCAAGAATTTCATCTCCGGATACTTGCGAGCAAAGAACTGCTTGCCTTCCTTCAATTGTTCGGTCACCGATTTTTCTGTACGGCAATAGGCTGGATTAAATGTCTGATTATTACAATACGTACAACCACCATGTCCCACTGTACCATCCCGATTGGGACATGTAAAACCTGCATTCAACGAAATCTTCTGTACCTTGTACGGGAAAATCAACGACAAATAAGCAGAAAGGTCGTTATATCTTATATCCTTATTGTTATGATTCATTTTCATAACGCAAAGATAGTCAAATACAAACAAATGTTCTATCTTTGCCTTCAGTTAAAATTTAAAGTTTAATATATCACATGAAAAAATTAAGCATACTGATGATGTTATGCTTGTGTGTATTGCTTGGCAATGCTCAACAAGTAACCTTACAAGAAGTAGCCACCGGTGCTTATCGTACCGAAGGGATTTATGGAATCAAGCCGATGCTCGACGGCGAACATTACACCCAAATCAGCCGTGACGGTAAAAAGATTGTAAAGTATTCTTTCAAGACCGGTCAGGAAGTAGCAACCATTTTTGATGTTGCGACTGCCCGCGATTGTAACTTAAAAAGATTTGATGACTACATCATGTCACCTGATGAAAGCAAGATTCTGATTCAGACAGAAACAAAAGCTATTTACCGCCGTTCTTTTACTGCTGTATATTACATCTTCAATGTACGAAACAACACTATTGAACCACTATCGAACGGAGGACCACAACAAGTGCCTTTGTTCTCTCCAGATGGTAATCAAATTGCTTTCGTTCGCGAGAATAACCTCTATTTAGTGAAATTGCTCTTCGGCAATAGTGAGTCACAAGTAACCAAAGATGGAAAGTTCAATGAAATATTGAACGGTATTCCTGATTGGGTATATGAAGAAGAATTTGGTTTCAACCGCGCCTTCGACTTTAGTGCCGATGGAACAATGTTGGCCTACATCCGCTTCGATGAAAGCCAAGTGCCCATGTATTCTTTCCCATGGTATAAGGGATTGAAACCTTCATTGGACGAGTACAACGTTTATCCTGGAGCTTACGAATATAAGTATCCGATGCCAGGCATAGACAACTCAAAAGTAAGCGTGCATACTTTTGACATCAAGAGCAAAGTAACCCGCCAAATGGACTTGCCTTTGGATGAAGATGGTTACATCCCTCGTATTCAGTTTACCAACAATCCGGATGTATTGGCTATCATGACATTGAACCGTCATCAAAACCGATTTGACGTGTATTTTGCCAATCCACGCAGTACCCTTTGCAAACTCGTTGTCCGCGATGAAGCCGAACAATACATCAAAGAAGAAGCATATGGCAACATGACATTCTATCCGGAAAACTTTGTCATGATGAGCGAACGTGACGGTTACAACCACTTATATTTGTATTCTGCCGGTGGCAACCTCATCAAGCAAATCACCAAGGGACAATTTGAAGTTAAAGACTTCCTTGGTTGGGATAAGAAAACCAATACTTATTATTACACAAGCAACGAAGACAGCCCGCTCCGTTCGGCTGTCTATAAGATTGATGGTAAAGGACGCAAAACCAAACTTTCTGCAAAAGAAGGTACCAATCGTGCCATCTTCAGCAAGAGCATGAAGTATTACATCAATACCTTTACTAACTTAACCACTCCTCCAGTTATAACTATCAACGACAATACAGGTAAGACTATGACAACGTTGGTAGACAACCAAAAATTGGTTCAGAAGGTAGCAACATTAACCATGCCTAGTAAGGAATTCTTCACATTCAAAACTAGCGAAGGCGTAGAATTGAATGGTTGGATGATGAAACCAGCTAATTTCGATCCTAATAAGAAATATCCGGTTATCATGCACCAATATAGTGGCCCGGGCTCACAGAAAGTACTAGACCAATGGAATATCGGTTCTAGAAGCGATGGTGGTATGTTCGAAGCATACATGGCTAACCATGGATTCATCTCGGTTTGTGTAGATGGACGTGGTACCGGTGGCCGTGGATCTGACTTTGAAAAATGTACATACCTGAACCTTGGTGTCAAAGAAGCTCGCGACCAAGTGGAAACAGCTCTTTATTTGGGTACATTGCCTTATGTAGATGCTAAGAACATTGGTATTTGGGGATGGAGCTTTGGTGGATATACTACATTAATGTCCATGAGTGAGGGCACTCCAGTATTCAAAGCAGGTGTTGCGGTAGCCGCCCCAACCGACTGGCGTTTTTACGACACAGTGTATACTGAACGTTTCATGCGTACACCGAAAGAAAATATGGAAGGCTACGAAGCAACATCGGCCATGAACCGTGTAAACAACCTGCATGGCGAATTATTGTTGATGCATGGTACTGCAGACGACAACGTACATCTCCGTAACGCTTCAGAATATAGCGAAGCGTTAGTACAAGCTGACAAGCAATTTGACATGCATATTTACACCAACCGTAATCACAGTATCCGTGGAGGTAATACGACCAAGCATTTATTGACTCGGGTCACTAATTTCTTCATAGAACATTTGAAATAAAAAAATATAATTTCTTGTGAACCTTTCAGCGTATCTTCTTGTTACCATTCTATAATATTAGTAAAAAGACACAGAAGATACATGAAAGATTCATTATTTAATCCACCTACTAACAAAAAGGCAACCATACGAATTGCTCCAGTCTGTAACGGTAAAATATATGTTGTTCCCAAAATCACTCCTGATAAGGATAAAGAATGCATGGATCTCCCAATGGAGGAGCATGTAGAGCATTGGTCGCCCAATTCGGACAAAGCTATCCGAAAAATAAAGGAGAAGTATCATGCACATATACATACTTCTTTTACACCCCGTTTCAGTGTGCAATATAAATCGCAAACGAACGAAGGAGGAATCGTATATCTATATATCCTCCCTCTGAAAGAAGAAAATGAGATTCAATTTCATAACGGGAAATTTGTTACGGAAGCAGAAATAGCAATACATGAACAACTCTTTTGCAAGAGCTTGCAAAAATAAAGAGAGATATTGGGAATGGCAGCCGAACTATGGCAAGAGTTTTTCCTGATACAAGGCTAAAACGAAAGCAGTCTTACCGATGGGTAAGACTGCTTTCGTTTATTTATAAATCAAGAAGATACAAGGTATTTTCGAAAGATCGGGAAGTTTTCCTTGCCATTCCTTGATGGTTTTTGTCTTGATGTATTCTCCCTCGCAAGTGATGTTGGCAGCAATGCAGAGTTTGGTTTGCGGACGGCAATTCTTCAAGATATCTTCCATCATCTTGTTGTTGCGATAAGGCGTCTCGATGAAAAGCTGTGTCTGGTCTTCGGCATAAATACGTTGTTCCAACACCTTGATTCGCTTGGCACGTTCACCCGGTTCAATCGGTAAATAACCATGGAAAGCGAAACTCTGTCCGTTGAAACCCGAACCCATGACCGAAAGGATGATGGATGAAGGCCCCACCAAAGGAACCACCTTCAAATTCTTCCGTTGAGCTATAGCCACCACATCGGCTCCCGGATCGGCTACAGCCGGACAACCAGCTTCCGAAATCACACCCATCGACTCACCTGCCTGCAAAGGTTTCAAATAACCGGATATATCGTCAGGCGAAGTATGCTTATTAAGTGGATAAAAAGTTAATTCATCGATATTGATGCTACGTTCCACTTTCTTCAAGAAACGTCGCGCCGAACGAACATCCTCTACTATAAAATGCTTGATGCCAAGGATAATTTCCTTGTTGTGAGCAGGCAAAACCTTCTCGATGACAGTATCGCCCAAAGTTACCGGAATAAGATACAGAGCTGTTTCCATCCTTGGATTTTATCCGTAAATAATGTTACCGTTTTCATCCATGTATTCTTCCAACCCCTTTTCGTAAGCAGTCATAGCACGAAGTGACATACCCATACTTGAGAAGCCACCATCATGATAGAGGTTCTGCATAGTCACTTTACGAGTCAAATCGGAGAACATCACGATACAGTAATCAGCACATTCTTCAGCTGAAGCATTGCCCAATGGAGACATACGGTTAGCAAAGTCGAACAACTTATCCATACCCTTCACACCTGAACCGGCAGTGGTCATAGTAGGGGATTGAGAGATGGTATTCACACGTACATGGTGTTCACGGCCATAGATATAACCGAAGCTACGTGCAATGGATTCAAGCAACGCCTTTGCATCAGCCATATCGTTATAGCCGAAGAATGTACGTTGAGCAGCTACATAACTCAATGCAACAATTGAACCGTAATCAGCAATAGCATTTAACTTCTTAGCAGCTTGAATCATCTTGTGGAAAGACACAGCCGAAATATCCAATGTCTTACCCAACATATCATAATCGAGATCATCGTAAGTACGGCGCTTGCGTACGTTCGGTGACATACCTATAGAGTGCAAAACGAAATCAATTTGTCCGCCCAACACTTCCATGGAACGCTTGAACACGTTTTCCAAATCGGCTACACTAGTAGCATCTGCTGCAATCACTTCGCAATTCAACTTTTCTGCCAAAGCATTGGTTTCACCCATGCGAACAGCTACCGGAGTATTGGACAATGTGATGATTGCACCATTTTCTACAGCCTTTTCTGCTACTTTCCAAGCAATAGACTGTTCATTCAATGCACCGAAAATGATGCCTCTCTTTCCTTTCAACAAATTATAATTCATACCTATTAATTTTAAATTTGCAGACAAAGGTACGAAGAATAAATGAAAGAAGCCTTAAAATTGCACACTTTTTAGTACTTATGTGCAATTTTAAGGCTTCCTATTGATTAAAACAAAATATCTTCCAGCGATTTACGCTTCTTTTCTGCCATCTCATCCTCCGGATAACCAACGGGAACTAGTGCAATCGGTTCCAAGTTTTCCGGCAAGGCCAATTGTTCGCGACACTTGGCAGCATCGAAGTTACATACCCAACAAGTAGCCAATCCTTGTTCCGTGGCAGCCAAACAAATATGTTCAACTGCAATGGCAATATCAATATCTGCATGGTCCTTGTTATCAGCACGACGATGCCAAGATTCCTCATGGTTGGCACAAGCTACGATAATACAAGGAGCTGTAGAAAGCCAATCGCGCTTGTAGCAAGATTGCAACTTAGCAATGGTTTCCAAATCGGTCACAATGCGGAAACGCCATGGTTGAAGATTCACGGCCGACGGCGCCAATCGCACACACTCCATGATATAATCCAATTTTTCTGCCTCTACCGGACGGGCTGCATATTTGCGCGATGAATAACGCGCCTTTACTAATTCTAAAAAGTTCATAAGCTATTCCATTTATACCATACAAAATTACTAACTTTGTAGGACATAAACGATAGAATGATGAAGAAACTTGTCATATTTGATTTGGACGGTACACTATTAGATACCATTGCTGATTTGGCCATGGCTACCAATTTTGCCTTGAAACAATTAGGTTATCCCACTCACGATGCGAAGACCATTCGTACATTCGTAGGTAATGGTATCAATAAACTATTGGAACGTTCTCTACCAACTAATGAACAGGCCGAAGACACTGTCATGAAAATGCGCATGCACTTCGTACCTTACTATGATGAACATAATGCAGATTTAAGTGCCCCTTATCCGGGCATCGAATCCTTATTGGAAATATTGCAAGAAAAAGGGGTGATGTTAGCCGTCGCTTCCAACAAATATCAGGAAGCAACAGGAAAGTTAGTGGCACAATACTTTCCAACCATTTCTTTTGTTGAGGTATTGGGACAACGCGAAGGCATCGCAGTCAAACCCGATCCGACTATCGTATTCGACATTTTGAAGAAAGCGAACGTTTCACCAGAAGAAGTTCTTTACGTAGGTGATTCTGGAGTAGATATGCAAACTGCTAAAAATGCAGGAGTAGATGCAGTAGGTGTGACTTGGGGATTCCGTCCTCGAATTGAGTTAGAGAGTTTTCAGCACTTGGGATTAATTGATCAAGCGGAAGAATTATTGAACTTCATTTAATCCGCTTCAAAAACTCCCGGATATCATTTTCCAACTTCTTGTACACCGGCGATTCCTTAAAGCCGGTGTGCTTACGAAGAACCACATCAACATTCAATAAACGACGTTCATAACTGGTAAGTTCGTTACGAAACTGAGTATGATGCTCGGCTAACCGCTTGATTTCATCTTCCCTCTCCCTGCGGAGAGCATTACAAATCGGTGTCAAGACTTTCATCACTACACTCTCCATGATGTGATGCCCTTGGATAAACATATAGGTATTTTCCGGTACCACTCCCAAACAAGCAAATTCCGATTTCATGGCTTCAATTTCCTCCAATGCTTCCGGATGTTTTTTCTCTAAATCACGTAATTTATTGTACACTCGTTTTTCCATGGCCAACAAACATTGCTCCGGATGATGTACACTAACATGATCCAACCGCACATACGAACAATAATCCATTAAGGAAAACTCATTTAAATTACGTTTCCGGTAAAACCATACCGACCAGACAAACAATGGATAAGCAATTTGAGAATACATGGTCATAAAGCTGACCAAATCAATAAGCGGATGATCGTTCAAAGTAGCTGCCACACATGCCTCATGTAAACTTTCAGCATAGCATTGATAGTTCTCAATGGCATACGCATAAGTCTGGAATACATACCGGCTATTATTAATTTGCCGGGATGTGGAAGTCACTCCCTGCAACAGATAATCATAATCGCTATCGACACAAGCCACCATATTTTGTCCCAAGCGGGAACCTAACTGATTCATCAAGACCGATTTCTTTCCTTTGCATAGTGATTTATTGGAAGGAAGCATCACCTCGAAATAACACGTTTCATCCTCAAAATCCGCAAAAACTGAATGCCAGAACGACACGTCATCGTAGCTTTCTACATACGCAACAATTCTACGCCGAGCATTCTTCGGTTTTAAACGATTCGCTGCACCAATGTACAAAGATGAAAGATTATCCGACAAACGCTTTCCCATCACTCTTCCATTTATTCGGTAATATCACTTATTTCGGTCACTGCATCCATCCAACCATTCATGATCATTGCCGGTGAATGAGTAGTCAGAACAATTTGTACATTCGGGTTGAGTTCACGAATCAAAGCGATTAAACGTTGTTGCCATTCTACATGAAGCGAAACTTCAGGCTCATCCATAAAAAGTACTCCCCGACGATAATCCTGTACCAATACTGTCAGCAAGATAACCAAGAGCTGCTTCTCTCCCGATGACAACTGATACGGATAAAGCGTATCCCCATCTTGTTCAAATAAAATTTCATTACTCTTACGTATGATGGTCTTACCAGTTTCTCCAAAAAGTTCATCCACCAAATCCTGAAATTTGGTTTTGGGAGCAGCCATGGATGCAGCTTGCTCCGGATGTCCGGAAGTAAGACATTCAATGATACGATTTCCGATATTCACTTGATAATCCAAATATCGACGTTGAAGCTGATAAAGTTGCCAATCAAGTTCGGACTTCACATTCTTGTCCGCCATTTTCTCCAACAAGTCACCATGAAGAAGTGGACGATCAAAACTACGGATTACATCATAATGGATAAAATTAGCATCTTCTGGAAAGAAATCGAAATGTACATTCAAACCACTATCATTTGCCAACGAACCACCTTCGAGCATATCAAGGGTATTTACCGACTTATTCAAAATAGTACTTTTCCCTCCTCCATTTACGCCACTCAGAATATTCACATCGGGTTGTAATTCCCAACAGATATTCTTACGTCCCCAAAGTCCCTTTATTACGATGCGTTTGATATAATCAGCTTGTTTTTTCATAGTGACCGAATTTTCTTACACGAACAAAGATAACAAAAAAAAAGGAATGACAACATCGTCATTCCTTTTTTATCACTTATTTCTTCATCCCTATTTTTAGCTTGGATGTAAGCCATTTGCGAACAGGTTCATCATATAACTTCAAGGCTGCGAATGCCAAAACAACATTCAGTGTATATACGCAAGCTACCACTTGCCAAGTTTCACCCAATGCATAAAGCTGGTTCTTGATAAGCCATGCATAGAACAAGTACATTACCGGATAATGGACAATATAGAGCGGATAGGATATATCTCCCAAAAATTTACACACACCTGTCGATGTTTTGTCCGAAGTAACACCCGATGCACCCAACCATACCAAAAGAGGGAAAGCCACCATGATGCAGAACATTTCATAGATACCATTCACACATACACTTTCGGTACTAGGGAAGAAAGGAACCGAGAACAAGCCAAACAACGCTACGATTGCAATCCAGAAAATACCACGCACCTTCATCGGCTTGAAATTACGAGCCAACAACATACCGAGCGAGAATGGGAACATCATGCGTAGGAAGCCACCAAAGAAATTAACGGTATCAATGGTCCAACCCACTCCAATCATTTCGTAACCAGACACATTGGTAACAGCAAACCAAATGTAAATCACCCCTAAGAAAGCAACTAACCATGACAAGGCTTTCGTAGACAAGCGACGGATAAACAATGCATAACAAATATTACCGATGTACTCAAAGAACAATGACCATGCTGGTCCATTCAACGGAAACATTTCTCCATTACCACGTACCTCATGCATAGCACCCGGCCAAGCTGGAATAAAACAACAGGTAAGCAAAAATGCCACGACAACACCTGACATCGGAGTAACCGATCCGTCCCATTTCACTCCGCCTTGAAGCAGGAATGTAGTGAGACCAATTATAGCCCCCATCACAATCATGGGATGCAAACGCACCAAACGACGCTTGAAGAAATCGCCCAACGACATTTTGTTCCAACGGTCATCATATGCATAACTGATGACAAAACCCGAAAGCATAAAAAAGAAGTCAACCGCCAAGTAACCATGATTGAACACATCAATGGCTGAGCCTTCGGCAAAAGCAAAACCTTCGAACACATGATACCATACCACCATCAAGGCAGCAGCCCCACGGAGTCCATCCAAAATATGATAATGCGGCTTAGTATCGGCATAGGATGCCGATGAGAATTTTAAATTTGACATAGTATTATGATTTTATTTCCAATGAATGCAAAAGTAAGACAAACCTAAAGATATTCTTTTGTTATAAAGCAAAAAAGTCGGTTTTTATTGTACCTTTGTGGGACAATAAAACAGAGAAAAAGTGAATAAAAGTTCCATACATACCTCATCCGCCATTTCACAATTGCAACGTCAAGAGTTGTTACTTCGCATGGAGTACGAATACGAAAAGGAAACCTTCAAACAACAGACCGAGGCCATGGGCATCGGACGAAAAATCAAACGAGGTATGTGTTGGTATCCTCTTTCTGTAGGGAGAAGCTATTACAATTCCCTCAACCAACTGGTAGTGGAAGTAGAACGTCGCGAAGACAAGGAAATCGAGCATGTATTTGAATTTGGCAAACCAGTCTGTTTCTTTACTCAAGACGCATCCGAACGATTGCATTACTTCAATTATACTGCCACAGTCAATTATGTAGACGAAGACCGTATGGTAGTAATTCTCCCAGGAGCTTCCTCTCTGATGGACATTCAAAATGCCGACCGACTAGGGGTACAGCTTTATTTCGATGAAACCAGCTACAAGTTGATGTTCGAATCCCTAAACCAAGTGATCAAAGCGAAGAATAGCCGATTGGCAGAACTCCGCGAAATTTTCCACGGCACACAAAGAACATCTACTTTCAGTTTCGCCCCAACCCGTTTCCCTTGGTTGAACTCCACTCAAGAAGAAGCCGTAAACAAGGTGATGCATGCTAAAGATGTAGCTATCGTACATGGTCCTCCGGGGACGGGAAAAACTACGACACTCGTGGAAGCCATTTACGAAACACTTCATCGGGAAAACCAAGTGTTGGTATGCGCACAGAGCAATATGGCTGTGGACTGGATCAGTGAGAAACTCGTAGATAGAGGTGTACCCGTTCTCCGAATAGGGAATCCAACCCGAGTAAACGACAAAATGCTTTCTTTTACTTATGAAAGACGTTTTGAAAGTCATCCTGATTATCCACAATTGTGGAGCATCCGCAAGGCCATCCGCGAGCTCCATTCGCAAAACCGAAAAGGAGCAAACCGTGAAAACATCCGTCAGAAAATCAATTCACTAAAAGACAGAGCAACCGAGTTGGAAATCCGCATCAATGAATCTTTATTCAGCGAAGCGAGAGTAATTGCATGCACACTAGTGAGTTCAGCCAACCGCGTATTAATGGGTATGAAATTCGGAACATTGTTCATCGATGAGGCTGCTCAGGCATTGGAAGCCACTTGCTGGATTGCCATCCGCAAAGCAGACCGCGTGGTATTGGCAGGTGACCATTGCCAACTTCCCCCTACCATCAAGTGCATAGAAGCTATGCGCGGCGGTTTGGATGAAACGTTGATGCAGAAGATAGTCCGCAACAAACCCGAATCCGTATCGTTACTGAAAATCCAATATCGCATGAACGATGAGATCATGAAGTTCTCATCAGATTGGTTCTATCAGGGAGCCTTGACATCGGCTCCCGAGGTGAAATATCGTAGCATTTTGGATTTCGATACACCCATTGTATGGGTAAACACGGAAGGTATGGACTGTAACGAGGAGTTTGTGGGCGAAAGTTTCGGACGTATCAACAAACAAGAAGCTCATCTGAGTATTGAGGAGTTGAAGAAATACATTAACAAGATAGGCAAGGAACGCTTGTTAGAAGAACGTATTGATTTCGGTTTGATTTCCCCTTATAAGGCTCAAGTCCAATATCTCCGTCAATTGATTAAGAAAGATGCATTCTTCAAACCTTTCCGATCATTCATCACGATTAACACCGTCGATGGTTTTCAAGGTCAGGAACGCGATGTGATTTTGATCAGTTTAGTACGCGCCAACGAAGACGGTCAAATCGGTTTCCTAAATGATTTAAGGCGCATGAATGTTGCCATTACACGCGCCCGAATGAAATTGATTATTTTGGGAGATGCTTCCACACTGACGAAGCATCCGTTCTATAAGAAACTATATGAATATATCCATGAAATGGCGGATTAATAAACCGCCACTTCATCCATAAAAAACCAAGCCGGATTTCCGACCCCGTAATGCCAGGACGGACACAATCCTAATGTCTTGACCAACACTTTAATATATCTAGCTTTTACCGGAGTAGACACTTCTGTTTGACCGATAACAAACTTTACTTGTGCATCCTTATCTTCCGAAAAATTGAATGTATCACCAAACAAAACAAAGTTTTCCTTGTCTGAAGACACGGAATAGGTTACACTTTTTGGCAACAATACCCATGCGCCCAACTGATGTAAAAAGTCTGTTTCTATACGGGTAAATTCTTTCTCCTCTCCCAAATCGAGAATGAACTCAGCATCACAACCTTTCCAACCTACCCAGCTTTCCACATAGGTAGTACCACCATAAAGTCCATCGGTCAAAGCTTGATTAGCCATCAACCGATATTGCAGATTCGGTTCTTGAAGCCATTCTACTTTGGCACCTAATGCCTTGCTTTTATTATTTTGAGGCAAGAAACGCTTTCGATACAATTCACAATATTCTTTTGGAGTATTGTTCCGTTCATTCAAGGATTTCACTCCCATTTCCTTTGTTCGCTCTTCAAATAAAGCCAACAGTTCACTACTTTTCTGCTTATCTGAATCTGCTTCTGTACGTGCAATTTCCAATTGCGCATACTGCAACGAAAGACGTGACAAACGCACACGATCTAACAAAACCGAATCTGCAACTACCGCTTGCTCTGCTTTGTCAAAAAGTTCATCATAGACCTTCATTAAATGTTTGTTCAGCATTCCTTTCTTATGCGAATTGGGTGAATCATAAATCCATAACGGCTGTCCACTCGCCAGCAAGGCACCTTGCATAATCTTATGATATTGACATAAATAAGGAGCTGCAGCACCATAATACCCATTCATGAACGTATGCATCAACGAATCAACATCTAGATCCGGATCCCAAATTAGTTTTCCTATAATATAGGCACGCATTTCCGTAAAATCCCCTCCTCGAATACCATTAACCTGCGAGTAATGCATCGTTACATGGTTTTTCTTAAAGAGTTGGATATTCTTTTGCAAAATATGAAAATTCGGGAACGGAGACACGATATTATCAAAATTGATTCCATAATCCCATACAAAGATATTATTTGATATAGCCGACCAACCTTCCAGAGCCTTCAAAAATTCTCGACCCGATTCATTATCAGTCAAAGGAACTTCGCGCTTGCAGTCAATGTCACAAAGCATAATGTTTACACGCGGATGCGGCCTTGTATGTTTAGGGGGTTGCATGGAGTACTGATAAGCGAGTGTAGAAAACTCCTTATCCGGAAAGCGTTCTGCCAGTTTGTTTAAGAAACGAATCAAGTTACCTGATGGAGAACCCTCATACTCATCCACAGCTTTACACGCCGGACAAGTACAATGAGTATCGTTTCCATCATTCTGACTGACCGAAATCATCTTCAAATCGGGATGTGCCTTAAAAATAGAATCTAAACTTGCCACAGCCGCATCAAAAACTGCCGGATTAGTCAGACACCATTGACTATTATGCCCAGGTCGATGTTCTCCATTGATAAACGAATAATATTCGGGATGTTCCTTTCCATAAACATCAGAAGGAAGAATACGATTAAACGTATGCACCCATATGTTACCCACGAACATTTCACGAGGTTCCTCCAGACGAAACCACATACGATAAATCGGATCCTCATTGCCATAGCTGACAGTTCTTCGGAAACGGAAAGCAGGTGTCTCTTGATGTGACAAAACCGGAAGTTCGATGTTCTCCATCGGTGTCAGCGTATAAGCATCCTTAGCCCAATAAGAAACACCTAAATATTTTTCCAACAAGTTCACTACACCATAAATACTTCCTTTATCCCCTCCCGTACGAATATACAAGCGGTTATCCGCTGAAGTTAAGCTGAAACCATCTTCGCCAACTTTTGCATCCGGTTCACCAACCACAATGTCTCCCTTACGGAATTCTGATACACCATCCACAATGGGAAGCTTAGCTTTACTGATGCGTTGGACAAAATCTTGCAATAAAGCGGCAGCTTGCTTTTCAGGCTCCTTGTCGCCCACCACACAGATGCGAGCCATCGGCTTCTGCTTCTTTACCAAAGTGATTTGTGCACTCAATGGGGTGACCATAGCGCATACCATACCTAAGGTTATCAACTTTAAGTATTTTTTCATGGCAGCTATCCTTTTACAATTTGCTCATAAACTTCTCACGGTCTACGATATAGCGTACATGTACAGCCTCGCCTATGATACCTTTACTGTCTTCTGCTTTCACTGAGAATGTCAGTTTACGACCTTCCACTTCAGTTAATATTGCCGTAGTCTTTACCGTATCGCCCACCGGAGATGGCTTGACATGCGAAGTATTCATCATTGCTCCCACCGTTGTGGAGCCTTCTGGCAAATAAGGAGTTACGGCCAACATCGCCGCATTTTCCATCAATGCCACCATGGCTGGAGTGGCAAATACATGTAAGTCACCGCTACCCATTACGGCAGCTACGTGATCGGTTGAGACCACTAAAGTCGAAGTATAAGTTAAACCAATTTCCATATCTTTACGTTATTAATGCAACAAAGTTAAACGTTTTTTCTTGGGAGATAACTATAAATTTCTTTATTTTGCGTTTCAAATTGACAGAAAGATGAAAAAAATATTAATTATACTAACATTTGCTTGCAGTTTAATGGCTGCACAAGCACAAGACTCTAATTTAAAGAAAACAGTAGAGGATGGTATCAAAACCAGCATCCAACAAACCGAAAACCGAGAATGGAAAGAAGCATTCGCTACTTGCCGTACATTGGATGGACTCATTGCTGTAGAAGAACAAAAGACCCGAAAAGCTGCTCCCGAACTACACTATTTGGTTAGTAAGGAACGTTTACGCATGTATATACGCCTAAACAATGCTGAACAAAGTAAACTACAAATAGAAAAGTTGGAAGATCTTGCTGAAAAAGCCAAACAAGATGCCCTCAGCGAAGACTTGCTGATGACCAAGGCTGGTTATTTCCAAAAGTTTGGCATGAACGACAAGAGTTTACAATGCTATAAGGAATTAGTCCAGAAGCGTTCTACAGGAAAAGACGAGCAAGGTACAAACCAATGTTTTCAGGAAATGTTGGCACAAGCTAAGGAAAACAAGAACGCATCATTAACCCGTGCCCTCGAACGTCTTTATACTAATTGGCAAGATTCCATCAAAGCAGTAAAAGCCGCTCAGGAATTAAAATCATTACAAGATGAATATACAGCTTCGCAAAATACTCTTCTCCAAAAACAAGACAAGATTGACACGCAAAAAGGAGTCATCGTCTTCCTTTTCATTCTTGTTGCAGCTTTAGCAGGCGGTCTGCTTTTCTTCATCGGCGTTATGATGAAAAACATCAGCCAAATCAAGAAACTAAAGAAAAGCCTCTCTATCGCCAACGATAACAATGAATTGAAAAGCAAATTCATCAACAACATTAGTGAACAGATAACTCCTTCACTAGATGCCATCGAAGCAGGAAACGTAAAGAAACATGTACAGGCACTTAAAGATCTAATGATGCATATCCAATCTTATATGGAATTGGAAGGTACCCGTGAAGAGCACTATGAGATGAAGGATATGAACATCAGCTCCCTTTGCGAAAATATCATGAACAAAGCAAAAGAAGCTTTCCGTCCGGAAGTAGTCGCTACACTAAACGTCCCTCGTGTAAATGTACGTACCAATGCTGAAGCTTTGGAAAACATTCTGCTCTATTTGTTGGGTAATGCCGCTATGCATACAGAAACAGGTAAGATTACGCTTGAATTCAAGAAACGAAGCGCACATTCAGGACAATTTATCGTAACTGATACAGGTATAGGTATCCCTGAGGAAAAACGCACCAACTTGTTCAAGCCTTTCGCTGAAATACAAGATTTGACTCAAGGAGATGGTCTTGGTCTGCCAACTTGCAGCCTTATCGCCTACAAGTTGAACGGCACTCTCCGTTTGGATGAAGAATACAAGAAAGGCACCCGATTCATTTTGGAATTGCATTCATAACATTCCCCTCTCATTTCAGAGGAGCATACAACAATAAGAAATCTCGAATACACCCACACAGATGTATTCGAGATTTTTCATTTCATATTGCTTCGTTCCGAATGACAATCATTTTTTTCGTACAAACCATCGTTCTTCAATGGTCTGCATCACCTCATACCAATTCGGGATATAAAGCGTAGCAATCACCGTATTGACCAACATGCCGAACACCACGGCTGCCCCTAATGCCACACGGCTTCCCGCTCCGGCTCCCGTCGCAAAAAGCAACGGCATCACCCCAAGCACGAAGGTGAACGAGGTCATCAGGATAGGACGCAGACGGACATGACCGGCTTCGAAAGCTGCCTCACGGATGGAGTTTCCGGCCTTGCGATAATCTCGGGCAAACTCCACAATCAATATGCCGTTCTTGGCCGACAAGGCTATCAACAACACGATGCCGATTTGGGTGTAAATGCTCACCGGCTCGCCCATGATCCAACAACCCAACATCGCCCCGAGGATGGCTATCGGCAAACCCATCACGGCTGCCACCGGACTTGTCCAGCTCTCGTATTGGGCTGCCAAGACCAAGTAAGCCACCAACAAAGCCATCACGAGGATGATAGCCGTAGACCCGCTCGCCTGTGTTTCCTGATAGGCCACGGATGTCCATTCGTAGCCGAACTCATTGCCCAACTGGTTTCTGACCAAGCTGCCCACCGCTTCGATGGTTTGTCCCGAACTCTTGCCCGGCGCCACATTGGCGGTGACGGAAGCTGCCTGATACATGTTATATCGGCTCACCTGGTCCATGCCAAGAACTTGTTCCACCTGCATGAAGCTATGGAAAGGCACCATATCGCCTTGCGAATTTTCCACACTCAGTTTCAGCACATCGTCGATGTATTTCTGCGCTTCCTCGCCGGCTCCCAACTTCACCTGATAGATGCGTCCGAACTCTACAAAGTCGTTCACATAGGCTTGTCCCAAGTAATATCCCAAGGAAGAGAAAACCTGTCCCAAATCCAAGTCCATAAGCTGCACCTTATCGCGGTTGATGTTCAGATAATATTGCGGAACATTGGCCTGATACATGCTGCTGAGCAAAGCAATGGAAGGCTCGGTGCGATACTCAGCCAACAAGGTGTTGACCGCTTTCTGCAACTCTTCGGACCCCAAGGATTGGCGGTCTTCAAGCTCGAATTGGAGCCCGCCCGTGTTGCCCATGCCGGGTATCACCGGAGGAATGATGCCGAACACTTGCGCCTCTTGTATCACACCGTATGCCTGCCTGTTGAATCGGTCTACCACCGCTTGGGCAGCATGTTCCTTGCCCGAGCGTTCTTTCCAATCTTTCAACACCACAAAATAAGTGGCTGCATTGGGAAGCTCGCCTCCACCCATCACGCTGAAGCCATTCACGCCCAAGAAAGTCTTGATTTCGGGATATTGCTTCAAGATGCCATCTATCTGCTTGCCCACCGCCTCGGTGCGTTCCAAGGAAGAAGCAGCCGGAAGTTGTACGGACACAATGAAATAGCCATCGTCTTCTTCGGGCATGAACGTGCTGGGCCATTTCACGAAAAGCAACAAGGCTATAGCCGAAAGCACAACAAACGAGCTGATAGCCACAACCGGCTTGGCCAATAACCATTTCACGGAACGGTTATAGGTGCGTTGCATCCAGTCGTTAAATCGGTCGAATGCCAGGAACAGCTTGGATTTTTGCTTAGGTGTCGGCTTCAACAAAATCGCACAAAGCGCTGGCGAGAGCGTCAATGAATTCAACCCGCTCAACACCGTAGAAGCCGCGATGGTCAAGGCAAACTGCTTGTATAATTGCCCCGAAATGCCACTAATCAACGTCGTAGGAATGAACACGGCCAACAAGACCAACACCACGCCCACAATCGGACCGGTGATTTCACTCATCGCCTTTTCGGTTATCTGTCGCATGTTCCACATCTCGCCTTTCGCCTCTGCCTCGTCAATCAATCGGGTGACATTTTCCACGACCACAATGGCATCGTCCACCACAATGGCAATCGCCAGAATCAAGCCGAACAAGGTCAGCGTATTGATGGAGAATCCCAAAAGCGACATCACCGCCAATGTGCCGATGAGTGACACCGGAATAGTGATACAAGGAATCAACACCGCCCGCCAACTTTGCAGGAAGAAGAACATCACCAAGACCACCAATATGGTTGCTTCGACAAAGGTCTTCATTACTTCGTTGATGGAATCATGCACCACATCCGTTGTGTCCAATGTAACCTGATAACGGATGCCTTGCGGAAAAGCCTCAGCCAATTCGGCCATGCGTGCTTTCACTCCTTTTGCCACATCAAGAGAGTTGGAGCCCGGAAGCTGATAGACCGCAATGCCCGCCGTAGGCTGTCCTTCCAAACGCGAAACGACATTGTATTTCTTGCTTCCCAACTCGATGCGTGCCACATCCTTCAATCGGAGAATCCGCCCGCCATCCTCCACCCGAAGAATGATTTCGCCGAACTCATCGGGTGTGGCCAATCGGCCTTTTACATTCAAGGTATATTGAAAAGCATTGTTTCCCGTCCTTCCAAAAGGCTGGCCTACGTTTCCGGCAGACACTTCCATGTTTTGCGACTGGATGGCAGAGAACACCTGCTGTGCGCTGAGGTTACGGATTCGCATAGCCTCCGGATCGAGCCAGATACGCATGGAATAGTCGCCTGCTCCCATCACGTTCACCGCTCCCACTCCCGGCACACGGGTAAGCTGGTCAACCAAGTTCAAATTGGCATAGTTGGCCAAATAAAGGCCATCGTAAATGCTATCGCCCAATAAGGTGAGCATCATGACAATGTTCGATGATTTCTTCTGCACCGTCACACCCTGTTGCTTCACCGCTTCGGGCAAAGAATTCATAGCCACACTCACGCGATTCTGCACCATGACCGTAGCCATGTCTATATCCGTTCCCACCTCGAAAGTCACCGTCAAGGCATACATGCCCGATGCCGATGAAGTGGAACTCATGTACATCATCCCTTCTACCCCATTCACCTGTTGTTCGATGGGGATGCCCACGGTCTGCGCCACCGTTTCGGCATTCGCTCCCGGATAGACCGCATTCACCTGCACGGTGGGGGGAGTGATTTCCGGATATTGGGCCACCGGAAGCTTATTGAGAGTCACCAACCCTGCCACGACAATGAGCAAAGCAATCACCGTAGCAAAGATGGGACGTTCGATAAAGAATTTGGAAAACATAAGCTCTTATTTTTGTATCGGTTGAATCTTCATGCCTTGGCGGACTTTCATCAGCGCCTTGGTCACATAACGCTCATCCGGCGAAAGACCGGATGTAACAATACGCATTCCGTCATCCACCAACTGACCCAGTTCGATGTGACGCGTATTCACCACATTGCTGTCGTTTACCACATACAGAAACTTTCCCAATTGGTCGGTTCCTATCGAAGCATTGTCCACCAGAATGGCTTTCTCTGCCGTAGCGTATGGCAAAGTAACACTGACATACAAGCCGGGCTTCAACACGCCATCCGGATTCTCCAACTCGGCACGCAAGCGCATCGTTCCCGTAGAAAGGCTGAAACTCGGCGAAAGATAATTCAGTTTTCCCTGCCATGTCTTCGAGCCATCCGCACCTACCCGAAGTGTAACCGAATGGTCTGCTTCAGGAATCTTCGTATCCGCTGCCCTCAACAATTCAAAAGTCAAATATTGGTTATCCGAAATGTCGAAATACGAATAAAGCTTGTTGTCCTGATAAACGGTTGTCATCTTCACCGGATTCCCTTCTCCGCTGATGTAAGCCCCATCCGAATATTCGGCCAAATCGGCAATTCCATCAATCGGAGACTTGATGTAACAATAACTCAAATTGAGGCGGGCTGTCTTCAATTCGGCCTCGGCATTGCTTACTGCTGCTTCGTAAATCTGCACATTGCTTTCGGCCTGCACCAATTGGATACGACTCACCGCATCGCTCTTGATTGCCTCCTTCATACGTTCATAATTGCTTCGGGCATAGTCCAGATTGGCCTTAGCTGTCTTAAGAGTCGCTTCGGCCTGCTTCACGGCATTCTGATACAAAGTAGGATCTACCACGAACAAAGTCTGCCCCTTCTTCACTCGCTGTCCCGAGGGATAAAGTTTGGAGAGCAATGTTCCGTTTACACGTCCCACGATATCCACACTTGTCTCGGCGGTAAGATAACCAGGATAATCACGCGTGAGTGTCACATTCTTCACGACAGGTTTCGCCACTTCCACCGGAAGGGCTTCCATCCTTGCCGAAGTTTCTTTCTTGCCACATCCGGACAATAGGATTCCGGATAGGGCGATGAGGTATATATTTGTTTTCATATTCGTTTAGTTATTTTATGGTTACCATCCGCCTCCCAATGCCTGATACATCTGCACCAAGCAAACAAGGGAATAGCCTTTCGCTTTCACCAACGTATTCTCGTAAGTCAACAAAGAGCGTTGGGCATCGAGCACATTCTGAAAGGGAGTCAATCCTTGTTTATAGAGGTCGAGCGAAAGGTCGAAAGCTTCCTTTCCTTGATAGAGCATTTCGCGACATGCCACAATCTGCTTGATGGAATTCTTGTAAGCACTCATGGCATTATCCACTTCTTGTACGGCCGTAAGCACCGTATTGTTAAAGCTATTGATGCTTTCATCCAATTGTGCCCGTTGCAAGCGGTCTTCATTCAATCGCTGCCCTCCATTGAAGAGCGTCCACGTCATCGAAGGAGCAATGCTCCAAGTCATGCTTCCCTTCTTACCCATATCCCCAAGATTATTCGATGTATAACCAAATGAACCGTTCAAGAAAAACTCCGGCAACCAATCGAGCTTCGATGCACCCAACAAAGCTGCCTGGGCATTGACTTGCCTTTCAGCCGCCCTCACATCGGGACGACGAAGCAACAATTCGCCAGGCACACCTACTCCCACCGGCTCCACATAGTCAGGCAACGATCGGGCAATGCTCAACGCATCTGTCACATCTTGTGGATAAAGCCCCAAGAGAACTGCCAATGTATTCAGATATTGAATGACACTCGCCTCGGTTGCAGGGATAGAAGCCAAAGTGCTATAATAAACCGACTTCGCTTGAGCCACATCGAGTTTGGAAACCAAGCCCGTCTTGTATCGGGTTTCCGTAATGGCCACCACCGCTTCCTGCGATGCCGCATTTCGCTTCAACACATCCACTTCCTGCTGCATCTCGCGTAGGTTGAAGTAAGCCGATGCCACCTCGGCACATAGACTTACCATCGTGGCATTGTATTCCTCCTTGCTGGCCGCATAGAGCTCCTTCTGCGCCTTCGCCTTCTGACGAATCACTCCGAACACATCAAGTTGCCAACTCATCTTGATGGCAGCATTGTAATATCCGCTCCAAGATTGAGGAGTGCCCAAGTTGCCACTCGTCTGTTGGCGATTCCATCCCCCATCGAATGTCAATGAAGGATAGAAATCACTTTGAGCAATGCGCCATTGCGCTTTCGCTTGATCCATTCGGCTTATTGCCATAAACACCGAAGGGTTTTGTTCCATCGCCAAATTGATGAGCGAATCAAGCGTAGCATCCTCGAACACCTTCCACCATTGGTCATCCACCGGCAACACTTGTTGAAAGAGCGTATCTTTCTCTTGCCATCCGTCGGGCAGCGGACGCTCCAAATACTTCCCTGCTTGCTGGGCATTCATCGCCAAAGGCAAACATAGAAGCATATAAAAAACCAAACGTATTCTTGTCATGGTATATTACTTTTAATGCTAAGTAATAACAGACAAGAATACGTTTGGTTCTTGCTTAAACTATTTTAGTTTTAGAGTATTTATCTAGAAGCGAATGATACTCCCATATAAGCAGCCCGTACACTAGCCACACCTTCACTATCAGGAACTACGGTCATGGATGTACCATCCTGCATGTTAATGGTAGCTGTTCCATCATCATTCATTTTAACCAACTCAAAACTTTCACTTTCTGTTACGGCATTCCAAGACTTTTCTTCTTGATTATATACCAAATCCAATGATTGATTAGCTTCCTTATTAGTTATCGTATAGCCATTTTCAGTTGTTGCAACCAAATAGTTTCCATATTCACCTTGCACTTCCTTTGTTTTATTAGAAGCGATTGGATTCATTCCTGTCCAAAATTCAACAGCATTGAGTACTACCATATCAGCAAAAAAAGCAACGCCATACACTGGAACAATATTCAAGGCAATAAACACCAATTCATTAACATACTTATCACCAAGACCTTCATTCCACTCTTTCAAACCATTCCAAAGTTTAAAAGAACCAATACAAGACGAGCACAATAAAGAGCTGCTTAACAGCAACACAACGAATAAAGTTTTGTTCATTTTCATAATAATAGATTTTAAATACAATTATTAAATTACAAGTTTAATCAATATTACTTAATGCTTTGCAAATCCATTCCTGTAGGACTTTGAAATACCTTCAAATCAAATCGATGAAGCATAGCCAACACGTGATCAAAAACTTCAGCTTGCAAATGTTCATATCGAAGCCAAGCCGTATTGGCCGAGAAGAAATAAAGTTCAATCGGCATTCCCTGCGCAGTTGGCTGTAACTGGCGTACGGTCATTATCAATTCCTGATGTACCTTAGGATGATGACGCAAATAATACTCTACATAATGGCGGAAAATGTAAAGATTTACTTCCTCCTTACCAGTCTCCTCAAAACCTTCCATCCATGGCTGTTGCTTAAAATTAGCCAACTCTTCATCTGTACAGAAGCGAACCGTATGCATATCGATATTAATAGAACGTTTCACACGTCGACCACCAATATCGAACATGCCTCGCCAATTTTGGAAAGAATCATTCACTAGTGCATAGGGAGGAACGGTGGTAATCGTTTTGTCCCAATTACGCACCTTAACAGTGGTTAATGTCACTTCAATCACATCTCCATCGGCTCCATATTTCGGCATAGTAATCCAGTCACCAGGACGAAGCATATCATTAACCGTAAGTTGTACACCCGCTACCAAACCTTTAATTGTGTCTTGGAAAACGAGCATCAGGATAGCAGCACCAGCTCCCAAACCCGTCAAAATAGCTATCGGATTCTTACCAATCAACTCACTTATTATCACAATTGAACCGACACAAACCACCACCAACTTCAGCATCTGATAGAAACCTTTGAGTGAATGGTTCTTCAATTTCTCATGCTCACTCGAAATGGTATATAACGAAGTGATGACTGCACAAACCAACTTCATCGCTATTATCACAATATAAATGTGACACACCTTCAACAACAAGGCAAGTAGATTTGAGTCGGCAGAAAAAGCCAAAGGTATCAAGGCATAGAACACTACTGGTGGTATGAGATGGCATACATTATCCAAGACCTTTTCACTGAGCAAATAATCGTCCCAAGTACTTTGCGTTTTAGATGTCAGTTTCCGCACCAGCGGTATAATTGTTTTTCTACAAATTCTGTCGAACACATATATGATTAACAAAATGGCTAGTAACACTCCTATGCGGATAATCCATTTTGCAAATCCTTCGGCCGCCCCCATTTGTTGCAACCAAAGCATCAGTTCATGATTAATTGTTTCCATTGTTTTTTCTTTTAAACGTTCAAAGATACTAAGTTTCCCTTAAAAAAGATACATTCGTAACTGAAACCTTGAAAAATAATCGGGATGAATTCTTTGTGTGTGCCAATGGGTTACAATGCAGTTTCTGTCTGAATTACTTTTCTACCGAAACTTTTACATACACCTTAGCGCTCCCCCTCCCCAAGAAGGTAATACCGGTAGATACATCTTGACGGAACTCTTTCAATTCCAATGTGGCTTTGGTCCGAGAAAGTCCTGTCAATTCCATATATTGAATGACACGCATTGCCCCATGTTTTTCTAAGTATTGCTGAGCTAGTTTCAGACGTTCTTCTTTGGAGTATGGAGAATGATGCAGACGTGCTTCTCCGGCACGTTCCAACCTACAATAGCAATTGGATTTCTTGACCAACTCCTTATCAGCACGATAATTAATCCCTGTCAAGCGAAGACTTCGGGCATTACGTTTGGTATCTTCACCATCGAAAGTATCCATCACCTTATCTTTTTCCAAACCGATGGTAGCCTTGAACGTTCCCAACCCATCGATAGTCACCGAATAACCATTACCCAACAACTCCGCCATGGCATCTACGACGTGTGTCATGACGTTCTTCACCAATCCTCTGTGCATGATTCCATGATGTTGCTCTATTTGTTGGGTAAATTCGCTGAAACTGATATTTCGCTCAGTTTGAAGTCGATAATAAACTTTTTCCTCACCCTTTCCACTAAGGTCATTCATTTCCTGCTTGATATATTTAGCCATAAATGTGAGATGTATTAGATTGAAACTAGTTTTTCACTAGACACAAAGATATAAAGAAAAACACCTATTCACAAATCACCATCGGTGTATCATCATTCACCGATGCAGTTTTTCTAATTACCACTGATATTTAGTTAATCAACAATGATAATTAGAATATAGATGCTAATCAAAACAAATATCTGAGCAGATCTGATAGCATTAGTAATTTTATAAAGGGAAATAACTGAAAGAAGAATATCTTAAAAAACTAATTTATTGCTCAAATAACTTAATTTTGTGTATTTTTCTTCACTAAACCTTTTGCCTATCGAATTGTTTAATTAATTTTGCCTACTTAGAACTGAAAATAACTAAAACCAAAATATAATATTATGAGTTTGAAAATTGTAGTATTGGCGAAGCAAGTGCCCGACACACGCAATGTGGGCAAGGACGCCATGAACGCTGACGGTACTATCAACCGTGCGGCGCTTCCGGCTATCTTCAACCCGGAAGATTTGAATGCCTTGGAACAGGCACTCAGACTGAAAGACACTCATCCAGGCTCAACAGTGACTATCCTCACTATGGGACCGGGACGTGCTGCCGAGATTATTCGCGAAGGACTTTATAGAGGTGCAGACAATGGCTATTTGTTGACCGACCGTGCATTTGCCGGTGCAGATACCTTGGCTACTTCATACGCATTGGCTACTGCCATCAAGAAG
>JAFYPV010000113.1 GCA_017559935.1 Bacteroides sp. | reverse complement strand
GTCGCAACAGGAGTTTTGTCAGCTTCAACCAACGGCTTGACTTTACCTGTATAATTCCAATTACCAAGGTCAGTATCAACCTTTATGCGAGGCGAGGTCATATGCGTGATTCTGAGCGGATTAAGCTGTGTAACAACACCCACGTGGTAATAATCCAAAAGGTCACCGTTATACATTGCGCCGCCCTTTAGGTATCTTGGATATTTGTTTAATGTCCATGCGTGATTAAAAGTCCCTCTGTTGCATGGTTTTTTGCCCTTGTTGCTTTTGTCGCAAGCCTTATAAACATAATTTCCAAGTTGCAGTTCCGACTCTTTCTCGATGTATTTTAGTCCGACAGTCTGATACCTCGCCGCATAGTTCGAGCCGTGGATGCCATTCCACTTGATACCCATCCGCTTCAGCGCACCGATAATCAAACCAATGCAATCGCAAGTGCCGTTTGAGCCGTCCCCCGGTTGTTTGTATGCCGGGTTCAGGCGTTTGATGACCTCAATCATCGCCAAGAACTTCTGTACCAATTCATTCCAAGTCATCCGTTATCTCCTTCCTCTTTGTCATCCTCCTCCCTGTCTGACAATTTCATTTCTATTCTTGTTTTATCTAACAAAGTGAAAGCCATTTTCTCCATGATGCTATTCCGTGTGTAGCTGACCACGTTAATAATCATCACGAGCGTTACGATGATGCCCATATAAACCGAGTACATAGCGGCTTCTGGCTCAAGGATGAATATCACACTCAGCCAAGTCATAAATACGAACCAGAATACCGCCGTCCACCTTGCAAGCCTTTTGCTGAACTGCTTGCGTGGGTCAATCCTTATCATCTTTCCTTCTCCACGGCAACTTATCCGACAGGAAATAGCAACCTTCCCCTACAACCAACACCAGCACTATTCCTATCAGAACCCATATCATAGGCATCACCTCAATTTATTGTATGCCATAGGGCGAGGCGGCGCATTAACATAAACGTGAAATCTTCACAGGTTGTGACTCTGATTCGTCTTTTTTGCGCTCATGCAACTGTTCCTTCTCACACTTCGGACATACCTGTCTGCCTTCGGGGATGATCTCCCCACAGATGACGCATCTATTCTCCAAGGAAATCACCCTCGTTGGTCAGTAATAAAGATTCCTTTAATCGTGTATTTTCTTTTCAATCTCTTCCGCATTCATATTCGCAATGCTGAAACTATACCGATTCGGAATCACATCGTCTACCTTGATTCCAAGAAACTTGGCGATGATCTCACGGACATCCTTCGTTTCAAGTTGAACGGTGGTTTTCATTCCTCATCCTCCAAAGCCTTGCGAACTGCTTCACGCCATCTGACAGGCACATCGTTAATCGTCATTTCTCCTGCTTTGATCCTGCGAACGTAAATATTCACCATTTTTTATTCCTCCTCTACAATTAGTTCAGCCAATTCAGTAAGTGCCGCATATACATCGTCAAGTGCTGTATTGTGATCCTGCACATTCAGCCAGATTTCAAACGCATCCTTCGGAATCTTGGTTTCCATCCATTCCCAATGCGCCGGAACTTCTTCTGCTCCGGCAATCTCTGCAAAGTTTTTACGAACATACACAAACTCGTTGCTTGAAACTGAATCTACTGCTTCCGGTTTGGTTATACTGCCATTTTCATTCTTGTACCACATGTTTGTTTCTCCCTTCTGTTTTCAATCTCTTGATATAGTGCAATCCGTCTTTGCATATATTGAAAGCTGATGAACGGTTTGATTCGTTTCAGGTACATTCTGTATGTATCTGAAGGTGTCAACCATCCTTTATAGGAAAGCATTTGTCGGCAATCAAAGACGGTCTTCATTTTCTTCCTGCCAATTTTCTTGGCTTTCCTCGCCGCTCGGAGCATCAGCGTTCTTCGGAGCGTTGTCCTGTTCCGGTAGAATCGAAATCCCATAAAGTCAAGAAATCGACCAACATCTTTCCCATCCTTTCTAACATAGTGAAAACGAAACACTTGCCACTTCGGATTCATTTCAAGGCCAAGTTCTTCATTCAAATAACGTTCTACCTCCATCCGTATCCAATGTAGATGCCGCTTGTTCCCATCAAACACCACCATATCATCCATGTACCTGAAATATCCTTTTGCTCCAAGCACTTCCTTTATATAGTGGTCAAGACCCGTAAGGTAGAAGTTTGCAAACCATTGGCTTGTGTAAAATCCTATAGGCATTCCGAACTCGCTTTCGTTAGCATCCACAAGCGTAAGCAGGATATTCAAGAATCGCTCGTCATGGATGATTCGTCTGAACATAGCTTTCAGCTTTTCATGCGGAACGCTGTCAAAAAACTTGTGAATGTCCATCTTGCAGCAGTATTTGCAATCTTTCGGATGTCCATGAATGAACTTTTCCACAGCATCCTTGCCGCCGTGTGTCTTTCCTTTCCTGCCGCTAATCGCTCCCCGGTTCGGTACTGATCCGTAACTGTGCGTATACATGGATTTCATGATAATTGGTTTCATCACGTTTACGATCATGTGGTGAACCACTTGCTCACGCATGGAAGGAATCAGGATTGTCCTCTGCTTTCGCCTTACGCCATCATAGATCAGTTTCGGCTGATGTTTTTCGTTATAAAAATGCTCGGCGTAATTCATCAGGCTTTCCTTCAGTTCGCCCTTATGCTTTTTGTAATACTGCGCTTTTCTGTATTTTCGTTTCTTCCCTCCTTTGTGCGCCGTAGCGTTCTTCACGGCAAGTTCATAGTTTTCCTCGGATAAATATTGTTCAAACAGGTGGTTATAGCTTTTCACTAAACCATCCTCCTTACAGACCTCTTATCGCTTCATCCGCTTTCGACTTGCTACTAACGGAGCTTTCATCAGCTTCATTTTCTCCAAGGGGAGAGGGAGATGTGGGACATTACAACCGTTGTGGTTTGATAAGATTGAGCCGCCTCATTGTTCCAGTTCGCATTCGAAGCGGTGTTGTTCAGATTCAAGTAGAACGTACCGACTTTCGACCAGTTGTTCGAATTACCGTCACGTAGAGCGAAATCGTGCCACAAATCCCCTTCGCAACCCAGCCTTTTCAGGCGGTAAAGATGTGCGAAACACCTGTTATTTCAATGGGAGTTACCGGGGGGGG
>JAFYPV010000112.1 GCA_017559935.1 Bacteroides sp. | reverse complement strand
TATACCATGCTGTTTCTTTACCGACAGGATCGTGCATGCCAATGATTGCCGGCTTGTACGGCATTTCCAAACAATCCGGCATATGGCAAGCAAACGAAACGTTCAGCATCATGACATTTCTACCTCCGTTGTTAAGCACATCTTCCACTCGGCTAACCAATACTCCTGTATCCCAAGTAAATGCACTACCAGGTTCAAGAATGATGCGCAAATGTGGATGTCTGTTCTTGAAATCTTTGAGAATTTCAATCAAGACATTCTCGTCATAATCCTTATGAGTAATCAAATGCCCGCCACCTAAGTTTATCCATTTCAAACTGCTGAAGAAGTGTCCGAATTTCTCTTCTACAGCTCGGAGGGTATTATACAAATCGTTTGGTCTGGATTCGCACAACGCATGAAAGTGGAGACCTTCTATTCCTGTTGGCCAATCGGTTAGCGCATCACGCCTAACTCCTAAACGCGATTGTGGGCTGCACGGATTATATAAATCCGTATCGACGGTAGAGTACTCCGGATTGATACGCAACCCACATGAAACACCTGCAGACATTGCTCTTTCACCATATCTCTTCCATTGCGAAAGCGAGTTAAAAGTAAGATGGCTGCTGTATGAAAGAATTTCTTCGAATTCTTCTTCCATATAGACCGGAGCATAGATATGAGCCTTACATTTCATTTCTTCTGCAATAAGACGAGCTTCGGATAGCGAACTGGCTGTAGCGCCATCAGAATGTTCTGCCAACAATGGGAATATCGGCCAGGTAGCATTAGCTTTTAAAGCCATAATCACCTCAACACCAGCATCTTTTCGCACCTTATCGATAGTCTTTAGATTCTCTTCCAACATCTCCAAATGGAGTACAAAGGAGGGGGATGGGACTTTCTTCAAGTCCCACTCTTCCAAAATAAAATCCTTGTTCATTACAATTCTAGGTCGATGTCGATTTTTTCAATCCAAGGTAAACCTAACTCTCCCAATTCGGCCAAGAACGGATCCGGATTCAATTGCTCTACATTGAAAACTCCTTTACCTTTCCAAATACCGCGTGCCATCATCGATGCACCAAGTGCAGCCGGTACACCTGTAGTATAGCTTACTGCCTGTGTGCCTGTTTCCTGATAAGCCGCTTCATGGTCGCAGTTATTGTAGATGTAATAAGTGCGTTCTTTGCCATCTTTTACACCTCTAATTCTACAACCGATGGAAGTCTGACCCTGATAATTAGCTCCCAACGATTTGGGATCTGGCAACACTGCTTTCAAAAACTGGATAGGCACAATTTCTACACCATTGTACATAATAGGTTCGATGGATGCCATACCGATGTTTTGGATAACACGCAAGTGTGTGAGATACTCCTGACCAAAGGTCATCCAAAAGCGTGCACGCTTCAGGGTAGGATAATGTTTTACCAAGGATTCCAACTCTTCATGATAGATGAGGTAAGATTCCCTTTCACCAATTTCCGGATAATTTAAAGGCTTATGAATGGCATGAGGTGCTGTTTCTACCCATTGGCCATTTTCAAAATAACGCCCCTTTTGAGTTACTTCACGAATGTTAATTTCCGGATTAAAATTAGTAGCAAAAGCCATGCCGTGATTTCCGGCATTGCAATCTACAATATCCAAATAATGGATTTCATCAAAATGATGCTTCGCTGCATAAGCGGTAAAAATAGCGGATACACCCGGGTCGAAACCGCATCCGAGAACAGCCATCAGGCCTTTCTCCTTGAAACGGTCTTGGTAAGCCCATTGCCAACTATACTCGAAATGAGCTTCGTCTTTCGGCTCATAGTTAGCAGTATCCAGATAATTAACTCCACATGCCAGACAAGCATCCATAATTGTCAAATCCTGATAAGGAAGTGCGACATTAATTACAATGTTCGGTTGGAAGGACTGCATCAGTTGAATAAGTTCCTGTACATTATCCGCATCCACTTGTGCGGTTTTAATCCTATTGCCACCGATTGCTTGCGCAATTTGGTCACATTTGGATTTTGTACGACTTGCCAACATGATGTCTGTGAAAACATCGTCGTTTGCGACTTTGTGTGCCACTACTGTTCCTACTCCACCGGCACCGATAATTAAAACTTTTGACATTTTAAATTATTAGTTATTATAGATGCAGGGTACAGAATTGAGGACCCTGCGGACTCAGTCTTTGGTAAAGTTCATACTTAATATTTGATAAATTAATTTGGCAGCCAAGAAGTCAGGCGCCTTGATTTCATGATGTGGACAAAGTTCCACCACATCCAACCCTATAATATGGTGATTCTTTATAATTGTTTTCAGAAGATTGATAACTTCACGATAAGTCAGCCCATCCGGTTCAGGAGTACCGGTAGAAGGCATATAAGCTGGATCAAGTACATCCAAATCAATAGTGACATAGACATGCTCACCCAATTGTTCGGAAACCTGTTGCATCCAATTGGCATCCTCCTTCAATCTATGAGCATAAAAGATCCGTTCGGGGTTGATGTTTTTCTTTTCTTCAATGGCAGAACTGCGTATACCCACTTGTGTAATTTCATCAGTCAACTCCTTGGCACGTGCCATGACACATGCATGGTTATGCGAAGAACCTTCATAGGTATCTCGCATGTCAGAATGTGCATCCAGTTGGAGAATAGAAAAATTGGGATAGAATTGAGCCATTGCACGGAAAGCACCGATGCTTACCGAGTGTTCCCCACCAATAAGAACAGGGAACTTTCCATCAGCCAAAATAGTTTCCATACGGCTTTGTACATCAGCCGTCATGGCTTCAGGAGAAGAATTAGTCAATACGGGGTCTAATGTTGAAATCCCTTTCTTGTACACTTCCGAGTTAGTCTCGATATCATAAAACTCCAAGTTAGCAGACGCTTCTAATATAGCCTCTGGTCCTAAATCTGCACCCTTTATCCAAGTGCTAGTTCCATCATACGGTACAGGAAGAATAACAATTGCAGCTGTTTCGTACTGTGTCTCAGCAGCTGTAAAGTCCCCATATTTTCTCATTCTATTTTGGCATAAAATATTTTTTTGTTAATACTTTTTTTATTTCAAGG
>JAFYPV010000111.1 GCA_017559935.1 Bacteroides sp. | reverse complement strand
CTGCAACTATCGAAGTACGTGAAGTCTTCAATATCAGTAAGGTGGGTCAGGTAGCTGGTGCTATGGTTAAGACCGGTAAGGTGAAACGTAGCGACAAGGCTCGTTTGATTCGCGATGGTATCGTGGTGTTCACAGGCCATATCAATGCATTGAAGCGTTTCAAGGACGATGTGAAGGAAGTAGGTACTAACTTTGAATGTGGTATCAGCTTGACTTCTTGCAACGACTTGAAGGTGGGTGACATCATTGAAACATTCGAAGAAATCGAAGTGAAGCAGACTTTGTAATTCATGCATAAATGATATTTGTGTGCCAATGTGCTGTTATGGCACATTGGCACATTTTTTATAGACATGGAAGTAATAGATATTATCATATTAGTGGTGATTGGATTAGGAGTCATCCAAGGACTGATGAAAGGCTCCATCAAGGAACTGGCGGCAATCGTAGGTTTTGTGGCCGGTCTCTTGTTGGCACGTGCCTTGTTCGGAACGGTGGCCGAGTTTTTGGCACCGGCTTTGGGTACATCCATTACCATTGCACAGATATTGTCTTTCATTCTCATTTGGGTAGCTGTGCCTATCGGTTGCTCTTTGGTGGCATCCGTGCTGACCAAGGCGTTGAATGTAATTAACTTGGGTTGGTTGAACCGATTGGCTGGTGCTTTGTTGGGAGCCGTAAAGATGATGCTCTTGGTTGGTTTAGGCATTTATGTGTTGGAATATATCGACCCCAAGAGTGAGATGATAAGTAGAGCAACGAAAAGAACATCTTTGTTATATGGTCCAATGAAAGAATTCGTTGACCAATGTTTGCCGGTTTTTAAGGATATGACAGACGATATCAAAGATGTAACAGATAAAATGATAAAATAAAGATATGCAAGAAGATTTAAATAACAAACCGGGAGAACAGCCTCAGAAGGAATCGAATGAATATCTGAGAGAATTGACGCAGGAGAAGTACAAGTACGGCTTCACCACGGACATTCATACGGATATTATCGAGAAAGGTCTGAACGAGGATGTCATCCGACTGATTTCGGCCAAGAAAAATGAGCCGGAATGGTTGTTGGAGTTCCGTCTGAAAGCTTATCGCTACTGGTTGACTATGGAGATGCCTACATGGGCGCATCTCGATATACCTGAAATCGATTATCAGGCTATCTCTTATTATGCAGATCCAACTAAGAAAAAGGAAGGTCCGAAGAGCATGGATGAGGTAGACCCGGAATTGATTAAGACTTTCAACAAGTTGGGTATTCCTCTTGAAGAACAGATGGCATTGAGTGGTATGGCTGTAGATGCCGTGATGGACTCAGTGTCAGTTAAAACCACTTTCCGTGAAACATTGATGGAGAAGGGAATCATCTTCTGTTCGTTCAGCGAAGCGGTGAAAGAACATCCGGACTTGGTGCAGAAGTACCTCGGTTCGGTAGTAGGCTATCGTGACAATTTCTATGCTGCCTTGAACTCGGCGGTATTCAGTGACGGTTCGTTCGTGTATATCCCGAAGGGTGTACGTTGTCCGATGGAACTTTCTACCTATTTCCGTATCAATGCAGCCAATACCGGTCAGTTCGAACGTACGTTGATTGTAGCGGATGATGATAGTTATGTGTCTTACTTGGAAGGTTGTACCGCTCCTCAGCGTGATGAGAACCAACTTCATGCTGCTATCGTAGAAATCGTGGTACACGATCGTGCCGAAGTGAAGTATTCTACCGTGTAAAACTGGTATCCGGGCGATGCAGAAGGCAAGGGTGGTATCTACAACTTCGTGACCAAGCGCGGTCATTGCAAGGGCGTGGACAGCAAGTTGAGCTGGACACAAGTGGAAACTGGTTCGGCCATTACTTGGAAGTATCCGAGCTGTATCTTGACTGGTGATAATTCGGTTGCTGAATTCTATTCAGTAGCGGTAACAAATAATTACCAACAAGCCGATACCGGTACGAAGATGATTCACATCGGTAAGAACACTCGTAGTACCATTGTCAGCAAGGGTATCAGCGCTGGTAAGAGCCAGAACTCATATCGTGGTTTGGTGCGTGTGTCGGAAAAGGCGGACAATGCCCGTAACTATAGCCAGTGTGACTCGTTGCTTTTGGGTAGCGAATGTGGTGCGCATACTTTCCCGTATATGGATATCCATAACGAAACGGCTATTGTGGAACACGAAGCAACTACCAGCAAGATTAGCGAAGACCAGTTGTTCTATTGTAATCAACGAGGTATCAGTACCGAAGATGCTGTGGGCTTGATTGTGAACGGTTACGCTAAGGAAGTCATTAACAAGCTCCCGATGGAGTTCGCTGTTGAGGCTCAGAAATTGTTGGCTATCTCGTTGGAAGGAAGCGTGGGATAATGTTATTTCTGATTTCTGATTTATGAATTCTGATTCGTAGATGAAAATCATAAATCAAAAATCATAGATCATAAATAATAAGATTATGTTAGAAGTAAAAGACTTACATGCCAGTATCAATGGCAAAGAAATATTGAAAGGCATCAACCTCAGCATCAAGAAGGGCGAGGTACATGCCATCATGGGACCTAACGGTTCGGGAAAGAGTACGCTTTCTTCGGTATTGGTAGGTCATCCGTCATTCGAAGTAACCAAAGGTTCGGTGACTTTTGATGGTCAGGATTTGTTGGAATTGAGTCCGGAAGACCGTAGCCATGCAGGCTTGTTCCTTTCGTTCCAGTATCCGGTAGAAATTCCGGGTGTAAGCATGGTGAACTTCATGCGTGCTGCCGTGAACGAAAAGCGCAAGTACGAAGGCAAGTCGGCTTTGACTGCGAGCGAATTCTTGAAGCTGATGCGTGAAAAGCGTGCAGTAGTAGAATTGGATAACAAGTTGGCAAACCGCTCAGTAAACGAAGGCTTCAGTGGTGGTGAAAAGAAGCGTAACGAAATTTTCCAGATGGCGATGCTTGAACCGAAGCTCAGCATCCTTGATGAGACAGACTCTGGTTTGGATATTGACGCCTTGAGAATTGTAGCCGAAGGTGTAAACAAGTTGAAGACACCGGAAACAAGTTGCATCGTGATTACTCACTACCAACGCTTGTTGGATTACATCAAGCCGGATGTGGTTCACGTACTCTACAAGGGTCGCATTGTAAAGACTGCCGGTCCTGAATTAGCGTTGGAGATTGAAAAGCGCGGTTTCGATTGGATTAAGAAAGAATTGGGAGAGTGATGAAAGCGGAACAACAATATATTGACCTTTTTTCTCAGTGCGAAGCCATGATTTGTCGGCACAGCACCGAGGTGATGAATGCGCCTCGTGCCAAAGCTTTTGCCGACTTTGAATCTTTAGGTTTCCCAACTTCGAAAGAGGAGAAATACAAATATACCGATGCGGCCAAGCTCTTTGCTCCCGACTATGGGCTGAACTTGAACCGTCTCGACATTCCGGTTAATCCGTACGAAGTGTTCAAGTGCGATGTGCCGAACATGAGCACTGCCCTTTACTTCGTGGTGAACGATGCTTTCTATGGCAAGGCATT
>JAFYPV010000110.1 GCA_017559935.1 Bacteroides sp. | reverse complement strand
TAGTCAGAGATCTTAAACTTAAAGATATTCAGGTGGCTATAGCACAAGGGTTCCACCTCTTCCCATTCCGAACAGAGAAGTTAAGCCTTGTCACGCCGATGGTACTGCGTTTGTGGGAGAGTAGGTAGCCGCCGTTTTTTCGAAGCCTTCGATATAGAAATATATCGGAGGCTTTTTTGTTGTTAGATATCTCTATATGAGTAATTAAATTGTAACCGATTGTTTGGTATAACTTTAAAAATATAGCTTAATCGAGGAAAATACTTTTAAATTATTTTGTGAGTATCAAATAAACCATTACATTTGCATCGTTCAAATATAAAATAAGAAATGAATCAATTGTATCTACATATTTTGCTATCCGGTATTATTATTATTCTATTGGCTGTGTCAATGGGAAGTGAGTGTCGTATATGCTGATATGAACAATTGAATGATGTATATAGCCTTTCTCACTTCCTAGTGTGAAAGGCTTTTTTGTTGATAATAAAATAAAGTAAACATATAAAACTTAAAGTTATGAGTGACAGATTATTTATTTTTGATACCACTCTGAGAGATGGCGAACAGGTGCCAGGGTGTCAGTTGAATACGGTAGAAAAAATACAAGTTGCCAAGCATTTGGAGGCTTTGGGAGTAGATGTAATTGAAGCGGGTTTCCCTATTTCAAGTCCTGGAGATTTTAATTCAGTAGTTGAAATTTCAAAAGCTGTTACATGGCCTACCATCTGTGCTTTGACTCGTGCCGTGGAACGCGATATTGATGTTGCTGCTCAAGCTTTGCGTTTTGCTAAGCGTAAACGTATTCATACAGGTATTGGAACTTCTGATGCTCATATTCGTTATAAATTTAATTCCAGCCGTGAAGAAATCATCGAACGTGCTGTTTCTGCTGTCCGTTATGCCCGTCGCTATACAGATGATGTGGAATTTTATGCCGAAGATGCAGGACGTACCGATAATGAATATCTTGCCCGTGTAGTAGAAGCTGTGATTACGGCTGGTGCAACCGTAGTGAATATTCCTGATACAACCGGTTATTGTCTTCCTACTGAGTATGGTGCTAAAATCAAGTATTTGATGGAGCATGTAGATAATATCGACAAGGCAATTCTTTCTACTCATTGTCACAATGACCTTGGTCTTGCTACAGCAAATACGATTGCCGGTGTATTGAATGGTGCTCGCCAGGTAGAAGTGACTATCAATGGCATTGGTGAGCGTGCAGGTAATACAGCTCTTGAAGAAGTGTCGATGATTCTTAAGAGTCACAATTCAATTAATATCGATACGAATATTAATACCCATAAAATTTATCCAACCAGTCGTCTTGTTTCTAGTTTGATGAATATGCCTGTTCAACCGAATAAAGCGATTGTGGGTCGTAATGCGTTTGCTCATTCATCGGGCATTCATCAGGATGGAGTGTTGAAGAATGTGCAGACATATGAAATCATAGATCCGAAGGATGTAGGTATTGATGATAGTGCTATCGTATTGACAGCTCGTAGTGGACGTGCAGCCTTGAAGCACCGTTTGCATATCTTGGGTGTAGAAATGGATCAAGATAAGTTGGATAAGGTTTATGAAGATTTCTTGAAGTTGGCTGATAAGAAGAAAGATATTACGGATGATGATATCTTGGTATTGGCTGGTGCGGATAGAAATGATAATCACCACATCAAGTTGGAATTCTTGCAAGTAACCAGTGGGGTAGGCGTACGTTCAGTAGCTAGCTTGGGTTTGAATATTGCTGGAGAACGTTTCGAATCGGCTGCCAGTGGTAATGGTCCTGTGGATGCTGCTATCAAGGCGTTGAAGAAGATTATTGATCGCCACATGGAATTGAAGGAATTTACGATCCAGGCTATCAGCAAGGGTTCGGATGATATGGGTAAGGTTCACATGCAGGTGGAATACGACGGTCAGATGTACTATGGTTTCGGAGCAAATACCGATATCATTGCTGCTTCGGTAGAAGCTTACATCGACCGTATCAATAAATTCAAGAGATAAAACTAAATTAAATTATGAATACATTGTTTGATAAAATATGGGATGCCCACGTGGTGCAGCAGGTGGAAGAGGGGCCTACACAGCTCTACATCGACCGCCTCTACTGTCACGAGGTGACCAGTCCGCAGGCATTTGCTGGAATGCGTGCCCGCGGATTGAAGTGCTTCCGTCCTGATCATATCTATTGTATGCCGGACCACAATACACCGACACACGATCAGGATAAACCGATTGAAGATCCGGTGTCGAAGGCACAAGTGGATACATTGGCTAAGAATGCTGAGGACTTCGGCTTGAACCACTTTGGCATGATGCATCCGAAGAATGGTATTATTCACGTGGTAGGACCGGAACGAGGATTGACTTTGCCGGGGATGACCATCGTTTGTGGTGATTCGCATACTTCCACTCACGGTGCGATGGGAGCGGTAGCTTTCGGTATCGGTACCAGTGAAGTGGAAATGGTATTGGCTTCGCAATGTATTCTACAGGCTCGTCCGAAGACGATGCGTATCACCATTGAAGGTGAATTGGGTAAGGGAGTAACTGCCAAGGACATGGCACTCTACATGATGTCGAAGATGACTACTAGTGGTGCAACCGGTTATTTTGTGGAATATGCTGGTTCGGCGGTGCGTAACTTAACCATGGAAGGACGTTTGACACTCTGTAATTTGAGTATTGAAATGGGTGCTCGTGGCGGTATGGTAGCTCCGGACGAAACGACTTTTGAATACATCAAGGGACGTGAATATGCACCGAAGGGCGAGGCCTGGGACAAGGCTTTGGCTTACTGGAAGACTTTGAAGAGTGATGACGATGCGACCTTCGACAAGGAGGTGCAGTTTGATGCTGCGGATATCCAACCGATGATTACATATGGAACCAATCCAGGTATGGGTATGGGCATTACTGAGCAGATTCCGCAAACTGACGGAACGGCTTCTTTTGAGAAATCGCTAAACTATATGGGTTTTCAAGCTGGTGAAAGTTTGATAGGTAAAAAGATTGATTATGTATTCTTGGGCGCATGTACGAATGGTCGTATCGAGGACTTCCGTGCTTTTGCTTCCTTGGTGAAAGGGCGTAAGAAAGCCGACCATGTGATTGCTTGGTTGGTTCCAGGTTCATGGATGGTAGATGCACAGATTCGCGAAGAAGGTTTGGATAAGGTATTGGAAGAAGCTGGATTCGCTATCCGTCAGCCGGGATGTTCGGCTTGTTTGGCTATGAATGATGACAAGATTCCAGCAGGGAAGTATTCGGTGTCGACCAGCAACCGTAACTTCGAAGGCCGTCAAGGACCGGGTGCCCGCACTTTATTGGCAAGTCCGTTGACCGCAGCGGCTGCTGCTATTACCGGAGTGATAACAGATCCTAGAGAATTCATGTAAACGGAGAGAAGGTATGAAACAGAAATTTGACATCATAACAAGTACATGTGTACCCTTGCCTTTGGAAAACGTGGATACTGACCAGATTATTCCGGCACGTTTCCTGAAAGCAACCACTCGTGAAGAGAAATTTTTTGGCGATAACTTATTCCGTGATTGGAGATACCATCCGGACGGTTCGCTGAATGAAGATTTTGTATTGAACAACCCGACTTATGGTGGTGAAATCTTGGTAGCTGGAAAGAACTTCGGTTCGGGCAGCAGCCGTGAACATGCGGCTTGGGCTATTGCCGGTTATGGCTTCCGTGTGGTGGTGAGCAGCTTTTTTGCTGACATCCACAAGAACAATGAGCTGAATAACTTTGTCCTTCCGGTGGTGGTTAGTGAAGGATTCTTGCAAGAACTTTTTGATTCTATTGATGCGAATCCGCAAATGCTGGTGGAAGTGAACCTTCCTGCACAGACCATAACCAACCAAGCTACCGGTAAGAGTGAACATTTTGAAATAAATGCCTACAAGAAGCATTGTCTGATGAATGGATTGGATGACATCGATTTCCTTGTGGCCAATAAAGATAAGATTGAGGCATGGGAGAACGCGTCAAGATAGAAATCATGGATACGACCCTCCGCGATGGAGAACAGACTAGCGGAGTGTCGTTCGTGCCCCATGAAAAGCTGATGATTGCCCGCTTACTTCTGGAAGACTTGAAGGTCGACCGAGTGGAGGTGGCCTCTGCTCGTGTTTCGGACGGAGAGATGGAAGCGGTTCGTATGATTTGTGAATGGGCTGCTGCTCGTAATCATTTGCATAAAGTGGAGGTACTTGGCTTCGTGGATGGGAAGACGTCGGTCGATTGGATAACCCAAGCGGGATGTCGGGTACTGAATCTTTTGTGCAAGGGCTCCTTAAAACATTGTACCCAGCAGTTGAAGAAGACACCGGAGGAACATATTGCCGATATCAAAGATACGGTTTATTATGCTCATAGTCAGGGAATCCAGGTAAATGTTTATCTGGAAGACTGGAGTAATGGTATGAAGGACTCTCCGGAATATGTATTCCAAATGATGGATGCTTTGCAGACTACTCCCATCCAACGCTATATGTTGCCCGATACGTTGGGTATCCTCAATCCGCTTCAAGTCATCGAGTATATGCGGAAGATGAAGAAGCGTTATCCTAAGAAGCACTTCGATTTCCATGCTCATAATGATTATGACTTGGCGGTAAGTAATGTGCTGGCAGCTGTGTTGAGCGGGGTGAAAGGCTTGCATACCACCATCAATGGCTTGGGCGAGCGTGCCGGTAATGCACCGCTTTCGAGTGTACAAGCAATCTTGAAGGACCATTTCGAGGCCATTACGAATATCGATGAAAGCCGATTGAACGAGGTGAGCCGTATGGTGGAATCGTATTCGGGTATCATGATTCCTGCCAACAAGCCTATTATTGGAGAGAATGTATTTACCCAGGTGGCAGGCGTTCATGCCGATGGTGACAACAAGAACAACTTGTATTGTAACGATTTGCTTCCCGAACGATTCGGACGCAAGCGTGAGTATGCCCTCGGAAAGAATAGCGGTAAAGCCAATATTCGAAAGAATTTGGAAGACCTGGGCTTGCAATTGGATGAAGAATCCATGCGAAAGGTTACGGAACGTATCATTCAGTTGGGCGACAAGAAGGAGTTGGTAACTCAAGAAGACTTGCCTTACATTGTGAGCGATGTGTTGAAGCACGATGTGGAAGATGACTTGGTCAAATTGAAGAGTTACATTGTAAACTTAGCTTATGGCTTGCGACCGATGGCTACCGTAAAGGTAGAAATCAACGGAAAGGAATACGAAGAAAATTCGAGCGGTGATGGTCAGTACGATGCCTTTGTTCGTGCACTTCGCAAGATATATAAGGAGACGCTTGGAAGAAAGTTCCCGATGTTGACCAATTATGCCGTAACTATTCCTCCGGGTGGTAGAACCGATGCCTTTGTGCAGACTACCATCCATTGGAGTTTCGAAGGAAATGAATTCCGTACGCGTGGCCTCGATGCCGACCAGACGGAAGCAGCCATTAAGGCTACGATGAAAATGTTGAATATAATAGAGAAAGAATATGAAAATTTGGATTAAGATTATATTACTATTCATTGGGTGTATATTGTTTTGGCTATTTATCAGATTTTGTTTTAAGGGAACGATTGAACCATTATGGGATAGTTTATGTCATGCATCTAGTTTTGGCTTTGGAATCCTCTTTGTAGTAAGTGTTTTTATAAGGCATAAGTATAAAGATAAAAAGAAATAACTATGAAATTTAATATAGCTGTATTACCGGGTGACGGTATCGGTCCCGAAATCTCCGTGCAAGGCGTGAATGTGATGAGCGCCGTTTGTGAAAAGTTCGGTCATGAAGTATGTTATGAATATGCCATCTGTGGTGCAGATGCTATTGATAAGGTAGGTGATCCGTTCCCGGAAGAAACCTATCAGATTTGTAAGAATGCCGATGCGGTATTGTTCTCGGCCGTGGGTGATCCGAAATTCGACAATGACCCTACCGCTAAGGTTCGTCCGGAACAAGGCTTGTTGGCGATGCGTAAGAAACTCGGCTTGTTTGCGAACATTCGTCCGGTACAAACATTCAAGTGTTTGATTCACAAGTCTCCGCTCCGTGCAGAGCTGGTGGAAAATGCCGACTTTATCTGTATCCGTGAGTTGACTGGTGGTATGTATTTCGGCGAGAAGTATCAAGATAATGAAAAGGCTTATGATACCAACTATTACACTCGTCCGGAGATTGAGCGAATCTTGAAGGTAGGTTTTGAGTATGCCATGAAGCGTAACAAGCACCTTACCGTGGTAGATAAGGCGAATGTCTTGGCTTCATCCCGTCTTTGGAGACAGATTGCCCAAGAGATGGCTCCACAATATCCGGAAGTAACTACCGACTATATGTATGTGGACAATGCTGCTATGCGCATGATTCAGGAACCGACATTCTTCGATGTCATGGTAACAGAGAATACGTTCGGCGATATCTTGACCGATGAAGGTTCGGTTATCAGCGGTTCGATGGGCTTGTTGCCTTCTGCCTCTACAGGCGAAAGCACACCGGTATTCGAACCGATTCATGGTTCATGGCCACAAGCAAAAGGTTTGAATATTGCCAATCCGTTGGCTCAGATTCTTTCGGTAGCCATGTTGTTCGAATATTTCGACTTGAAGGAAGAAGGTGCATTGATTCGCAAGGCAGTGGATGCATCGCTCGATGCCCATGTCCGCACACCGGAAATTCAAGTGGCAGGTGGTGAGAAATATGGCACCAAAGAAGTGGGTGCATGGATTGTAGATTATATAAAGAAAGAGGGTGTGTAAGCACCCTCTTTCCTTTTAAAACTTCTTCACCCGGATGTGACAATACGGTTCATCACCGGTCTTATTGTAATAGTCCTGATGATATTCTTCGCCCACCCAAAACTTTTCTGCCGGACGGAGGATGGTATTTACCTCATGTCCTTTGCTACGTAGCAATTCGATGACAGCTTCTGCTATCTGCTTTTGTTCTTCATCCAAATAGAAAATTTCGCTTCGGTATTGAGGGCCGATGTCCGGGCCTACACCATCGGTTTGTGCCGGGTCGTGAATCTCGAAAAATACCTTGCACAAGTCTTCGTAGCTGACTACTTCTGCATCGTATTCCACTTCGATGGCTTCTACATGATGTGTTTGATGAGCTTTCACTTCCGGATATTGAGGATTTTCCTCAGGTCCGCCCGTATAACCCACGGTAGTTTTCAACACGCCCGGTACTCGTTGGAACTGGTATTGTACGCCCCAGAAGCATCCGGCGGCAAATATGGCCTTTTCTTGTTTCATAATTCTTGTTCAATAGTTGAGTTACAAATATAAGGACTTCGGGTGAAAAGAAAAACGAACCTTATATTTTTTTGAGGAAAAGTAAAGAATGAAAAGAATGCTTTATATTACCTTTGCATTAAAAGAAGAAAAAGGATGAAAAGATTCAGAATATTTGTTATCGGATGGATGGTTTGTTTGAATTTGTCTGCTCAGACGTATGATGAACTGATTACCCGTGCGATGAATGCTGTAGAAAGAGATAGTCTCTATCAAGCGGAAGCATGGTTTAAAAAAGCATTGCAATTGGATCCTGCCAATATGAGAAATGCTTTGTTGTTTTCTAATTTGGGAACAGTACAGCGTAGGATGGGAAAAGACAAGGAGGCAATAGAGTCATATTCTTTAGCTTTGAATTTGACTCCTTATTCTGTAACCATGTTATTGAATCGGGCATCCTTGTATTTGGACTTGGACTATTTGGATAAGGCTTACGTGGATTATTGTAATGTGATTGATTTGGAAGCAAAGAATCAAGAAGCTTTACAATTCCGTGCGTACATTTATATGCGCCGCAGGCAATACATGGATGCAAGAAATGACTATCAGAGTTTATTACAAGTAGAGCCTGGTAATTATACAGCACGTATTGGTATAGCCATGGCGAATCAGAAATTGGGACGCTATCAAGAAGCGTTGGAAGAATTCAATCGTTTGATTGTTGATTATCCGAAGGATGTTTCTTTGTTAAAAGCCAGGGCAGAACTTGAAGTGGAGATGAATACATTGGAATTAGCTTTGTTGGATTTGGAAAGTGCAGTGAAAATGGCTCCTCTTGATGCGGATATTTATTTGATGTGTGGTGATATCTATCTGTCTCAAGGACGCAATCGGGAGGCATATGTAGCTTATGAAAAAGCAATAGAGTTAGGTATTCCACGTCCTGAATTACAAGATAAACTGAAAGCAAGTAAGGGGAAGTAACCTTACTTGCTTGTCATTTGATTGATTAGTTCTACGAAATCCTTCCCGTATTTTTCCTTTTTGTATTCGCCAATGCCATTGATGGTGCCAAATTCCTCTAATGTTGTAGGACGTTGGATAGCCAGTTGGTGCAAAGTCTTGTCTGATAAAACAATGTATGCAGGAATTGCTTGTTGGTCGGCCAATCGTTTTCGTAACATACGCAGTTCTTCGAACAAAGTTTCGCTTTCTTCTCCAATAGGGATGGATATAGGTGTCTGGAATAGTGCTGGGCTTTCTTTCTTTTTCTTGCTTTTGCTTTGGGGCTTTTCATCCTCCCGTTTGATGACTACTAGCATGGCTTTTTCTTGCCCATAGAGAACTTTGGCTCCGGCTGTAGTGATTTTTAGGTGATTACTTTCGTTATAGGCAATTTCAAAATATCCCATGTTCAGCATCTGTAGCAAATAATCTTGCCAGTCTCTTTGTGGAACGTCCCTTCCTGCACCGAATGTCTTTAATTGATCATAGCCTTTCTCTGTTAATTCTTCCATGTAATTGCCACGAAGGATGGCAATCAACATCCGAGTCCCAATCTGTTGGTTGGTACGCATGATGGCACTCAAAGCTTTCTGTACAATAATAGTACCATCAAATCGCTCTGGTGGATTCTTGCATACGTCACAGTTTCCACAATCATGATCCATGGTTTCACCAAAGTAGTTGAGAAGAATGCGTCGTCGGCAGATGTCAGATTCTGCGTACTGCTGCATGCGATTCAGCTTTTCCAAATTAACAGTCTGTTGTCCGCTATCCAGTGCAAATTTGGAAAGCATGACTAAATCTCCTAAAGAATAGAATAAAAGAGTATCACTTTTTACTCCATCTCGTCCGGCACGACCTATTTCCTGATAAAAGCTTTCAATACTTTTAGGCATATTGTAATGGATGACCCATCGTACGTTCGATTTATCAATCCCCATACCGAAAGCAATTGTAGCACATACCACTTGTACACGGTCATTGATAAAATCTTCTTGCGCCTTATCACGTGCTGATGAACTTAGACCTGCATGATAGACCGTCGCTTTTACACCATGTCGGATAAGCATATCTGCTACTTTTTCCGTCTTGTCCCGACTCATGCAGTAAATAATACCACATTCATTCGGACGCTTGAATATAAATTCAAGAATGGTGCGAGTCTTTTCTTTTTGTTGGTAACCTCTTCGCACATCCAAACTTAGATTTGGACGGTCAAAAGAGGATATGAATGTTTTCGGATTCTTCAAATCCAATTGCTTAATAATATCTTGACGGGTAATTTTGTCGGCTGTGGCAGTTAATGCTACGATAGGTGTTTGGGGAAATTGTTCACGGATAGCTTTTAGTTGGGTGTATTCCGGACGAAAATCATGTCCCCACTGGGATATACAGTGTGCTTCATCAATGGCAAACAAGGAAATCTGGAGTTCTTTAAGCAGAAAGTTCAACTCAATAAGAAGACGTTCCGGGGATATGTAGAGAATCTTTATTTTTCCTTGTAAACATTCTCTACGGAGCATAACGTTCTCTGTATCATCATTATTGCTGTTTAATGCACGTGCGGATATACCATTGGCTTGTAGGCTTTCTACTTGGTCTTTCATTAATGAGATAAGAGGGGAAACGACAATAGCTGTACCTTGCATCATCAATGCTGGGAGTTGGTAGCAGATAGATTTTCCTCCTCCTGTAGGCATTAGTACGACACTATCTTTTTTATCTAAAATGTTTTCGATGATTTCTCGTTGTAAGGGGCGAAATGAATCGTATCCAAAACAATTTTTTAATGTCTGTAGCATAAATATTATAAATTAGTACAACAAAGATAAAATAAAAATGAAAAAATAATTGCATAAAAGAAAAAGATTAGCCAAATTTGTACGAAAATAGGATTTTCAAGTTAACCCAATAAATAAAAAAGAGATGAGCTATAAACTAACAGAAGTTGAAACACAAGCGGAAGCACCTAAAAAGCTGCCTTATAATTTAAGGGAAAAGCGTGAAAAGGATGCAGCTTATCGTACTATGATTCGTGCGGAATTGGCAGATGAATTATATCAAAAGATTGTTGACATTGTAATTGTAAAGAAAAAATACAAGGACCCGAACTTCTCTTCTAAAGATTTGGCAAAGTTGTTGCAAACAAATACCCGTTATTTGTCGGCTGTGGTTAATTCACGTTTTGGCATGAATTTTTCTTGTTTGTTGAATGAGTATCGTGTTAAGGATGCATTGCGTTTGTTGTCTGATAAGAAAAATGCAGATAAAAATGTAGAAGAAATTAGTGCAATGGTTGGGTTTGCAAATCGTCAGTCATTTTATGCAGCTTTCTATCGAATAGTGGGAGAGACTCCAAATGGTTATCGTAAGAGAGTTTTGTCGGAAAAGGCTAAAAAGTAAAAATTAAAACCATAAAATATAAAAGGAAAACTCGAGTTTTCCTTTTTTTGTTTCATATCTAATTAAGTAGTTAAATGAAAAAGAAAATAATGATAGGAATGATGGGAACGATGTTGTTGGCAGGATGTAGTACAAATAATCAGGTTTCAAAGGAAGATACTTTTGACTATACTGTAGAACAATTTGCAGATTTGCAATTACTTCGCTATAAAGTCCATGGATTTGAGGAGTTGCCTTTGGAACAAAAGAAATTAGTTTATTATTTGTCGGAAGCTGCACTTCAAGGCCGTGATATCTTGTTCGACCAGAACGGCAAATATAACCTCATCATCCGCAAGATGTTGGAAACCATCTATACCGATTATCAAGGAGATCGTACAGATGCCAATTTCAAGAATATGGAGGTATACCTCAAGCGTGTTTGGTTCTCCAATGGCATCCATCACCATTATGCGGCAGACAAGTTTGCGCCGGGTTTCACTCCTGAATTCTTCCGTGCAGCATTGGAAAGTGTAGATGTAGCTAAATTGCCATTGGCTGAAGGTCAGACTTTGAGTGAATTGTGCGATGAAGTATTCCCGGTTATTTTTGATGCCAAAGTGATGGCTAAGCGAGTGAACCAAGCCGATGGCGAAGATTTGGTACTCACTTCTGCTTCCAACTTCTACGATGGAGTAACTCAAGCTGAGGCCGAAGCTTTCTATGGCAAGATGAAGAACCCGAACGACACCATGCCAGTAATGTTCGGTATGAACAGCCGTTTGGTAAAGGAAAACGGAAAGGTACAAGAAAAGGTATGGAAGTCGGGTGGACTCTATGGTCAGGCTATCGATAAGATTATCTATTGGTTGGAAAAGGCGAAAGAAGTAGCAGAAAACGACAAGCAGAAAGCCGTTATCGAAAAGATGATCCAATTCTATCAGGATGGTGACTTGAAGACTTTCGACGAATATGCTATCCTATGGGTAAAGGATCTCGATTCGAGAGTAGACTTTGTGAACGGATTTACCGAAAGCTATGGTGATCCTCTCGGCATGAAGGCAAGTTGGGAATCTATCGTGAACTTTAAGGACTTGGTAAGCACCAAGCGTACCGAATTGATTAGCGACAATGCCCAATGGTTTGAAGACCACTCACCGGCAGATAAGCGCTTCAAGAAAGAAGAAGTGAAGGGTGTCTCGGCTAAGGTTATTACTGCTGCTATTGTGGCTGGTGACTTGTATCCGGCTACCGCTATCGGTATCAACTTGCCGAACTCGAACTGGATTCGTAGCGTGCATGGCTCTAAGTCGGTAACTATCGGTAACTTTACCGATGCTTATAACAAGGCTGCTCATGGCAATGGTTTCTCGGACGAGTTTGTATATAGCGAAGTAGAAAAGGGTTATCTTGAAAAGTATGGCGACCTTACCGGTGACCTCCATACCGATTTGCATGAATGTCTTGGTCATGGTTCGGGTCAGTTGCTTCCGGGTGTAGACCCTGATGCATTGAAGGCATACGGTTCTACCATCGAAGAAGCGCGTGCTGACTTGTTTGGTTTGTATTATTTGCCGGATGCCAAGATGCAGGAATTGGGCTTGACTCCGGATGCTGATGCTTACAAGGCTGAATACTATTCTTATATGATGAATGGTTTGATGACTCAGTTGGTACGTATTGAATTGGGTAACAACATTGAAGAAGCTCACATGCGTAACCGTCAGCTCATTGCCAAGTGGGCGTTCGAAAAGGGTGCTGCTGAAAAGGTAACCGAGTTGGTGAAGAAGGATGGCAAGACATACGTGAAGGTGAACGATTACGAAAAGCTCCGTGCCTTGTTTGGCCAGTTGCTTAACGAAATCCAGCGCATCAAGAGCGAAGGCGATTTCGAAGCAGCTCGTCAGATGGTAGAAACTTATGCCGTAAAGGTAGAACCAGAATTGCATAAGGAAATCTTGGCCCGTTACGAAAAGCTTAACTTGGCTCCATATAAAGGTTTTGTGAATCCTGTTTATACCGCCAATACCGATGCGGAAGGCAACATCACCGATGTGGTAGTGAGCTACGGAGAAGGCTATGCTGAGCAGATGCTCCGTTATAGCAAAGATTATGCAACTCTTCCGTATAGAAACTAACAAGTATGGAAACTCAAGAAACCATCAGAGAAATAAAGAAACAGTTCCGTTTGTTCATGAACGGAATTGTTTCGCAAAGTATGCGCGACAAGGGGCTTGATTACAAGCTGAATTTTGGCATCGAGCTTCCTCGCCTTAAGGAGATAGCTGCCAAATTCGAGAAAAACCATCAGGTGGCGCAGGCCTTGTGGAAGGAAAACATCCGCGAATGCAAGATTTTGGCCGGGCTTTTGCAACCGGTGGATTCGTTCTACCCTGAAATAGCCGATATTTGGGTGGAGGACATGCACTATCCTGAAATAGCCGAATTGACTTGCATGAACCTCTTCCAGCATCTTCCTTATGCTTCGGAGAAGGCTTTCCAATGGATGGCGGACGAAGGCGAGTACTTCCAATTCTGTGGCTATATGCTCATGGCTCGTTTGCTTATGAAGGGTAATGAAATGAATGAACGTGCTGAAAATGAATTGCTTGACCAGGCGCTGACCGCTCTTCAAGGAGAAACCGGTATGGTATGCCGAGCTGCCTCTACTGCCTTGCGCAGATATGCTTGTTTGGGTAAGGAACAGGCCCATAAACTCCTGAAGTTGCTTCAACCTATGGCCGTTTCGGGTAAGGCAGAAGTATTGGCTTTGATAGAAGATGTAAAATTAGAGGCAGAATCTTTGCGTTAAACTTTCAAGTTATCATAAAAACGTTTAACTTTGAAGGCTGAACGGAAATCTGTAATGGAAGAAAATGTAAGAGATACAGTCAAGCAAATGTTGACCGACTATTTGCAGAAGAACGGGCATCGGAAGACACCCGAACGGTATGCTATACTCGATACAATCTATTCCATTAAAGGACATTTCGATATTGACATGCTCTATAACTATATGGAAACGGAGGGACACTTCCGTGTTAGTAGAGCGACACTTTACAATACCATCATTTTGTTGATGGATGCGAATTTAGTCATTAGACATCAGTTTGGTAGTTCTTCTCAATATGAGCGAGCTTATAAGAATGAGACTCATCATCATATGATATGTACTGAATGTGGGAAGGTTACTGAATTTCAAGATGAGAATTTGAAACAAGCAATTGTAAGTACTAAATTGAAAAGATTTACGGCATCTCATTATTCCTTGTATATATATGGTATCTGTAGTAAGTGTGCATTAGCGAAAAGAAAAAAAATAAATAATATAAAATCAAAGTAAGATGAAAGTAGATGTCTTGTTAGGATTACAATGGGGCGATGAAGGCAAAGGTAAGGTTGTCGATGTTTTAACTCCCCGTTATGATGTCGTTGCCCGTTTCCAGGGTGGTCCGAATGCTGGTCATACATTGGAATTCGAAGGTCAGAAGTATGTGCTTCGTTCCATTCCTTCTGGTATTTTCCAAGGTGACAAGGTGAATATCATTGGTAATGGTGTGGTACTTGATCCGTTGTTGTTTATGGGTGAAGCGGTAGCTTTAGAAGCTAGTGGTCATCCGTTGAAGGAACGTCTTCATATTTCTAAGAAGGCTCACCTCATCATGCCTACACATCGTGTGTTGGATGCTGCTTATGAAGCTGCAAAGGGCGATGCTAAGGTAGGTACTACAGGAAAGGGTATTGGTCCTACATATACTGATAAGGTTAGCCGTAATGGTCTTCGTGTAGGTGATATCCTTTGCAACTTTGAAGCAAAGTATGCAGCAGCTAAGGCTCGTCATGAACAGATTTTGAAGAGCATGAACTTTGAATACGATATTACTGAATTGGAAAAGGAATGGTTGGATGCGATTAACTATCTCCGCGAATTCCATTTGGTAGATAGCGAACACGAAATCAATGGCTTGCTACGCGAAGGTAAGAGCGTTCTTTGCGAAGGTGCTCAAGGTACTTTGCTCGATGTAGACTTTGGTTCTTATCCGTTCGTTACTTCTTCAAATACAATCTGTGCTGGTGCTTGTACTGGTTTGGGTATTGGTCCGAATAAGATTGGTAATGTGTACGGTATCATGAAGGCTTATTGTACTCGTGTAGGTTCTGGTCCGTTCCCAACAGAATTGTTCGATGAAACTGGCAAAACTATCCGTGACCTTGGTCATGAATATGGTGCAGTAACTGGTCGTGAACGTCGTTGTGGTTGGATTGACTTGGTAGCTTTGAAGTATGCTATCATGGTGAATGGTGTAACTCACCTCATTATGATGAAGAGCGACGTGCTTGATGGCTTCGATACTATCAAGGCTTGTGTAGCTTATAATGTAAATGGTGAAGAAGTAGATTACTTCCCATACGATATTACTGAAGGTGTTGAACCTATCTATGTAGAATTGCCAGGTTGGAAGACTGACATGACTAAGATGACTAGCGAAGACGAATTCCCAGAAGAATTCAACGCTTACGTTACTTTCTTGGAAGAACAGCTTGAAACTCCAATCAAGATTATTTCTGTAGGTCCTGACCGTGCTCAGACTATCGAACGTTATACTGAAGAATAATTTCTGATATATAGTATAAAAAAGAGGGGTAGCATAACGCTACCCCTCTTTTTATTTCTGCTCCTTAGCAACCGCTTTCTTATATGTGTCGCTATAACCACCGAAAATCGGGGCAGGAGGTACATGCTTCACATGGCCGTTGTTCTTGAACGAACCGTCTTCATTCTGACGCTTGATGTTACCGTCGATGTACTTCACAAGCAGATATTCATCCAATGTCTTCCACTTAGCAAAGAGTTCATTGGCTTGGTTTACCGAGAAGTTGGTGAGGTAATCTTCTCTGTCGCTTGCGCTTGCCATCTTCAAGGCTTCAGCATCGGCTTGGGCTACCTTTTCCATCATGGCATTCTCGTGCTTGTCGATGTTCTCGAGCACTTCCTTACCGATGTGGTTGTAACGCAAGTAAGCGAATTGGGCGATGCGGTTCTGCAACCAGAACATGGAAGTAGGAGAGTACTCAATCATGCTACCATTGCCGAATGCATAGTGCTCAGAAATGGCATTTGAACATGCATAGAACGGAGAAAGTGGAGAGGTACCGGCATCGTCTACGGCAAACCAGAACAAGCCACCTACTTCGTTCGGCAACCAGCTACGGCATTGGCCTACGAACCAGAAACCTGTCTGCTGGGTAGCGATGGCACGTTCGTTGTGTACCTTTACACCATCCACTTCATAGCTTGACGGACGCCAACGGTATGGGAGTTCATGGCCACCGGCCGAAATGCCCTTGGTCATGTCGAATTCAGTACCTTCGTAGTGGTCGCGCATCATGTCGGCTACATCCTTTACCGAGAGTTTTTCCTTCGCCTTCACGTAGAGAGGCATGCGGTTCTTCGAATTGTCACCACGGGCAAAGTCGATGTATTTGCTCATGTCTTCGTCTCCATGACGGTTGAAGAAGCTCCATACACGAGCCTCGCATGAACGCATACCCGAGAAATCCAATGGACCATAAGTGTCGGCAAAGCTGAAGTCGCTTCCGTCGCCATCGTAAAGACCACATTCCTTGGCGTGTGAAATCACATCCTTGGCATAGAGGCAGTTCTCCGGATCGTTCTTCGGGAAAGTGGCGATGCGGGCACAGTTGGCATGAGCTGAGATGTATCCGTCAGGGATGCGGATGGCTACCCACACGGCACCCTTGTTCACGTTCTTACCTTTCTTATTATATTTAGGCTTCTTGCCGATGATGTCCATGAACCAAACTTCGTTCGGGTCAGCAAACGAGATGGATTCGCCCGATGAGGCATAGCCATATTCGTCGGCCAAAGTGGTGAAGATTTCGATGGCTTCGCGAGCGGTCTTGGCACGCTGGAGGCAGATGTAGATGAGTGAACCATAGTCGAGGATAGCGTCTGGATCTCTGAATTCTTCCAATCCGCCCCAAGTAGATTCACCAATCAATACCTGATGTTCGTTCATGTTACCGATGACGTTGTAAGTCTGTTCGGCCTGTGGGATTTGGCCTAACAAGCGTCCCGGTCCCCATTCGCGTACTTCGAGCATTTCGCCCTTCGGGTATGTGGCACGAGGCATGAATACCAAAGTACCATAACGGGTATGCGAGTCGGCTGCATAGCTCACCATGACAGAACCGTCCTTACTTGCGCCCTTGCTCACGAGCAGGTTGGTGCATGCAAGCGCCGGGAGTGCCAATAAGGCTGTTGCTAAGAGTGTGTATAGTCTTTTCATGATGTTTTGATTATAAAAAAGTTTCCCCTCTTCAGAGGGGAAACCTTATTGTTTATTCCTTGCAATACTTATCCAACCAAGCGAAGAACTCACGATTCCAGTGAACAGAGTTCTGTGGCTTCAAGATCCAGTGGTTTTCTTCTGGGAAGAGGAGGAGCTTAGCTTCAACACCCATCATACGGGCAGCGTTGAATGCAGCCATACCTTGGTCAACTGGTACGCGGTAGTCCATTTCACCGTGAGTAACGAGGATAGGAGTGTTCCAGTTCTTCACGAGCTTGTGAGCCGAGTTACCATAGTGACGGTTAGTCTGAGGAGTGCCATCCCATGGAGCACCACCGTTATCGAATGTAGGGAACCACATTTCTTCAGTCATCATGTACATGTGTTCCTGGTTGAAGATACCAGCATGAGCGATGAGGGCAGAGAAGCGGTTCTGGTGGATACCAGCCAAGTAGTATACAGAGAAACCACCATAGCTTGCACCTGTAGCAGCTACCTTGCCTACGTATGGTTCTTGCTTCATCACGTCAACAGCACGGAGGTAGTCCTGCATGTTCAAGCCCATGTAGTCCTTTGAAATCTGTTCGCACCATGGCTGACCGAAAGCAGTGGTACCACGACGGTTCGGAAGGATAACGATGTAACCTTGTTGAGCCATCAAGCGGTAGTTCCAACGAGTAGAGAAGCCTTGGCTGATAGTACCTTGAG
>JAFYPV010000002.1 GCA_017559935.1 Bacteroides sp. | reverse complement strand
CATAGATACCGAATGCAGGAAGACCCTTCTGAGCGTGACCTGCCAATACAGCTGCCAAGTATACAGCACCCGGACGTTCTGTACCGTTGAAGCCCCATACAGCCTTCGGCCAATGTGGGTGCATGTCCATAGTTTCAGAACCGTAGCACCAGCAAGAAGTAACGGAGATAGTAGCGCCTACACCTTCGCGCTCGAATTTAGCTTGACAAGCAGCAGTTTCAGCTACACGACCGATAGTACCATCAGCGATAACGCATTCTACAGGAGTACCGTCAGCATGCTTTACGTTAGCAGAAATCAATTCGGCAACAGCCTTTGCCAAGTTCATGGTCTTTTCTTCAAGACTTTCACGAACACCACCTTGACGTCCGTCTATAGTAGGACGAATCCCAATTTTAGGATACTTGCTCATAGTATAATATTTTTAAGGTTTGTAATGTATATAACTTATACAAAGAAATAGAAATTAATTTTGATTGGCAAATAGAATGGACTTGTTGTTCAGCATATTATGTAAAGAAAACGTGGATGAATCCCGATGGATCATCCACGTTATATCTTGAAAGATTTTTGCTTATTTCAATAAGATGCCAATGTCTCCGATAGTAGTTTTCTGGGCAGCGTTAATTTCGCTAGTCGGTTCCAACTTGAAGTAACGTGCGTTGTAAGTCTTTCCGAAACGTACAAAGTAAGGAACCGGGTTGTGCATGATGTTGCTGAACTCACCGTTGGTGTCGCACTTGCTCCAGTTCTGACCATCTGTACTTACATAGAAGTTGTACTTATAGATGGTACCGGTCAAGTCTTCTGCTGCTATCGGAGCATAACAGAAACCAGCGATGTTTTCTTCCTTACCCATGTCCACTACCAAAGCAGTCAAGCCATCAGCTTGCCATGCTGTTTCGGCATTACCGTCGAATGCAGCTGCTGCGTCAGCACCTACAGCCTTCCAACCTTCGGTCTTCACATGGCTCGTTCTTACTCTCGCATCCTTGTCCTGCAATGGTTCTGCATAGTACAAGCCTACGTTTGAGATGTTGGCTGTAGCACGTGCGCCACGGAGGGTTACACGGATCTTTTCAGGTTGGCAGTCCGAGAAGCGGAGCAAGCGTTTGTAACCTACAGTAGTTCCTTCGCCAGCATATTGCCATGCACCGTTGCTGTATACTTCTACCAAGAAGTCTTCTACACGCTGACCTTGTGCAATGTCTTCCTGAATGAGGAAAGTGTTCACCATCGCACCCGCTTTCACGTTGTATTCCTTCGACTGGCCTGCTTCAGCCTTCCACATCTGGTTACCGTTTTCCACGTAGTTGTTAGCAAATGTCTTGCCGATGTATTCCGAAAGTTCCTTGATGCGCTGTACATCCACTTCGTGAATCAAACCGCGTTTGTCTGGAGGAATGTTGAGGAGCAATACTGAGTTGCAACCTACCGAACGGTAGTAGATGTTTACCAAGTTAGCCAATGAGCGTACACGTTCGTCCTGGTCTGCATGATAGAACCATCCCGGACGGATAGATACGTCCACTTCCGATGGATACCAGTAAGCTTCTTGAGCCTTGGCAAGCAATTCGCGGCTACCCAAGTCCTTCGACATGTTGTCGATACCCAAAGCTGCCATTGCTTCATTCTTTTCAGTGTATGAACCTGGAGCCATCATGGTTGCGCTCCATTCGGTATCACGACCCATACCGCCTTCGTTACCTACCCAACGAACGTCATCGCCCATAATAGCAGTAACTGCATGTGGTTGGAGTTCACGAATCTTGGCGAGGATAGCTGTCCAGTCGTATTCCTGCTTCTTGCCGTTAGGACCTTCACCGCAAGCACCGTCGAACCATACTTCGTGTACTTCGCCGTAGTTGCTGAGCAATTCGGTGAGCTGTTCGATGAAGAACTTGTTGTATGCTGGAGAGTCACCGTATGATACTGCGTTTCTATCCCATGGAGAGAGATATACACCGAATTTCATGCCGTACTTTTCGCAAGCGTCACGGAGTTCACGAACCACGTCACCCTTACCATTCTTCCATGGAGAGTTCTTTACTGAGTATTCAGTTGTTTCAGTCTGCCACAAGCAGAAACCATCGTGGTGCTTGGCTGTGATGAGCGCCATCTTGAAACCACCATCCTTCAAAGCCTTTACCCATTGTTCGCAATCGAGTTCCGACGGATTGAAGAGTTCAGGGCTGTCTGTACCATGTCCCCATTCGTTGCCGGTAAAGGTGTTCATACCGAAGTGAAGGAAAGCGGTGAACTCCATCTGTTGCCATTCCAATTGTTGGGCAGTTGGTACCAGGCGAGACACCATGTCAATCTTCTGTTCAAGTGTAGCATCAGCAGGGAAAGCTACATACTTTTCGTAAAGTTCCTGCTTTGGTTGTGAGGCACAGCTTGCCATGAGCATAGCCAATGCCAAAGAATAGAATGTTTTTTTCATATGGGATTTGTTGATTTGTTGCAAATGTAGAAAAAAGTTCCGATGATTACAAACCAAAACATAAACACATGGTTTTGATTTTAATTCGATAATAGAGATTGGTAATCAAGGATGTTCGAATATGTTAAATAAAGATGATTTGGCGTTCCATTCAAAATGACGAGGTATTTATTATTTCGATTCTCATTGCTTTTTTCGGTGTTTTTCGTAACTTTGCGTGTTGATTTTTTGAAGAAAACTTTTTAATAGAAATAACATTATGAGCAAAAAAGCCCTTTTAATGATTCTTGATGGCTGGGGAATCGGCACTCAAGGTAAGGAAGACGTGATTTTCAATACCCCAACTCCGTATTGGGACAGTTTGTTGGCTAACTATCCGCACTCTCAGTTGCAGGCAAGTGGCGAAAACGTTGGTTTGCCTGACGGTCAGATGGGTAACTCGGAAGTAGGTCACTTGAACATCGGTGCAGGTCGTATCGTATATCAGGACTTGGTGAAGATTAACCGTGCTTGTGCAGACAACAGCATCATGCAGAACAAGGAAGTGGTTTCGGCTTTCTCATATGCTAAGGAAAACGGCAAGAACATACACTTCATGGGTTTGACTTCAAACGGTGGTGTACACAGCTCTTTTGATCATTTGTTCAAGCTTTGCGATATCGCTAAGGAATACGGCGTGGGCGAACGTACATTTATTCACTGCTTCATGGACGGTCGTGACACAGATCCGAAGAGCGGTAAGGGCTTCATCGAACAGTTGACAGCTCATTGTGCTCAGAGCGCTGGTACTATCGCTTCTATCGTAGGCCGTTTCTATGCAATGGACCGCGACAAGCGTTGGGAACGTGTGAAGGAAGCATACGACCTCTTGGT
>JAFYPV010000109.1 GCA_017559935.1 Bacteroides sp. | reverse complement strand
ACGAAAAAACTAAGTATATTCATAATGCTTCCTCTTTATTAGATCAATAATAGAATGGTCAACGCAATGGCACCGGCCAAGAACCAGATGGCATATTGTTGTACATTACCACTTTGCATGTCTTGTGTTTCTTCGGCTGCTGCATGGGCACCCCAAGCAGTGAAGTTGAAGAATTGGTCGATGACATGACGATCCCACCAAGCCAATGGGGTACTGATACAGCGGAAAATCACTTTCTTGGTCACGAACAACCACGCTTCGTCCATGTAGAAACGACGGTAAGCAGCTGTGTGCAAGCGCTTGAACTTCTTTTCCAACATGTCAGCCACCGGTTGCTGTGGACGCATATACATCCAAGTAGCCAAACCAATGGAAAGGATGGCAATCACAATGCTGGTGGTAGCTACCTGCATATCCAAATGAATGTGGTATGCCTGACCATTGCTGCTCACAAACTCTCCGAAAGGAATAAAGCCGGATACACAAGTTACCACAGCCAAGAAAATCAGAGGGAATGTCATGGCCAATGGCGATTCATGCGGAGTGTGGTGTGCATGAAGTTCCTTGTTTTCCTTGCCCCAAAAGATACCGAAGTACAAGCGGAACATATAGAAAGCAGTCATGGCAGCAATACCAGTCATGACCCAACCCATTACAGGGCTAAACTGGAAGCAAGCTGTTAGGATTTCGTCCTTCGAGAAGAATCCGGCGAACGGCCAGATACCTGCAATGGCCAAACAAGCAATCAAGAAGGTGATGTGCGTAATCGGCATATACTTGCGGAGACCACCCATAGCGCTCATTTCGTTGCTGTGTACGGCGTGGATGATGCTACCTGCACCGAGGAACAACAACGCCTTGAACATAGCGTGAGTGAACAAGTGGAACATGCTCGACATATAGCCCAAACCGCCATGGTGCGGGTCACTTGAAGTACAAACGCCCAAAGCCACAATCATGAAACCGATTTGTGAAATGGTAGAGAAAGCTAACACACGCTTGATGTCGCTCTGTACGCAAGCCACACTGGCTGCATAGAAAGCGGTGAAAGCACCGATGTAGGCAATCCAAGGCAACACTTCCGGTGCATAACCGATGAACAACGGGAACATTCTTGCCACGAGATAGACACCGGCAACCACCATGGTAGCCGCGTGAATCAAGGCTGATACAGGAGTCGGACCTTCCATGGCATCCGGTAACCAGATGTGCAACGGGAACATGGCACTCTTACCGGCACCACCCATAAACATCAGTCCAAGAGCCAATGGGATCATTGTGCCGGCAGCAGCCAAAGCACCGATGGCTGGAGTGAACGAGAACGTTTCGGCATAGTAACCATAAATCAAGATACCGATGAGGAAGCCCAAATCGGCAAAACGAGTCACGATGAATGCCTTCTTGCTGGCTGCAACCGCTTCTTTCTTCGTATAGTAGAAGCCGATGAGCAAGTAAGAGCTGACACCCACCAATTCCCAGAAGATGTACATCTGGAAGATGTTGGTCGCTACTACCAAGCCGAGCATGGACATGGTAAAGAGGGAAAGATAAGCGTAGTAACGTTGGAAACCGCGCTCACCCTTCATGTAGCCGAATGAATAGATGTGCACCATCAAACTGATGGTAGAGATGACAACGAGCATCATCACTGAAATCGGGTCGAGCAAGATGCCCATATTGATGCTCAGGTCGTTGGTGAATGGCAACCATTCGAAGTTGTACGGCATGAGGGTAGGGTAGATGCCTTCGGCTGTACGTCCGGCTGTGAAGTAATCGAATGCTGTCAAGTAAGAAAGCACAGTTACTCCCAGCAACGAAGCGGTACCGATGGCACCGGCCACTTGGTGCTTCATGCGCATACCTGCCAAGCCCAGAGACAAGAAGCTCAGGAATGGCAATAGGAGGATAAATATAGTATATTCCATAATTAATGCTTCATTTCATTGAGGTTCTTGACTTGGATATTGCGGATGTTTCGGTAGATATTGATGATAATCGCAATCGCTACCGCAGTTTCGGCTGCACTGACCCCGATGGCGAACAAGGCAAAGAAGAAACCTTCGAGCTGTCCCGGGAACAGGAAGCGGTTGAACACGGCAAAGTTGATGTCTACCGAGTTCAGAATTAGTTCCACGCTGATAAGCATGGCCAACAAGTTACGTCGGGTAAAGAACCCGTAGATGCCAACGAACATCATAAAGGTGGAAACCACCAGATATAATTCCATTTGTACCATAGTCTCTTATCTTTTACGTGCAATCATAATTCCGCCCACGATACAAGCCAACAGCAGGATACTGATGACTTCAAAAGGCAATACATATTGATATTTGTCCATGCCCATCAGGGTGTGTCCGATGGTGCGTACATCCAATTCACCTTCAACAAATTGAGAAGGAAGGAACTTGTGCTTCAACATAACGAACAAGCAGATGCCTAATCCGGCTAATGTAGAAACAAGCCCGGCAATCATCTTTTTGCTCTTCAATGGTTCGGCCTTATCGCCTTGGCTGGAAGTCAACAAGATGCTGAACACGTAGAGCACGGTGATACCACCGGCATAAATCAGCAACTGTACGGCTCCCAAGAAGGAATAGTTCAATTGGAAGTAGATGCCGGCTGTGCCGAACAGTACGAAGAGCAGGTAAGTGGCCGCACGCAAGATACGTCCGGTAGTTACTGCCAATACTGAACATACACCGATGAACAGAGCCAGCACAATGAAAACAATTAAATTCAGTGTCATAATATCTTCAATCTTTTATTTCTTATTGAGAGTTTGTACAAGTGTGCTACGGTCGAATACGGCATTCTCGAATTCGGTTGAGAACTCAATGGCACCATGTGTACAGGCATTTACGCACAACTGGCAGAACATGCAGGCACCCAGGTCGTATTCATACTTCACCAATACTTTCTTTTTCTTGCCGGTTTCCTCGTTGAGCACACTCTCGCTAGTTATGTGAATACTGTCATTCGGACAAGCCATCTGGCACAATCCGCAAGCGATACACTTGTTATTGCCCTCTTCGTCAGTCGGCATGGTCAATCGGCCACGGAAGCGAGGAGAGATTTCCAAGGTGTCACGGTTTTCCGGATATTGTTCGGTCACTTTCTTCGTAAAGAATTCACGACCGGTGATTTTCATCCCTGTCAGTAGGGTGCCAATGCCATGCATCAAGCCTCCCAAATATGATCGTTTTTCTTTCATAGATTAAAAGTGTAAGTCAAATACTACAATAATTACCATCAACAGCAAGTTAAGCAAACCTATTGGAACGAGGTATTTCCATTCCAAGGTCAGGATTTGGTCGATACGCAAACGTGGGAATGTCCACTTGAACCACATCAGGATCCAAACCACAAAGAAGGCCTTTCCGAAGAACCATACGAAGCCCGGAATGTAGTCCATGATGGTATTGAAACCATCCAGACCATTGATGTGCAATGGCATCCAACCACCCAAGAAGATGGTAGCAGCTACACCGGCAATGATGAACAGGTTTACGAATTCGGCTACATAGAACAAACCGAAGTGCATACCCGAGTATTCGGTATGATAACCGGCTGTCAACTCACTTTCCGCTTCCGGCAAGTCGAACGGACCACGGTTCACTTCCGCATTACCGGCAATCAGGTAAATCACGAAAGCAATGAAAGCAGGGATATGTCCCTTGAAGATGAACCAACCATCGGCTTGGCGTTCTACAATTTCAGACAATTGCATGGTGTCGGTCAAGACGGTAAGCGTCAAGAGACTCAAACCCATAGAAAGCTCATAACTAATCATT
>JAFYPV010000108.1 GCA_017559935.1 Bacteroides sp. | reverse complement strand
GGTAACACAGGTCCGTTCATTCAATATACTTATGCTCGTATCCAGTCAGTGCTCCGCAAGGCTGTTGCTCAGGGTATTGAAATTCCTGCTGTAGTTCCTGCAGGTTTGCAACTCAGTACGAAGGAAGAAGGCTTGATCCAGATGTTGGCAGACTTCAAGAACACCGTGAAGCAAGCAGGTACAGACTACAATCCGTCTGTTATCGCTAACTTTGCTTACGACCTCGTGAAGGAATACAACCAGTTCTACCATGACTTCAGCATCTTGCGTGAAGAAAACGAAGCACTCAAGGTGTTCCGTTTGGCATTGAGCCAGAACGTGGGCAAGATTGTGAAGCTTGCTATGGGCTTGCTCGGTATTGAAGTTCCAGAACGCATGTAATGAGTAAGAAACAAAAATACTATGTAGTTTGGAAAGGTGTCAGTCCAGGGGTTTATACTTCCTGGACTGATTGCCAATTACAGATAAAGGGTTACGATGGGGCACTTTTCAAGAGCTTCGATACAAAGGAAGAAGCCGAACATGCTTTTGCATCGCCTGCTCATCACTATATCGGACCTCAGAATTCAAAATCCATCCTCTCCAACCCCATAAAGTCTCTTCCCGAAAATTTCGATATGAATTGTGTGGCGGTAGATGCGGCTTGTAGCGGCAATCCGGGTCCGATGGAATATCGGGGTGTTTATATGCTTACCGGTCAGGAAATCTTTCATTTCGGTCCTGTTCATGGAACCAATAACATTGGTGAGTTTTTAGCTATTGTTCATGCTTTGGCTTTGATGAAACAAAAGGGTATTTGTATGACTATCTACTCTGATAGCCGGAATGCTTTGTCTTGGGTGAAGCAGAAGAAATGCAAGACTAAACTGGAGCGTATTCCTAAAACAGAAGAACTTTTTCAAATGATCGAACGTGCCGAGAATTGGCTCAAAACTCATACTTATTCTGATATTCCTCTATTGAAATGGCAAACTGAAGAATGGGGAGAAGTACCGGCCGATTTCGGACGAAAATGATGAAAAGTATACTTTTGCGGAAAATATAAAACATGAAAGTTATAATAGATCATGAGATACCTTATATAAAAGAGGCTATTGAGAAGATAGCCGATGAAGTCATTTATTTACCGGGTAATGCATTTACAAAAGAAGAAGTGAAAGATGCTGATGCTTTGATTGTTCGTACCCGAACTTTATGCAATCGAGAGCTATTGGAAGGTAGCCGGGTAAAATTCATTGCTACAGCTACGATTGGTTATGACCACATTGATACAACTTTTTGTCAGGAATCAGGGATTTTCTGGACCAATTGTCCAGGGTGTAATGCAGGTTCTGTAGAACAATATGTACATTCTGTTCTTAATTTATTGAAGGAAAAAAAAGGACTGGATTTGGAGAAGACAACTTTAGGAATTGTAGGTGTTGGTCATGTAGGAAGCCGCGTAAAGAAGATGGCTGAAGCTTTGGGGATGAGGGTTTTGTTGAATGATCCTCCTCGTTCCGACCAAGGTGAAACCGGTTTTGTTAATTTGAAGACTATCGTGCAGGAGTGTGATATCATAACATTTCATACTCCATTGAATAGGGAAGGGAAGTATGCTACTTATCATTTAGTGAATGAAGAGTTTTTATTTTCATTAGAACGTACACCATACATTATCAATGCTAGCAGAGGAGAAGTGGTCGATACAGCTTCTTTGTTGGCTGCTTTAGCTGCAGGGAAAGTCAGAAATGCTATTATTGATACATGGGAATATGAACCTCGTATTAGTAGAGAGTTGTTAGAGGTTGCTTTTTTGGCAACTCCACATATTGCGGGTTATTCGGCTGACGGTAAAGTTAATGCTACTCGAATGTCGTTGGAAGCACTTTGTAAGTTCTTTGGAATAAATGCAGAAGTAGACATTGTACCACCAGAAGGTTCACATGATTATGATCCCACCCGTGATAGTGAATGGTTAAAGGCGGCTCCTGAAAAATTTGAGTGGTTTCGTGGGAATTATCCTATTAGACGAGAGTAACTAAGAGAATAGGGCGTATTGTCGTGAAAATAAGCCTTTTCGTGCACACAAAAGAAAAAAATGTGCAAAGATACAGCATTTATTTGCCCGAATATTTGGTCAAGTTAATAAATGTTTGCACCTTTGCAGTCGAAAAGAGATAAAAATAATTCAATTATTAACTAAAAATTTGAAAGTTATGTCTGAAATTCAAGAAAGAGTAAAAGCTATTATCGTAGATAAGTTGGGTGTAGAAGAATCAGAAGTTACAATGGAAGCTAGCTTCACTAACGACCTTGGTGCTGACTCATTGGATACTGTAGAGTTGATCATGGAATTCGAAAAGGAATTCGGTATCTCTATTCCAGACGATCAAGCTGAAAAGATTGGTTCTGTAGGTGATGCAGTTGCTTATATCGAAGCTAACAAATAATCATCTCCCCTTATATTTATAATGGAATTAAAGAGAGTAGTAGTAACGGGTCTTGGTGCTCTTACTCCACTTGGTAACACTGTTGCCGAAACTTGGGAAAACCTTGTGAATGGAGTAAGCGGAGCAGGACCTATTACTCATTTTGATGCATCCAAATTCAAAACTCAATTTGCTTGTGAAGTGAAGAACTTTAAAGCAAATGATTTTATCGACCGCAAGGAAGCACGTAAGATGGATTTATATACTCAGTATGCCATCGTTGCTGCTAAGGAAGCGATTGAAGATGCTGGTATGGATCTTGACAATGAAGACAAGACTAAGATTGGTGTCATTTACGGTGTAGGTATCGGTGGTCTTCGCACATTGGAAGAAGAATTGATGGCCTATGGTTTGATTAAGGATGAGATGGGACCGAAGTTCAGTCCGTTCTTTATTCCGAAAATGATTGCCGATATTGCTTCTGGTCATATCTCTATCATGTATGGTTTCCACGGTCCTAACTTTACAACCACATCTGCATGTGCTTCTTCTTCAAATGCTATTGCCGATGCATTTAACTATATTCGTTTGGGTAAGGCAAATGTTATTGTAGCAGGTGGTGCTGAAGCAGCTATCTCTCCGGGTGGTGTAGGTGGTTTCAATGCAATGCATGCATTGTCTACCCGCAATGATGATCCAACTCGTGCTTCTCGTCCATTTAGTGCGAGCCGTGATGGTTTTATCATGGCAGAAGGTGCTGGTTGCTTGATTTTGGAAGAATTGGAGCATGCCAAGGCTCGTGGTGCAAAGATTTATGCTGAATTGGTAGGTGCAGGTTTGTCGGCTGACGCTCATCATTTGACAGCTTCTCATCCAGAAGGTCTGGGTGCAAAGTTGGTTATGACAAATGCGTTAGAAGATGCAGGTTTGCAACCTGAAGATATCGATTATATTAATGTTCACGGAACATCTACTCCGGTAGGTGACATTTCTGAGGCAAAAGCAATCAAGGATGTGTTCGGCGATCATGCATATAAATTGAATATCAGTTCAACAAAGTCTATGACAGGTCACTTGCTCGGTGCAGCAGGTGCTATTGAGGCATTAATTGCCACATTAGCAGTAAAAAATGATATTATTCCTCCGACTATCAACCATGAAGAAGGGGATAACGATGAAAACATCGACTATAACCTTAACTTCACGTTCAACAAGGCTCAGAAGCGCGAAGTGCGTGCAGCATTGAGCAATACGTTCGGTTTCGGTGGACACAATGCTTGTGTAATATTGAAAAAATATGCTGAATAAGACATTTGGCAACCTCATTGATAGAATAAGACTTCTTTTCCGTAAGGATAAGGAGTCTTATCTTTGTTTTTATCGGATATTGGGTTTTTATCCTCGTAATATTCGTATTTATGAGCAAGCCTTACTTCATAAGTCATTATCCGTAAAAACAGATCAAGGGCGTTTACTAAACAATGAGCGGCTAGAATTTTTAGGAGATGCCATTCTTGATGCTGTGGTAGGAGATATTGTTTATCAGAAATTTGAAGGAAAACGTGAAGGATTTCTAACAAATACTCGTTCTAAGATTGTATCTCGCGAGTCCTTGAATCATGTTGCAGAGCAAATAGGTTTAGCTAAACTTATTAAATATTCCTCACGACACTCCGCTCATAACAGCTATATGGGAGGTAATGCTTTCGAAGCATTGGTTGGTGCCATTTACTTAGATAGGGGATATGCTTATTGCAAATATTTTATGGAGCAACGTATCATTGGTCAATATTTGAATCTTAATAAAATTTCTAGGAAAGAGGTCAATTTTAAATCAAAGTTGATTGAATGGACGCAAAAAAATAAGGTAGTGATAACGTTTGAACTAGTCAATCAAACAGTGGATGAACATAATAGTCCAACTTTTGAGACAGAAGTTTTATTAGAAGGTATACGCGCTTGTAAAGGGAAAGGATATTCAAAGAAAGAATCCCAACAGATAGCTGCCCATGAAACGTTGAATAAGATTAAAAAGGATTCTTCATTTTTGGAAAGTATATTTGCAGCTAAAGCTGTGCGTGAAGGAATAAATGAAATGCCTACTTTCGTATCAACGGAAAGAGAAGAACCTGTTGCTGAAATAAAAGTAGAGGTTGTCAGAAGACCAGATGATATGGAAGAAATAATAAGTGCTGCAGAAGAAGCTGCGTATGCAGGATCAAGCAAATAAAAGAGGGTAGTTCTTTGAAACTACCCTCTTAATTGTCTATTATCGAAGTCAACGGATGTCGATTACCTTCAATGGTTCGCAAGAAGGCCTTGGCTGAACCGAAATTCAAGTACAAATCTAGTCGAACTGGTAGATGATTCTTATCATCAGTTACATAGAAAGTGATCACTTCCTTTTCTTTTCCTTTCTTATCATATTCTACCAAAGAGAAAACCAAACAGCGATACTCCACATCATTCTCCGCCTTGAAATTCTTCTTTCCTCTATAGATTAAAGTCTGCTCTTCTATTTTCTTGCCTGTTGCCATAGGAAAGAAAATTTTATCTCCTTTTTTGTAAGAAGTCGGATCGAATGAACGAGCTTGCAATAAGATACTTAACATATCAAACACACAGTAATCCAATGTATCCTTCTGATGAATGGTATTACGTCCCCTACGGAAACGGCTTTGATTGACAATACATTTTCCATTCTCATAACTGAAATGGGCCTCGTCTACCGTATAACCACTTCCTTCTTCAGCTCCCTTACGAAAATAGATAGGCTCTAAACGATCGGTAGTTATACATGTTAAGGTATCACGCATCTTGAAAAACATATCTACCGTCTTATTACTAATGGAATACAAAGTTGTTTGATAACAATTCTTACCTTCATAAGTAATTGGAAGTAAATCCATCTTCGCCTCTCCAGCACTTACCCAAATGAATTTCCAGTTGAACTTCAATTCATAAGTTAAACGCTCTCCCGGCTGAATGGCTTCGTTCTTGGCAGCACATTGCGCTTCAACTGATAAAACTCCTAACCAAACACTACATAGTAATCCAACAATTAGTTTCTTCATGATGTTCGACCTAATTTCTTTGCACGTTCCTTGTTTTTGTTTTGAATCTTCTTCGTTTCTTCCGGCTTCTGCTTCTTTATTTCATCCAATTTCTGTTTGTCTACAGGAGTAGCATGAATATTCCAAGTTTCTTCAAACTCAAAGTTGGCTTTCATTTCCCAAGCTTTTGGGAAATAGTACACTTCTTCTGGTTGAATACCTTGTTCTACATTCCCTGTATCCCACTTCCCATTTCCGTTACGATCATTGAACAAACGAACGTAATACTTAGTGTTTGGTGCCAAATAATAGAAATCGGCTGTATTCTCGGAAGTTATTCTCTGTCGTCTCAATATTTTTCCGCTACTATCTAGAAGTTCAACAATGGAAGTCGGTATCGCCCCTTGCAAATTGAAAAGAAGTGTGCCATAGTCATCCAGTTTTTTTACCTTTATGGTTTGTTCCACCTTGTTTGTATGTAACCCGTATAGACTTATAATAGCAGCAGAATCTATCTTTAGCTGATATTCCTTTTCTGGTTCCCATTCTGCTAGGATTTCATATTTTCTTGGAAGTAACGAATCCGCTACAAATAAGAATGGAGTTTCCTTCCATAGTGTATCTACCTTTATATTCAAATGAATAGCCGAAGTATCTATCTTTAAAATAGGTTCATCAAAGCTTAATGCAATGTTTCTATTGATATCAAACTCCGAAGGAGCATCCACTTTAATATCCAAAAAAGTCGTTTTTTCTCTTTCTATGGTTTCTCCCTTCTTTCCTTTCTTTTTTCTTTCCTTTTCTTTTTCTTCCGCTTCTTTCTTCGTTAACTTTTCACGCTGCTCACGAGTCAATTTATTGGTCAAATAAATGGTGTCTCTTTTGGGAACCAATTGTTCCAAAGAATCAGTATATAGATAATCCATCTGTACTGCTAACGTATCCATCTGATATACCAAAGAATCCT
>JAFYPV010000107.1 GCA_017559935.1 Bacteroides sp. | reverse complement strand
GTAGCAGATAGCGTTGTCATCCTGGTTACCGTTGTAGTAATCGCCATAGTTGCAGAACGCTTCGCCCAAGCCGTGGCTATGATAAAGCATAGAAGTTACACCGTCGAAACGGAAACCGTCGAAACGGAATTCTTCCATCCAGTATTTACAGTTAGAGAGCAAGAAGTGGAGCACTTCGTTCTTTCCGTAGTCGAAGCAGAGAGAGTCCCATGCTGGGTGTTCACGACGACCACCCGGATAGAAATATTGGTTAGGATCGCCGGCAAAGTTACCCAAACCTTCGTTTTCGTTCTTCACAGCATGTGAGTGAACGATATCCATGATTACTGCAATACCCATGCGGTGAGCAGTATCGATCAATTCCTTCAATTCTTCCGGAGTACCGAAACGTGATGACGGAGCGAAGAAGTTGGATACGTGATAACCGAAGCTTCCGTAATAGGGGTGTTCCTGGATAGCCATAATCTGGATACAGTTGTAACCGTCGGCTACGACACGTGGCAATACATTTTCACGGAATTCATTGTAAGTACCTACCTTTTCTTCTTGCTGTGACATACCCACGTGGCATTCGTAAATCATCAATGGGTCAGTCTTTGCACGGAATACTTTCTTACGGAAGTGGTATGGCTTTTCAGGAGCCCAAACCTGTGCGCTGAAAATCTTTGTTACTTCGTCCTGTACGACACGGTTAGCGTATGAAGGAATACGTTCGCCTTCGCCACCTTCCCAAATAATTTTCAACTTATATAAATCGCCATGCTTTACGGCTTCTGGCTTCATTTCAAGTTCCCAAGTACCGTTTGAACGTTTAACCTTCTTCATACGGTATTCAGGCTTCATTTGCCAATCATTGAAGTCACCAATCAAATAGATATCCTTAGCATTCGGTGCCCATTCACGGAAAGTCCAACCTTTACGAGAGCGATGCAAGCCAAAATACAGATAGCCTGTAGCAAACTCAGACAAAGTAGTCTTACCACCGTTTGTTAATTCCAGTTCTTTGCTAAGAACATTCTGATATCTTCCCTCGATAGCGGCTGAATATGGTTCCAACCAAGGGTCATTTTCAATCAATTTCAATTTAGGTTTAGCATTCTTTACTACTTCCATAATATCTATTTTATAGGTTGTTTATTTTTTTTATCCAAGCATAACGCTTGTTAACATCCACAAACTTACGAAATATATTTGTAAGTTGCTAGAAAAAATTTCGTTATTTTTGAGCTACGTCCAAAGTTCCAAATTTATATACACCTTTTCGGACAACTTTGCCTTCCTGATCGGTTTCAACAAAAGCTCCATGCTTCTTTCCCTGCTTGAAAGAGCCTTCGAAACGGATACCTTCGGGAGTAATCATGACTCCATTTCCTTCTTCCAATCCCTTACTGAAACCGCCTTTATAACGAGTACCATCGGCCATGGTAAGCGAACCTTCGCCATCAGGCATATCGTCTTTCCATTCGCCTTCATATTCATCGCCATTGGCCCATTTGTAGAGTCCCTTACCACTGCGTACATTGTCCACCCATTGGCCTTCGTACACTGCACCATTCGCCCAAGTGAACGTTCCATGTCCCGATTGCTCACCGTTCTTGAACTCTCCTACATACTTATCGCCATTCTTATGTACATAGATACCGGTACCGGTACGTTCGCCATTTACATAATCGCCTTCGTATCGGTCTCCGCTATTGAAATAATAAATACCTTTGCCATGTTGCACATCCGATTTCCAATCGCCTACATATTTATCACCATTGACGTATTGAAAAGTACCTTTTCCTTCTCGGGCATCGGCTACCCAATCTCCATTGTAGCTTGACTTGTCCGGCCATACCATCAGTCCATGACCATCTTTCTTGTCTTCTTTCCAGCTACCTTCGTATTTAGCTCCGGCTTTCCAAGTATATATACCCTTTCCGTTACGCATGTCTTGATGCCACTGCCCTACATACGTATCGCCGTTGTAATAATACATGGTTCCGTCTCCATGTTGATAATCGGCATACCACATACCTTCGTAACGGTTGTTGTTCATGAAGTGGAAGATTCCACGACCATGCTGCTGATCCTGGAACCACTCTCCCACGTATTTTTCTCCATCAATAAAAATGTATGTACCTTCCCCTTGACGCTTGCCTTTGACGTATTCCCCTTCATAGATATCACCGCTTTTAAAAACGGTCTTTCCTTTTCCATGCGGACGCTTACCTTTCAACTCGCCAGTGTATTCAGCGCCATCCTTGAATGTATGGTTTCCGATCTTGATTTGTGCAAAAATAGGAGTAGTAACTAAGAATGATAAAATAAGTATATGTGCGTATCTTTTCATCTATCTAATATTAATTTCCTGACAAAGATACGATTTTCCGCCTTGATACAGAAAGAAATTACACTTTTTTACCTGCCACGACCTCAATTAGGCTTTCTTTACAAAAATAGCGTTGTGCCAAAGTGCGGATTTCCTCACTGGTAATGCTTCGGATAGCTTCCAACGAACGAGCGAAAAACTCGTCGTCCAAGCCAGCTGTTTCGGTATAAATCCAAGCATCCGAAAGAGAGAATGGGCCTTCGTAAGAACGGCAGAAATCTCCGAGCATGTAGTTTTTCACCATCTCCAATTCTTCCTGTGGAGCCAAATCGTTGCACATCCGGTCCATCTCCCGATAGACTTCCGTAATAATGGCATCGATGTAGTGATTGTCGGCTTCTGTCGTAATGGCAAGTACACCGCTTCCCGGACAATTGACGATACCAGCTCCAATGCCATAGGTATATCCCTTGTCCTCCCGGATATTGGACATCAATCGGCTACCGAAATATCCCCCGAACAAAGTGACCATGACACGGGCTTTCAAGAAATCGGGATGTGCTCGATCCATCATGAATCCACCCATCTTCAGAGAACTTTGCAAGGCATCCGTTTTTTCTACAAAGACATGCTTTTCAGTGGTTGTCTGCGGTTCCACCAACTGCAATGGTGATAACGGACGAACATCTCCCCAAGGTGCTGTACCTATACCTTCTTCGATACAACGGACAATTTCTGGGGTAACCTTACCGGAAACATAAACTGAACAATTCCCTGAATGATAGTATTTCTGATAGAATTCACGGAGTACATCGGATGTCACACGATCGTAATCTTTTTCTACAGCGAAACGACCAAATGGATGTTGCTCGCCAAACAAGGAACGATGAAGTTGCTTACGGGCAATGACTTCTACTCGAGTACTGTTTACCAAGAATTGCTGACGATTGGTCTCTACCACCACTTCCAACTCTTTTTCAGGGAAAGTGGGACACATCAACATTTCCGCAATGATGGCCAAAGTACGTGGGAAGTATTTATTGAGCGAGTAAAGCGTAATGAAACCATAGTTAACGGCCGACGACAATTCCAGCCATGCACCATAATAGTCCAACTTCTCGGCTATCTGTGCCGATGTCATCGAATTCGTTCCCTCACGAAGCATACGATTGGTAAACAAGGCCTGCAAAGCCTGTGTCTGATGCCATTGTCCACCTCCCACCAAAATATCAAGACGAACCACCTCTTGTGAGCCGGCTTTAATAATGTTTAGTGGCATACCGTTCTTCATCTTTCTACGTTCAGGGCGAAGAATTTCAAATCCACTCATAGGTCGGATTGGCGGTGGTGTAGATCTCATCGTATACTTTCTTTTTATGGATAATGCCGCAAAAGTACAAAACATTTCCTACATTTGTGACGATTTTAAAGAAATATCGTATGACTCCACATACTTGCCTCCTTTGCTTAGGCTCTAACCTTGATGCTGCCATTCGCCTATCGGCTGCTCGCAGTGCCCTCCTTTCGCTTTTTCCTGATATCCGTTTCAGCCCAGAGATGGTAACAGAAGCTATTGGCAGTGGCTTCCTCTCGCCTTTTCACAACCAAGTAGCTCATTTTACGACCCTTCTAAATGCCGAAAGTATACGTGCTATATTAAAAGATATTGAGCAAGCACAAGGCCGTTTGCCTGAGGATAAAGCGAATGGAATTGTAAAATTGGATATTGATTTGCTGATGTATGATGATTGTGTATTGAAGCCTAAAGATATGGAGAGGGAGTTTGTAATTGAGGGTATTAAAATGATAAATGCCCCCATTCAATGAACGAGGGCATTTATATAATTAAATCTTAAATTGATTAATTTCCTGGTATAACTGGAACTTCTACCACTTCGCCACCTGTAATTTCGTAGATATTTTCATCGTCTACCATCGCAACATCTTCCTTAAACACTCGGATACCATTTTCCAAATCGTTAGCTTCAGCCTTGATACGGATAGTAGTCTTTACATTACGCTTGAAGGTTACTGGATATGTACCCATCGGTACGATAGTTCCATCTGCCTTATTCCAACTAATGGTCAAGGTCTTGTTGCTGGTATAATTTAAGTCATATGCTCCGGTAGTACTATTCCATTTTCCTTGCCATGCACTTCTAATATTACGGAAAGTATAAATATCATCCAAAGGTTCACTACCAACTTCTAAAGTATAAAGTTTAGATGAACTGCCTTGTTGACTTACTTCTACTGTAAATGTTTCATCGGTAGCTAAGCCTATGGTTTCATATCTTACGCCATAAGCTACACGCTTGGTATGAATATCTACAGTACCATTTTCTGTTGGAGTGTATACATCCAATTCACCGTAGTATCTGTCATGAATCATAACAAGGCCAGAACTGACATATCCGTCAGCATGAACTACTTCACTTGATGAATATACAAATTCCGAAGTGTTTTCTGTTAAACCTTTACCAAAAAAATTAGTGCTTGAGTAACTATAAATCTTATATGGATCAATTACAATCCCCACCTCAAACTTATACTTCTGTCCTTGCAACAAACGAATCTTCACATTGTCCAAAGAAGTATAAACACCATATGCGTATGGAGTAGAGGCATAACCACTTGAATATGATTCGTTTTCTGTCAACGCATACACCTGAATACCATACAATTCATCGGTAGCTGCTCTACCCATTGGTGAATCAGAGAACTCCAAAAACTCACCGGTACATCCCAATCCTACTGTCACATACTTTTCTCCTTGTGGATCTTCAGGAGCCAACACATCTTCATTACTACATGAAGCAAAGTTCATGCACAAACACATAGCTACAAGAGCCATTCCGATTAATCTAAATGCTTTCATAATCTTGTATTTATAGGTTAATTTTAGAATACTGCAAATTAATGAAAAAAGAATTGGAATACAAAGTTTTATCCGAGAAGTTTTACAATAAAAAAAAATCCCAGCAACATACATTCATGCTACTGGGATTCTTCACTATACGTTGTTCCGCAAACAAAATCCTTATTGGAAAATTTGATCTAGTCCTGATTTCTCTTCGAGAGCCGGTGCTTCATCGTCTGCTAAAATATCCTTGCAAGGATCGAATCCATGCGGGATAGCAAAGGTGTCAGTCTGCAGATAGCCCAATGATTTATCTGCGTAAACCTTATTCATATAAAGTCCCCAAATCGGGAGAGCCATTTCGGCACCCTGACCATCACGCATATTGTCGAAGTGGATGTCACGTTCTTCACCACCGACCCAAACACCCGAAACTAATTTTGGAGTGAAGCCCATGAACCAACCATCGGAATTGTTATTGGTTGTACCGGTCTTACCACCCATATCGGCTGTAATGTTATACACACGACGAACACGTCCACCTGTACCTTCATTGATTACGGCACGAAGCATAACCAACATCTTATACACACTTTCTTCGCTGATAACTTCTTCCATGTGTGGTGTGAATTCCGCTACCACATTACCTTCGTTGTCCTCAATGCGGCTCACAAACAACGGAGCGGTACGGATACCTCTATTGGCAAAAGCAGTATAAGCACTAACCATCTCACCTACCGAGATTTCACAAGGTCCCAAACACAAAGAAACAACCGGGTCAATCTGTTGGTTCTTTACCCCGAATGAATGAATCAAGCGTACCAACTGATACGGGCTCAACTTACTCATCAAGTAGGCAGTAATCCAGTTGTCCGAATTAGCCAATCCCCACTTGACTGTCACCATTTCGCCATAACGCTTGTTATTCGCATTACGTGGACTCCATGGTTTACCGTTTTCATCAATCAATGTCTGTTCTACGTGACGAGTCATATCACACGGCGAGAATCCGTTTTCCATCGCCAATGTATATACATACGGCTTAATGGTAGAACCTACCTGACGACGGCCCACATTGGCCATATCATATTGGAAATAGTTATAATTGGTACCTCCTACATAGGCTTTTACATAACCGGTAATCGGGTCCATCGACATAAATCCGGTGCGCAAGAAATGCTTGTAGTAACGCAACGAATCCATCGGAGTCATAATGGTATCCTTTTCTCCTCGATAAGTAAAGATGGTCATCTCCTGAGGAGTATTGAATGCCTTACGAATGTCGGCTTCACTGGCTCCGGCCTTCTTCATACCCCGATAACGATCGGTCAGACGCATCGCCTTATCCATGATGGCATTGACTTGTTCCACGGTCAACTCACTGGTAAACGGAGCTGTTTTTTTCTTGGCTTTAGCCTTGAAGAAACGATCCTGCAAACCACCTTTTTGAGCAATATGTTCATGCACAGCTTCTTCTGCATAGCGTTGCATACGAGAATCGATAGTTGTATAAATCTTCAAACCATCGGTATAAAGGTTATAATTGCTGCCATCTTTCTTCTTGTTCTTTGCACACCATCCATAAAGCGGATCGGTTTCCCATGCCAAAGAATCTTCATAATATTGCTGCATCTGCCAACCACGGTATTCGCTCTTTACCGGTTCCTTAGCTTTCAGCACATCTCGCAGATATTCACGGAAATAAGTGGCAATACCTTCTTTGTGGTCAACCTTTCGGTATCTCAATTCAAGCGGTTCCTTACTCAACGAGTCCACTTCTGCAGCCGACAACAAGCCTGCTTTCTTCATCTGACCCAATACCACATTACGACGTCCCTTTGCACGTTCATTGAAACGACGTGGATTGAAATAAGAAGGGTTCTTACACATACCCACCAACGTAGCCGCTTCGAGTATATTCAAATCCTTTGGTTCCTTGGAGAAATACGTATTGGAAGCAGTCTTAATACCTACCGCATTGTTCAAGAAGTCGAACTTATTGAGATACATGGTCAAGATTTCTTCTTTGGTATAATAGCGTTCCAACTGAACAGCAATCACCCATTCAATCGGCTTCTGCATCGCACGTTCCCAGAAACTTCCGGCTTGTTCGGAATAAAACTGCTTGGCCAACTGCTGGGTAATGGTACTACCCCCACCCGCATTCTTCTGCATCAAGATACCACGCTTGACAATCGCACGAACCAAAGCACTGGCATCAATACCCGAATGTTCTGCAAAGCGTTCATCTTCAGTCGCAATCAAGGCATTGACCAAATGAGGAGAAAGCTCTTCATATCCCACATAGATACGATTCTCTGTACTGTACGAATAGGTACCCAGGGTAACCCCATCGTCCGATATAATCTGAGTTGCAAATTTCAGATTCGGATTTTCAAGTTCTTCAACAGGAGGTACATACCCAATTTTTCCCTTAGCAATAGCCGTAAAAACCAACGCAATACCTGCTAATACTAAAACCAATAACGCCCACAGCGTATATATCAATGTTTTTCTCATATTCTTCGCATGCGATTATACGCTGCAAAATTAACGAAAATCTTTGAGATAGTAGCTGTTTATAACAAAGTTCAACGAAATATCTGCCGAACATTCGTCTTTTTATTATTTTTTTATACCTTTACACTCTCGAAAAGTGAACATAATAACATACTCAGATATGGAAAACCGAAGTTTAGTAACGATTGCCGAACATTCAAAGGAGAAAATCCTCTATTTGTTGGAAATGGCAAGAGAATTCGAAAAGAAACCAAACCGCAAAATTCTTGATGGGAAAGTAGTAGCGACCCTTTTCTTTGAACCTTCTACCCGTACCCGTTTGAGCTTTGAAACAGCTGCCAACCGTTTGGGTGCCCGTGTGATTGGTTTTACCGACCCGAAAGCAACTAGTTCTTCTAAGGGAGAAACATTGAAAGATACTATCATTATGGTGGGCAATTATGCCGATATCATTGTGATGCGCCATTATTTGGAAGGCGCAGCCCGTTACGCTAGCGAAGTAATCGATACTCCGATTGTCAATGCAGGAGACGGTTCTAACCAGCACCCCTCCCAAACCATGCTAGACCTCTATTCCATATACAAGACACAAGGTACACTGGAAAACCTGAATATTTATATGGTGGGTGACTTGAAATACGGACGTACAGTACATTCACTCTTAATGGCTATGCGTCATTTCAACCCAACTTTCCACTTCATTGCACCGGATGAATTGAAGATGCCGGAAGAATACAAGCTTTACTGCCGTGAACATGGTATCAAGTATGTGGAACATACCGACTTTGATGAAAAAACCATCGCCGAAGCTGATATTCTTTACATGACCCGTGTTCAGCGTGAACGTTTTACCGATTTGATGGAATATGAACGTGTTAAGGATGTATACATCTTGAAAAACGACATGCTGAAGAATACACGACCGAATCTCCGCATTCTTCACCCACTTCCACGTGTAAACGAAATTGCTTACGATGTGGATGAAAATCCAAAAGCATACTACTTCCAACAAGCACAGAACGGTCTTTATGCCCGTCAAGCTATCCTTTGCGACGTATTGGGCATTACGTTGGAAGATGTGATTGAAGATGGTAAGAAGTATTAAAAGACAAAGAACATGAATAAAGAAGAATTGCAGGTAGTAGCGCTAAAGAATGGCACTGTTATCGACCATATACCTACCGACAAACTGTTTACCGTAGTCAGCCTTTTGGGATTGAAGAACTCGGAATCGAACATCACCATCGGTAATAATTTAACCAGCAAGAAGTTAGGCAAGAAAGGCCTCATCAAGGTAGCCGACCGATTCTTCACCGACGAAGAAATCAGCCGTCTGTCTGTAGTGGCTCCTAACGTGAAGCTTAACATCATCCACAACTATGAAGTGGTGGAGAAAAAGCAAGTCATCATGCCGGATATAGTGAAGGGTATCGTGAAATGCAACAACCCGAAGTGTATCACCAACAACGAACCGATGACTACCATTTTCCATGTAATCAACAAAGAAAGTGGTGTATTGAAATGCCATTATTGCGAAAAAGAGCAAAATAAGGAAGCCATCAAGTTGTTATGAAACAAGACTGGAAACCGGGAACAATGATTTATCCGCTTCCTGCCGTGTTGGTGAGCTGCGGAAGTACCGAAGAAGAATATAATATTCTG
>JAFYPV010000106.1 GCA_017559935.1 Bacteroides sp. | reverse complement strand
TTCGAGTGCAAAAGTAATGTAAATCAGTAAAAAACGCAAAAAGAAAAGCATAAAATTCGCTTCACTCTTTGTTTATTTCAAAAAAGTCACTAATTTTGCACCCCGTTACAGATGAATAATAACATAAATAGTATATAGCAATGAAAAGAACATTCCAACCCTCTAACAGAAAGAGAAAAAACAAACACGGTTTCCGTGAAAGAATGGCAACAGCAAACGGTCGTCGCGTTTTGGCTAGCCGTCGTGCAAAAGGTCGCAAGAAATTGACTGTATCTGATGAATACAATGGAACAACTAAGAAGTAATTCATCTGATATAATAAAATAAAAGAGGAAAAGAATAATTCTTTGCCTCTTTTATTTTATTCTATCGAAACTTCATCCAAATAAACTTGAGCTTCCATTCCTGGACGGACATGAAGCTTCGGACATTTTCCTGCCCCCTTTAATTTAATACGAACATATCTGGCTGCACCTTCAAATTGAAGCTGCAAGTCTTCCGTAAAACGTCCTTCGCTAAAAACCTCATTCAACTTAAACACCTTTTCTGCAACTTTCCAATAATGGACATCATTGTCGGACAACCACACTTCTACCTTCTCCGGCTTATGAATAGCCAAACCATAGTCATTCAAACATCCCAAAGAGACATACGATAACCTTTTACGAGCACCAACATCAAAAGTCAAAGATATGGAATCATTCTTTGACCACGACGCCCATTCCCCATCTGTATTCTTCAAGCTTCCACGCACTCCATTCAAAAGACATCGTTCTGTTTGGCTACTCCGAAGCAAACTCTTCCCTGTCATCGAACTCTTTTGAATAGGAAGAACCAACGTCTCTCCCATCTTCTTTCCATCCTTAAAAGTTGCACATTTTACCGTCTGCGAATCCTTAACCACCCAAGGTCTGCGATAGAGCATAGAATACTCATGAGGTTCACTACCATCAGTTGTGTATCGGATTTCCACATCCGGACGCATACAGCTTAGTGTTACTTTTAACTCACCAAAATTAGGAGTAACCTCATGCTGTACATTAAACATAGACATAGAAGGCTGAATATCCTTCACCTCCCACCTTTCTATATATTCATCCAAGGTTTCCAGGAAACGCTCCCACCTCTTGGCTATTGGGAAACTCCAGAGCGACTCCGATACAGCACCCAATCTCGGATAAAGCAAGTAATCCACATCTTCTTTCTTTTCACAAAACTCCGTCCAAAGTGCTGCTTGCGCACCTAAAAGATTAGAACGCATAGACATGGTCCAATAGCGTTCAATAGGTTCATATTGATAGATATTCTTTAAGGTATTATTTCCACCAAAAGACAAAACCGACTCTTGCCATTGAGGACCTTGATAAGCATTCAGGTACATCGTTCCTGTAGGTGACATAATAAAATGATGGCCTTGCTCCCCCGCTTTGACTGCACCATGACCAAACCCATGCCAGTCAAGCACAACCGCCCCTCTAGACAAATTGGCATCCATCATTTCCTCCCATCCCATCACTTTACGACCTTTACTACGCACATAGCTATCTATACGTCGCATAAAATATCCAAGCAAGTCCTTTTCCGAGTTCAAGCCTTCCGCTCCCATACGTTCTTTACAAAGCGGACAGGTTTCCCAATGGGTTCCACGAATAGCATCCCCCCCCAAATGAATATATTTGGAAGGAAATAGTTCTACCACTTCATCTATAATCGTCTGCAAAAAAGTAAATACATCTTCATTTCCGGCACAAAAAACAAAACTTGTATGGTCTCCACCCAATCCTGGCACAGCACCTATATATTTATCAATTACCGGACATGCCAATAAAGGATAGGCTGATAAAGCTGCATTGCAATGTCCAGGCATTCCTATTTCCGGGATAACTTCAATCTGGCGATTAGCTGCATAGTCTACAATTTCTTTAATATCCTCTTGCGTATAAAATCCACCTGAAATCAAAGGTTCCCCCTGACGGGCATTTTTCCTTTCCGGGAAAGCCAACCCATCTCGCTTCACATTCTTCGCTCCAATCTCCGTCAGCAAGGGATAGTGTTTGATTTCCAATCGCCAACCATTATTGTCAGTCAAATGCAAATGGAGCTTATTAAGCTTCATCATTCCCATATTGTCAATAATCTGCAGCAAATGGTCTTTAGGAATAAAATACCGGGCTACATCTACCATCAAGCCACGATAGCCAAAACGCGGTTCATCCGTAATGACAACCTCTGGAACCTTCCAAACCATTCCTGCCTGATGATTATCCCCTTCAATAGCCGCAGGAAGCAACTGCCGGAGCGTCTGTAAAGCATAAAAGGCTCCCTTTGCTCCGGCTGCCCGTATAGTTATCTTGTCAGATTTTACTTCCAACACATACCCTTCCTCGGCCAATGCATCATCTTTTTTAATATGCACATCTCCCTTTTTACCATTCTTTAATTGGGGCACAAAACCTGCCGGCTTTGCAAAAAGAAAAGCAAATTCTTCCGCAACAACTTCCATTTCTTTATCTTCTACGGCAATAACAGTCTTTCCCGTAAAAACAAAATGATCTTTACCCTCAACTATACTGACAGGATAAGGAATTAAAGAGAGTGGCTTCTGTTTGACATCTTGAGCATTGGCAAAAGAAACAAACAAGAAGAAAAGAGAATATATAAATAATAGTTTTCTACTCATCCGTTTTTATCTTTTCGTTTATTATGAATAGCCAAAATTACATTAAAAACCTTAAAAACGAAAATATCCTTCCATTCTATTTTGAAATCGCAGAGATTAACCGACAAAAGATAGGAACAAAAACGAATTTATCGTATCTTTGACCCGTAATTTATTATGGTATTATATTATGATTTCATTGAAAGATTTCTTCTCATTCAAGAATAACCGCGCTTTCTGGTTGAACCTGATTGCAATGCCAATTGTCATTATTGCCGTTATCTTCGGCGTACTTCATTGGCTGGACGTATACACTCATCACGGAGAATCTATCATCGTTCCGAATGTCAGTGGTCTTCCCTTGAAGCAAGCAGAAAATGAGCTAGGCAAAAAGAATTTAAAAGTAGTCGTTATTGACTCAAATTACGTAAAAGGAATGCCTGCCGGAGCTATTCTTGAACAAAAACCGGCTAGCGGATCCAAAGTTAAAATCGGAAGAAGCATTTATCTAACTATCAATACAGGAGAAGTACCTAAAGTAGCGATTCCCGACATCATCGACAATAGTTCTTTTCGTCAAGCGGAAGCACGTCTTCGCGCACTTGGTTTCAAGCTTACAGACCCAGAATACATCGAAGGAGAAAAAGATTGGATTTATGGTGTAAAATACAATGGGAAAGAACTCACTTCTGGCGAAAAAATCCCTCGGGAAGCCGTATTGACCCTTTGTGTTGGCGACGATGATTTGAAGACCGACTCCCTCCAAACCGACTCCTTGTTCCTCAACACAGGTAAAGATAACAAGCCGATTGTAGATGAATCGTGGTTTTAATACTTAAATCAGACAGACAATGCAAGATTTCATAGAAGATGAATTGGATGACAATCTGGATGACCTTGAGCCTATAGTCGACAATCCCGCAGAACTTTACGAACACTTCCGAGTGGTAGTAGACAAAGGTCAAAAACAAGTACGCATCGACAAATATTTGTTCGAACGACTTGTCAACTCATCACGCAACCGTATTCAAAAGGCTGCAGATGCAGGTTTTGTCATGGCCAATGGTAAACCCGTCAAAAGCAGTTACAAGGTTAAGCCTAATGATGTATTGACATTGATGCTTGACCGTCCCCGTTATGAAAACGATATTATACCCGAAGATATTCCACTTGACGTCGTTTATGAGGATGATGATTTGATGGTTATAAACAAACCGGCCGGATTGGTCGTTCATCCAGGTTGTGGCAACTATCACGGGACTTTGGTCAATGCCATTGCTTGGCACTTGAAAGACAATCCAAAATATGACCCAAACGATCCACAAGTCGGATTGGTTCACCGCATAGACAAAGATACTTCCGGTTTACTTGTAGTAGCCAAGACACCGGATGCCAAGACAAGCCTCGGACTCCAGTTTTTCAATAAGACTACCAAAAGAAAATACAATGCTGTCGTTTGGGGAATCGTTGAAAAAGACGAAGGAACAATCATCGGAAATATCGGACGTAACCCCAAAGACCGGATGCAGATGGCTGTTCTCAGCGACCCAACTCAAGGGAAACATGCTGTGACTCATTATAAAGTTCTGGAGAGATTGGGATATGTTACCCTTGTGGAGTGTGTATTAGAAACGGGACGTACCCACCAAATCCGTGTTCACATGAAACATTTGGGCCACACTTTGTTCAACGATGAGCGATATGGTGGTCATGAAATTCTGAAAGGAACTCACTTTAGTAAATATAAACAATTTGTAAACAACTGTTTCGATACTTGCCCACGTCAGGCACTTCATGCCATGACTTTGGGATTTGTTCATCCACGCACTGGCGAAGAGATGTTTTTCACTTCTCCATTAGCCAACGACATGGTGGAACTGATCGGCAAGTGGAGAACATATATAAGTAACAGAGAATGATGAAAAAACGTACCATAGCCATTATCGCTGGTGGAGATTCCAGCGAACTTCCAGTTTCTTTGCGTAGTGCACAAGGAATTTATTCTTTTATCGATAAAGAAAGATACAACCTTTATATTGTAGAAATACAAGGAAAGCGTTGGGAAGTGGTTTTGCCAAATGGCGAAAAGACTCCTATCGACAGAAACGACTTCAGCTTCATGGAAAACGGCGAAAAAAAGAATTTCGACTTCGCCTACATTACCATCCACGGCACTCCGGGTGAAAACGGAATTCTGCAAGGATATTTCGATCTGATTGGTATCCCATATTCAAGCTGTAATGTATTGGTTTCTGCCATAACCTTCAACAAGTTCACTTGCAACCAATACTTGAAAGGATTCGGTATCCGTGTATCCGAATCAATGATTCTTCGCAAAGGTTTTGAAATCCTCGATGAAGAAGTAATCAATAAAGTGGGATTGCCTTGCTTCATCAAGCCGAACGCAGGCGGTTCCAGTTTCGGTGTAACCAAGGTTAAGACCAAGGAAGACATCCAACCGGCCATCGAAAAGGCATTTGGTGAAAGCGACGAAGTTATGATTGAAGCTTATATGCAAGGAACAGAAATCACTTGCGGATGCTACAAGACCAAGAACAAGGAAGTGGTATTCCCAATTACTGAAGTGGTGACCAGCAACGAATTCTTCGACTACGATGCCAAGTACAATGGTCAAGTAGATGAAATTACTCCGGCTCGTATCCCGGAAGAAACCGCCGAACGTGTCCGTTTGCTGACCTCTGCCATCTATGATATTTTAGGCTGTGACGGTATCATCCGCATCGACTATATCATTACCGAAGGCGAAAAAGTCAACTTGTTGGAAATAAACACAACACCAGGCATGACCGCTACCAGCTTCATTCCACAACAAGTACGTGCTGCTGGTCTTGATATCAAGGACGTAATGACCGATATCATTGAAAACAAATTCAATTAACCTTAAATAATAAAGCTATGAACATACCTGCTGAATTCGACGAAATTCGTCCGTATGCTCCCGAAGAGCTTCCACAAGTATTTGAAGAACTGATTGCCGATCCTATGTTCAAGGCAGTAGTTGGACAGGTTATGCCCGGCATCCCTTTTGAAATGATTGCCGCTCAAATGCGCCAATGCAAAACAAACTTGGATTTCCAAAAAGCGTTCTTCTATAAGCTGTTGAAAGAACTTGTGCAGAAATGCGCCAAAGGATTGGAATTTGATTGTTCGGCAATCAAGGATAAGTCCATCAATTATACATTCATTTCTAACCATCGCGATATTGTACTCGATTCGGCTTTCTTGTGCGTTGTATTGATTGATAATGGTATGAATACCGTGGAAATTGCAATTGGCGACAACCTGCTTATCTATCCTTGGATCAAGAAGATCGTCCGCATCAACAAGTCGTTCATCGTAAAACGTGGCTTGGGATTGCGCGAACAATTGAAATCATCCATGTTGATGTCGAGTTACATGCACTATGCTATCACTCAAAAGCACGAGAACATTTGGATTGCTCAACGCCAAGGACGTGCCAAAGACTCTAACGACCGTACACAAGACAGTATTTTGAAAATGATGGTAATGGGCGGCGAAGGCGATATCTTCGACCGTCTGAAGGAAATGAACCTCGTACCATTGTCACTCTCTTACGAGTTTGATCCATGCGATTACCTGAAAGCTAAAGAAGCGCAGCAGAAGCGTGATGACGCCAACTTCAAGAAGAGCGAAGAAGACGATTTGGCCAACATGCAAATTGGCATCTATGGATACAAGGGGCACATTCACTTCCATACAGCAGCCTGCATCAACGACGAATTGGACGAAATCAAGTCACGCAATCTCCCGAAGACTGAAGTCTTTACAGTTATTGCAGAATTGATTGACAAGTATATTCATCAGAACTATCGCCTCTATCCATGTAACTACATTGCATTGGATTGGTTAAATGGTGAAGAAAAGTTTGCAGACAAATATACAGATGCAGACAAGGCTGAATTCGAAGCATACCTCAACAAGCAAATGGATAAGATTGTTTTGCCGAACAAGGACATGGACTTCTTGCGCCATTACATGTTGACTATGTATGCCAACCCAGCCATCAATCATATGAAAGCCATCGAAGCGTGAAAAAGCTTTTGCATATCGCATTCTTCTTCCTCTCCGCAGCATATTTAACCGCATGCGGAGAGGAAGAATACGTCTATCCCAATTTGATTACCGAAATGACTTGCTTACAAACAGACAGTAAAGGTTTCGGTACACAAATCATTACCGACGAAGGTCAGATTTGGCAATTACAAGAAGGCAATCAACCGGACAGCCTTACTTCCGATTCCATTTATCGAGTCGTTAGCCGATTTGCACCACTCAACACCCATGAGGCCAAGGCATATTCTTTTTGGAAAGTGATTGCTCCTCTCCCTAGACCTATCCATGAATACCCCTCTATTATTACAGACCCAGTGAGTATTCAAAGCATTTGGAGGAGTGGAAATTATTTGAATTTGGTATTGCAAGTCAAAGTCAAAGACAAAGAACATGTTCTCTCCTTTATTGACAAAGGAATTACACAACACGAAGACAAAACGAGAACATTAACACTCATGCTTTTCCACGACCGGCAGGAAGATGTGGAAGGCTTTGACCAAAAGTTCTATTTATCCGTCCCACTTTGGCATTATCAAGGGAAACTGGATAAAGGCGACCAAATCGTGTTTCAACTAAACACTTACAAAGAAGGTATGACTTCACGTACATTTACTTATTAACATTCATCGTATGATTAAAACCATTTACCTGACTTTCTTTGTCTGCGCCTTTTCTTTAGGCTTATGGGCTTGTGCAGGCAACAAAAAAGCGGAATACAAGAACCTCACCTCCGCACAGTTCGAAGAATTGATAAAGGATTCCAATGTACAGTTATTGGATGTCCGGACTTTGGAAGAATACACAGAAGGACATATCCCAGGCTGCATCAACATCGATGTAAAAGACGAAGCTGGATTCCTTGTAGCTGTGGATGAATTATTGGACAAGAGCAAGAAAATTGCCGTTTATTGCCGAAGTGGACGCCGAAGCCGTACTGCTGCCGAAATCCTTATCAAGAAAGGGTTCAAAGTTTATAATTTGGACAAAGGCATTCTGAATTGGATCGAAGAAGGAAGAGAAATTGAACAATGATAAAAAACGCCTAAGCATTTCACATGAAACGCTTAGGCGTTTTAATTAAAACTCTTCGACGTTTTATTTCAAGTCTTGAAGCATTCTCTTCAACACCACCGTAGCCGAGATTTCACGATTAGCTGCTTCCGGAATTACAAGTGAAGTCGGAGCTTCAATCACATCGTCAGTCACTATCATGTTTCGACGCACTGGGAGACAGTGCATGAAGTGAGCATTGTTGGTTACCGCCATATGAGCAGCATCTACGGTCCAGCTCATATCCTTACACAAAATCTTTCCGTAATCTTCCTGACGAGTAACACCCGGACAAGCCCAATTCTTGGCATAGATAAAGTCTGCACCTTCGAAAGCCTTCAATTGATTGTATTCCACCTTGGCATTACGAGCAAAAGCAGGATCAAGTTCATAACCTTCCGGATGTGTGATAACAAAATCCACATCGGCTTCGTTCATGAAGTCAGCAAACGAGTTAGGAACAGCCTGAGGCAATGCCTTCGGATGCGGTGCCCAAGTCAAAACTACTTTAGGACGATCCTTCTTCTTGTACTCCTCGATAGTAATCAAATCAGCAAAAGCTTGTAACGGATGACCAGTAGCCGCCTCCATTGAGAACACCGGCTTACCTGAATACTTGATGAACTGATTCAAAATCTTTTCTGTATAGTCGTCCTCGCGGCTCTCAAACTGAGCAAACGAACGTACACCAATGATATCGCAATACGATGCCATGACTGGAATAGCCTCCAAGAGGTGTTCGCTCTTGTCACCGTCCATAATCACTCCACGTTCGGTTTCTAATTTCCACGCTCCTTGGTTCACATCAAGGACAATCACGTCCATACCCAGATTACGTGCAGCCTTCTGGGTACTCAAACGAGTACGGAGACTATTGTTGAAGAAAATCAACAAACAAGTCTTGTGTTTACCCAACGATTCATACTTATAACGGTCTTGCTTGATCTCGAACGCTTCTTGCAGGGCGGTGTTCAAATCACCCAAATCAAATACATTTCTGTAGTATCTCATCTGATTTATGATTTTGAGTTATTTATTTTCATTCTATTACTTTTTCAAATCACAAAGATAGATGAATTAAATCAATCTGTAAGAATTAAAGCGAAAAAAACATTCAAGCAATTTTAATGCTTAATCCACGAAAAACACGTATCTTTACAGAATGATTAATTAATCTTTTAATAGCTATGAAAAATTTCCTACAGAAAAGCATTTGGATGGCGGTACTGTGTATCTTCGCCACATCAGTTTACGCTCAAGTTTCTCCTAAGAAATTCAAGAAAGCGAAAGGCATTGAAGTGACTTATCAAAACAGTTACAAAGGCAAAGTTCGTCCGGGTGAAATGATTATGAAAGTTTCTGGCGACCAAGTTTCTTTGGAAAACGTAATGCCAAAATTGGATCAGAAACCGACAGAAGATGGTCGTCCAATCTACAAACTTCCCGTAACCAAGAGTTACATGAACTATGCTGCCAATGAATTTTATCGTTGGGCTGAACTCCCTAGTGGTGAAATCATTTCATCGGCTACTGGCTACGAAATGGATAAAGATTTGAAGGTAATCGGCCAGGAAAAGTATTTGGGTTTGAATTGTACTATCGTTCGCACTTCGGTTCGTTCGAACACCATCGAAATTTGGTACACCAACGACATCGCTTTCCGCGGTACCCCACAACCGAACATGGGTGTTCCTAATGGTTTGGTTCTTCGCGTGGTTCGCAATGGCGACACCGTACAGGAAGCAACAGCCATCACTCCGGTAAAGGAAGAACAAACTCTTCTCCCAGAATCATGGGGTACAAAGATGATTGCCGAAGTTTATCAATACAAGATTAACCACAGCAACGTGATTACCGTTCCTGTATTCAACGAAGAAAACGTATGCTTCAACGGTGCCAAGTTCCCGGAAAAATTAGAAAGCGAAGTTTCATATAATGTAGGTGGTGGTACTATCTTAATGAAAAAAGTAAAACTTCCGGAATATGTGAAAGATCGCAGCATCTTCGTGGAATTGATTCAATGGTCTGACGGTGATGCCTACGACCGTACCGGTTCTGTTTTCGTAATCCCAACAGACAAGAAACAATCATTCTTAGATGCCTTGAAAGATCTCAAGAGTGTTCCACACTTCACATCGGGTAACGAAAACTTCCATGGTTTGGTTTCAACCGAAGACTATAACACCCCATTGGAATTGATGCGCTTCTTTACCGGTTTCGGTGTACGCCAATATAACCACAACATTGTTCCGGGTCAGGAATGGTCGGACTCTGTACTTTACAAGACTGAAGTGACAGCCTTGGCAGACCGCTTACAAGGCGAAGTTTGGATTGCTGCTTACATCGGCAACTGGGACGCAAAGGGACACAAGATTACTTTGCAAATGAAATATTATCCAGATGATAACCGTCGTATGTATAAGGTAATGCCTTTGTTTAACACCGTAAACTATTTGGAACAAGCAGGCCAGCCTTATCCTACATTCATGTTGAACGATAAATTGAATGCGAAGTTCACTTTGAAAGAACCTGTTAAAAACGCTGTGCTTTACTTCACAACAACCGGTCATGGTGGTTGGGGTAACGGTGACGAATTTAACCAAAAACCGAACACTGTTTATTTGAATGGCGAAAAGGTTATTTCATTCGTTCCTTGGCGCGACGATTGCGGTACTTACCGTAACTGGAACCCATGTTCGGGTAACTTCTCGAATGGTTTGAGTTCTTCAGATTTGAGCCGTTCAAACTGGTGTCCAGGTACTGTAACCAACCCTGAATACGTTTATTTGGGCGACCTCGAAGCAGGCGAACACACTATTACCGTAGCTATTCCTCAAGGTGCTCCTGAAGGTGGCAGCAACAGCTATTGGTGCTTGTCTGGTACATTGCTTTATTGATAATTATAAATCAAAATCATAATTCAAAACAATGAAGAAAACCGTATTATTATGCTCGCTCGCATTGGCCGGAGTATTCGCTAGCTGCGGAACTCAATCAAAGACCGATGCAGCACAAATGGATTACACCCAATATGTGAATCCATTCATCGGTGCAGCCGACAATGGACACACATTCCCGGGTGCAACTACTCCATTCGGTATGATCCAAACCAGTCCGGTTACGGGTGCAGTGGGTTGGAGATACTGCTCGGAATACATGAATAGCGACTCCATCATCTGGGGTTTCACTCAGACCCATTTGAGTGGTACCGGCTGTATGGACCTCGGCGACTTGCTCGTAATGCCAGCTACAGGCGAACGTACTCGCGCTTGGGATGCTTACCGTAGCCATTTCTCAAAAGATCAAGAATCAGCCACTCCGGGATACTATAGTGTTGAATTGGAAGAGCCGAATGTAAGAGCAGAATTGACCGCTTCTCCACGTGTTGCTCTCCACAGATACACATATCACACTGCCGACTCAGCTTCTGTCTTGATTGACTTGCAACATGGTCCTACATGGAACGAAGCACAATATCATTCTCAAGTAAGCATTTGCGAAGTTAAATGGGAAGATGAACAAACCTTGACCGGACACGTTCGTAACAGTGTTTGGGTACATCAAGACTATTTCTTCGTATTGAAGTTTAACCGTCCAACCACTGGTCAAATCAACCTTCCGATGGGAGAAACCGAAAAAGGTCAACGCATCGTAGCTTGCTTTGACATGGAACCTGGTGACGAATTGTTGACTAAGATTGCTTTGTCTACCACTAGCGTGGAAGGTGCCCGCAAGAACATGGAAACCGAACTTCCGGGATGGGATTTCGAAGCCACTCGCTTGGCAGCTAAAGATAGCTGGAACAACTATTTAAAGCGCATTGAAGTGACAGGTAGCGATGCCGAAAAGGCAAATTACTACACCAGCTTCTACCATGCTTTGATTCAGCCGAACCAAATTTCGGACGTAGATGGCATGTATCGCAATGCCAAGGATGAAATCGTGAAGACAAACGGAGATGCTTTCTACTCTACCTTCTCTTTGTGGGATACTTACCGTGCCGCACATCCATTCTACACGTTGATGGTTCCGGAAAAGGTGGACGGTTTCGTAACTTCATTGGTTGAACAAGGCGAAGTACAAGGCTTCTTGCCTATCTGGGGCTTGTGGGGCAAGGAAACCTATACCATGATTGCCAACCATGGTGTTTCTGTCATTGCCGAAGCTTATCGCAAGGGCTTCCGTGGCTTCGATGCGGAACGTGCCTTTAACATGGTAAAACGTACCCAAACCGTTTCACACCCACATAAGTCAAATTGGGAGAACTACATGAAGTATGGATATTTCCCAACTGATTTAACCGAAGTAGAATCTGTATCATCAACCCTCGAATCAGTATACGATGACTATGCAGCAGCTGATATGGCAAAGCGTATGGGTAAGGCAGAAGATGCTGAATACTTCAACAAGCGTGCAGACTTCTACAAGAACCTATTTGATTCACAGACCCAATTCATGCGTCCACGTAATGCCAATGGTACTTGGAAATCTCCATTCGATCCAAGCGAAGTGGCTCATGCAGAAAGCAAGGGTGGCGACTATACCGAAGGTAATGCATGGCAATATACATGGCATGTACAGCACGACGTTCCGGGCTTAATTTCACTCTTCGGTGGTGAAGAAGCATTCCTGAACAAACTAGACTCTGTATTCACCGTTGAATTGAAGACTACGCAAGCCGACGTAACCGGTTTGATTGGTCAATATGCACACGGAAATGAGCCAAGCCATCACGTCACTTACCTATATGCATTAGCAGGACGCCCAGAACGTACACAGGAATTGATTCGTCAGATATTTGACACCCAATATCGTCCAGAGCCAGATGGTCTCTGTGGTAACGACGACTGCGGTCAGATGTCGGCATGGTATATGTTCTCAGCAATGGGCTTCTACCCTGTTGACCCAGTAAGCGGTAATTACGTATTTGGAGCACCACAGCTTCCTAAGATTGTCCTCCACTTAGCAAATGGAAAGACATTCACTGTGATTGCAGAAGGAATCTCTGAAGAGAACAAGTATGTAGAAAGCATTACATTGAATGGAGAACCTTACACCAAGAACTATATCACTCACGAAGACATCTTGAATGGTGGTACATTGGTCTTCAAAATGAAGAACTAATAAATTAAAAGTAAAATAAAAGCGGGTGCTTAATAAGCACCCGCTTTTTGTATATCATAATCAATTAATTTCATTACATAGTTTAGTTACTTCATCCGGATGATCAAAATCTACATCCAAAGACTTGATGATTTCTTTAACAGCATCGTGTCTCTTTTTAGGGAATAATTTCAAGAATGTAGCCTGGTTATGGAAAGATTTCCAACCACCTTTCACATTCATAAAATAAGTGTATTTAATTTCATCTTTATAAACCTTGATGTCCATGTTGTTTTCACCATTCACGCGTTGGAACCGGGCATTCACATCAATGGATTGAACAGTTCCGTGAGTCGCTACTCCCATAGCTCCTACTTTACCTTGCTCACGAGTGTTCACATTCATTTCAACTAGTATAGACGCATTCTTACCTTTCATTACTTCCACGAAGCGTCCTTCAAAAGGAATAAAACGCGTTTTATCAATAATAATTGTATCAATATCTTGTAGGTTTTCCACAATCATATCTACACCACCATTCAGGAAGTGCATCTGATGATTGACGAAATTATAGTTGAATTTTCCACGGGCAAACTGTTTGTTTTTAAGAATCACTTGTCCGTTGGTAAAATCCTTAAAATAATAACCATTCGATTCTTGAGCGTTTACAAAAAAGATAACGGTCAGAAATAAAGTAGTAATAATAGTTTTAGCAATGTTCATATCTGTAATGATAAAAATAAGGGTGCCCTAGTGGACACCCTTATTAAAATTTATAATCATTTGATTAATGACCACCAATTGCCCACCAAAGCGGAGTCAATGTGTTATCTGTATCTGGACCACCCAAAAGTTCAAGAGCCTTCTTGTAACCTTCTGGGTCAGCATTTTGCAAGCTTGACGGATAACGCAAACGTTGTGGGAATACCTTAATATTTTGACCTTCAATATATGTATTAGCAGTCCAAGTGCTTTCCATATCTGCACCAACGAATGAAGTTTCATTGTTAGGAAGATCGAACCAAGGCAAACCAAGACGACGACGGTCATTCCACATTTCCAAAGTACAATACGGAGTTTGTGCAATGTACTTCTGAGTGATAATCTTAGCCAACTGAGTATTCAAACCTTCAGTATACAAAGACTTGCTAGCCTTAGGATATTCATAGGTAGTAGTACCTGGCTTATTATCATAACCATTTACATAGTTAGCTTCAAAGCTAGTTGGTTCAGCTGTGTGAGTAAACTTAACAGATACACCTACACGGTTGTAGTCTTCAGATTCCAAGTAAGCATCAACATATTGGCTTACACCGAAGTTTTCGAAGCTTACACGGATACCATTTTCGTATGCAGTTTCTGCATCTACACCAGCACTCCAACCTCTAAGAGCAGCTTCAGCCAACAAGAAATGAGTTTCCCATGGACCGAACCATACGCGTGAGCTTTCAGAGTCACCACCGTAAGTCTTACACAATACAGGAAGCATAGTGTCATACCAGCTACCTACAGCGTAGTTCTTAGCAAATTTTGGAGACCATGCACCACGAGAACCTGCCGGGTAGTAGTTCCATGTATATTGTCCTTGGAGATCCAAAATCTTATTACCATCCGCATCGTTCAAAGGCTGAGTTGTGTTCTTAATATCAGAAGAACCATAGTCTCTGAAGTTATCTGCATTCTTATCACCAGGGATAGAATAGATTCTCAAAGCACGTGGGTCGAGGTTTTCTGGAATACCATCAATCCAGTAACCCTTAGTCGGGTTATCAGTCTTGTCAGCATAGTGATCTGCAAATTGCAAGCCCAAGTAGTTCATCGGCTTAGTATATTGAGCCAAATCTGCACGTTGTTCAGATACAGCGATACCACCCAAACCTACAAGGATATTAGACATTGTAGAAGGCAATGAGATGTAGTTCCAACCACGAGAATAGATACCTGCCCATGCATTCCATTGGTTATATTCCTTTACCTGAGCGATGTCAGCCATAGTTGTAATCAACTTGCTCTTATCTACTTCTGCAAAGATTTCTTTAGCATAACCTTCTGCTACTTCAGACAAACGCATAGCTAAACGCAAACGCAAGCTATTACCATACTTAGCCCACTTTTGAGCATCGAAACCGAACAACGGGTCACTCTTTGCTTCATCAGCTGTAGGTGCTTCATCAGTGATTTCAGCTACAGCTTCCTTCAATTCAGTCAACATGAACTTATAAACATCTTCCACACTATTGAATGTCGGAGTTTCGCCATTGAATCCAGAAATAGTATAAGGACCAAAGTTGTCTGCATATTCAGAAATCATTACCACTCTCCAAATACGTGCGAAAGACTTCACATTCTTGTTGAAGTTCTTGTCATGATCATTAGTCATGTTTCCTTCATTTTCAGTAGCTACAGTAACTGACAAGTTAGCATTCTTAATCCAATCAGACAAATAGCTGTTGTGATAGTCGTGGTTATAGCTATCGCTGTAACGACCATTGCTCAAGAATGTACTGTTTTCACCAGAGATACGAGCTGCAGAAGCCCAGTTGTAAACTGCAATACGTTCTGCTTCGTGCGGTGATTGTTGTGCGCCGACGATAGACTTGTTCAAAGGATAATAAGCCTTCACAAATTCTACACCTGATACGGCTGGGTTGATGTTAATTTCTTCAAAGTCTTCGCAAGAGGTTGTACCACCCATCAAAGCAGCACCCATCGCCAACGTGAAGAATAATTTATTATACTTTTTCATTGTATTCAACTATTAAGAATTAGAAACCAAGGGTTACGTTAAACAAGAATGTACGTGAAGTTGGTGAAGCTGCATTTTCAAAACCAGTAGCATTAGTGCTAGTAGCAAATACAGATTCAGGGTCAACACCGTTCATGTCACTGTAAAGCATTACTACGTTGTTGCAAGATACACCCAACTTAACCTGTTGGAACGGAGTATTCTTCAACATAGCCTTAGGGAATGCATAGTTCAAAGACAAGTTACGCAAACGGATGTTAGTAGCATCATACAAGTTAGCTTCACCGATACCCAAGTTACCGCTTGAAGAAGCGATTGCACTCCAATATTGTTGTGGAGTAACTTCGATTGTGCTCTGAGTATAGCCACCGTTACCGTCAGAGATAACACCGTCAACTACGAATGGCTTACGATCGCCATCTACTACTGTACATGCTGCAACACCATTACCTTGCAACAAGCGGTTAGTACCAGAGTACATATCACCACCGAAGCGGCCATCAATCAAGAAGCTCAAAGAGAAGTTCTTATAGTTCAAAGTGTTAGTGAAACCTAACAAGTAGTCAGCCTGCTGGTCACCAATCTTTTCAGCTGTAGAAGTACCCTGTGGCAAACCAGAAGAGCTCAACAACAACTTACCATAGTGAGGGCTAGTCTTGTCAGTTACACGTTGGAACTTAGTACCCCAGATTTCACCGTAGTTACCACCAGCTTGAGCAACAATCTTCAAGTTGTCATAACCACCCAATTGGTATTGTTCAACACCTTCTGCCAATTCGATAATCTTGTTTTCGTTCTTAGAGAAGTTCAACATCATATCCCAAGAGAAGTCCTTAGTCTGGATTGGAGTAGCGTTCAACATGATTTCAATACCTTGGTTCTGGATGTCACCGGCATTGATCTTCATAGAAGTATAACCTGACAATGAGTTCATCGGGAGGTTCAAGAGCTGACGAGTTGCGTTAGACTTGTACCATGTGAAGTCCAAGCCCAAACGGTTGTTGAAGAAACGAACTTCTGTACCGAATTCCCAAGACTTAATCAATTCACTCTTTACCTTGTCACTATAAAGTGTGCCGCTTGCAGGACCTGCAGTGATACCACCTGTATTACCTTCAGAACTGATGCTATAAGCATTGTACAACTGGTATGGATCCATGTCGTTACCTACTTCAGCGTAAGAAATACGAGCCTTAGCATAAGTAAACCATTCAGGCATACCCTTACCGCGGTTGTTGATCATATCGCTGATTACCCATGATGCACTTACAGATGGGTAGAAGAATGAACGGTTTTCCTTGCTCAACGCAGAAGACCAGTCGTTACGAGCAGTAACATCCAAGAATGCCCAACCATCGTAGTTAACACCGAATGTACCATACAATGAGTTGATCTTCTTGTTGCTGTATGATTGGCTAACACCACGGTCTGCAGCGTTACCGTTGCTCAACCAGAACCAGTCTGGAGTAATCATTGTACCCAAGCTTGAAGAAAGACCTGTAGACTTACGTTCCATCATGTTACCACCCAATGTAGCAGTACCACCGAAGTCACCCAAGAAGCGGTCCTTTTGAGCTGTAATCAAGAAGCTGAAGTTGTTTTCGTAGAACTTCTGTTCACCGAAGCTGTAACGACCGTTAGTTGACAACGGGCTACCAGCATACAACTTGCTCTGAGTTTCAGTAAAGTACATATCGCTACCAGCCTTGATTTCAGCGTTCAACCAGTCTGTGAACTTGTACTTCAAAGATCCGTTCAACAAGAAACGGTTACGAACGTCCTGGTTAGTGTTGTAATCAGCACCCCAGTATGGGTTCAAACCGCTACCCTTCAACCACCAGAACATCTTACCTGTAGCAGGGTCAACTGTTTGTTGGAAGCGAGTGATGTCCATAGTTGCCGGCATAGAGAACATAGTAAGGAAGTAGTTGTTGTCATTAGCACCAGACAAAGGACGGTTAGTAGCGTCTGACAAGATGTACTGAACCTTAGCATCGATGCTCCAACGGTCATCCTTACCGAATGTAGAAGAAGCACGAAGCATCATGTTAGTACGGCTATATTCTGCACCAGGAATCTTAGAGTGGTCATCCAAACGAGTGAAAGAAGTATAGACAGCAGTCTTACCGAACTGTTGAGCGAACGATACGTTTTCAGTAAAGTTGATACCAGTATCGAAGAAGTTCTTCACGTTATCGTAGTAAGTCAACTTTTCATCTTCGTTGTTCCAGTTCTTAACTGTCTGACCTGCAATCTTAGGACCCCAGCTAGAGCTTGATTGTGGTTCGTAAACACCAGTAGAACCTTGACCGAATACATTCTGACGATCAGGAGTCATAAATACATCTTCGATAGAGATAGAAGATGAAATTGTGATACCCAAACCTGGATTTTCACGACCCTTCTTAGTAGTAATCAAGATAACACCGTTACCTGCACGTGAACCGTAAAGAGCAGCTGCAGAAGCACCCTTCAATACAGACATTGATTCGATATCTTCAGGGTTGATATCCGAAAGACCGTTACCCATGTCGGCAGATGGATTCCAGTAGTCATTGTTGCTAGCACCAGTAAAGTTATCCATAGGAACACCATCGACAACGATCAACGGTTGGTTCAAACCTGTTACAGAGTTGCTACCACGGAGCTGGATCTTAGAAGAACCCGCAGGACCGTTACTAGAACGAATAATCTGAACACCTGATACCTTACCAGACAAAGCGTTAGCTACGTTAGTTTCACGAGCAGCGAGCAAAGCATCACCCTTTACTTCCTGCATAGCATAACCCAAAGCCTTCTTTTCACGCTTGATACCCAAAGCAGTTACAACTACTTCTTCCAATTGTTGAGTATCTTCT
>JAFYPV010000010.1 GCA_017559935.1 Bacteroides sp. | reverse complement strand
CGCCGAAGCGTTTTGCCTGAAACACCGAAACGTTTTCTTTTTATCCCGAAAGGTTAATTTTAACAAACCCACACCTGTCTTGTCCTGATATAGGTTGACTCACAAAATTAATTTTATGAGTTCAGAAGAAAGTAAAAAGAAAAGACATTCTCGTCAACGAACATGTCAAGCGTATCCTCTTCCTGTTCGTATGGCAGCCGTTCGTGATTATTTGAGTGGAATGAGTCGATTGGAAGTTGCCCGCAAATATTCTATCGCTGACATGACCAATATATCGCACTGGAAACGTAAATTTGCAGGTGTTGTAGAATTTAAAACTTCCCAGGGCATGATAAAACGTCGTACATCTCGTAGTTTACAGACAGAAAGTGAATCTGAACTTTCCCAGCGTATCAAGGAACTTGAACGTAGTCTTTCGCTTTGTCAGAAGGCCCTTGCTTCTAAGGAAAAGGAATTGAAGCGAGCGAACCTTCATATTCAGATCAATGAGACGCTCATAGACTTGGCCGAAGAAAACTTTGGATTGGACATCCGAAAAAACTTCGATACCAAGTAGTGGAAAGGCTTCGCGGCAGTTCGGGCATGAACATCTCGGACTGCTGCGCATTGCTTGGATTTTCCAAACAAGCCTATTACAAGCAACGTATTCACCATGAGAAGAAGTCTTTGGAGAAAGACGTGCTTTTGCGTGAAGTTCTGATTATACGCCAGTCCCTTCCTGTTCTTGGCGGTAGGAAACTTTATGCACTTCTTGACCAGCGTCTGCCTTCTGCTTTGCTTCCGGGTAGGGACAAATTCTTTGAATTCCTTCGTTCTCAGGGGCTTCTGATAAGGAAACGCCGTGAATACCGTCCTAAAACAACGGTTTCTTGGCATCATTTCCATAAGTATCCCAACCTTTGGAAAGGACGGATACCTGATGGTCCCAACCAGGTTTGGGCATCGGACATTACTTATTTAAGGATGACGGATGGAAACTTCCTTTATCTGAGTTTGATAACTGACGTGTATTCTCATAAGATTGTAGGATGGTCCCTGTCTGAATCCCTTGGGATGGAAGGCCCGTTGAATGCCTTGAAGATGGCTCTGAAAGAACTTCCGCAAGGTCATCAACTTATTCACCACTCTGATCGTGGTGTACAATATTGTAGCCATTCCTATGTGGATCAGCTCCAGAAAAACGGTATACAAATCAGCATGACCGAAAACGGAGACCCCAGAGAAAATGCAGTAGCTGAAAGAGTCAACGGAATCTTGAAGGAAGAATGGTTCAACAGGGAAGTTATCGCCTCTTTGGACAAGGGAAGGACAAGGACGGATGAAATTGTCAGAATATACAATGAAATGCGTCCACACATGAGCAACGATTATCTTACCCCTGCACAGGCACATCTACAAAACGGATCATTGAAAAGAAGATGGAAAACATATTATAAAAAAAAGGAGGGATTATGTGAACGGATAAGCTAAGTTATGTAACTTTGCCAAAAAGTCCCTTGGTTGACTTCCGCATGCGGAAGTCAACCAAGGGCAGGATTAAACCTTATGGTTATAATCTTAAACAACCTATATTAGGATTATCAAGTTTAACTAGTCAACCAAAATCAGGACGAGACAGGCTGACAACAACTGACAAGGGAAAACAAAGCCATCTGTCAGAAGAACTCACAGAATACAAGGAAGTTAACCTACCGCTGACAAGTATGACAAGTTTTTTCGCACTTAAAAAAGTTAAAGAACAAACAAAAATAGTTGGGCAAAACACTTGACAAAGGGGTTCAAATTTCGTATATTTGTGCTATGGACATAACCATAACTAACAACAAACTAACTTAACCTTTTATGATTAACACAACCACTGTGGGTGCCAACCCAAAGTTGGAAGATCTTCAAAACTTCCTTTCTGAGAACTTCGATTTTCGCTACAACATTTTAACTGACATGCCAGAGTGCAAACCGAAGAACACGACCACCTATCGGATGATAGACAAACGAATGATGAACACCCTCTGTATGGAGGCTATGATGAATGGAGTAGATTGCAAGGATGCGGACGTAAAGCGCTTTCTCTTCTCCGAAAGAATCAAGACCCACCACCCTTTTAAGGATTACATCGATGCCCTTCCCGAATGGGACGGAACTGATCGTGTGACCATGCTGGCAGCCCGTGTGTCGGGACAAGCCATGTGGCTCAACGGATTTCATCGCTGGATGCTAGGAATGGTGGCACAATGGTTGGGCTATCCTGCCAGATGTGCCAATGCCGTTGCACCTATCTTAATAAGTACGGAGCAAGGGATGTGTAAATCTACTTACTGTTCGATGATTTTACCTGAGGAGTTGAGAGCCTATTACACGGATAAGTTCACCATCAATGCCACCAGCGGATGCGAACAGAAGCTTTCAACCTTCGGGTTAATCAACATGGATGAGTTCAACATGTACACCGAACGCATGATGACCATCCTGAAAAACTTGATGCAAATGAAGAAGGTGAACTACAGAAAATGCTTCAAGGCATACTTCAGCGACTTGCCAAGAATTGCTTCCTTCATCGGCACAAGCAATGAAAAATCATTACTAACAGACGAGACGGGAAGCCGACGATTCCTCTGCATGGAAGTGGAAAAGCCGATTGATTGTTCACCGATTGATTATCCATAACTCTATGCCCAATTGAAATGGGAGTTGGAAGCCGGCAAGCGTTATTGGCTCTCCAAAGAAGAAGAGCTGGAAATCCAAGAACACAACAAAGCTTTCTACAAGCACTCACCGGAAGAAGAAGCTTTTTACAAAGTATTCGCCTTACCGAAAGAAGGAGAACCTTATGTAGAATTAACCTCTACGGACATCTTCAACAAACTTCAAAAACGATTCCCGGTGTTGTTCCGTGGTGTCAATCCTAAGCACTTCGGCAAAGTGATGACCAAAGTAGGCGCTCAAAAGACACACACCATGTACGGAAGTGTCTATAAACTTACGATGGCAAAAGCAGGACCCAAACAAATGGCGGCTTAATAGTCGGCCAAAGAATCTGCGGAGAAACATAAAATGCGCTATGTTTCTCCGCTTTTTTTATTTACTTTGCAAAAAAAAGAAAACTTATGATAACTTACCAAACCGAGGACATCGCAATGCCTCAAATCAAGAAACGTGAAACCACCGAGTGGGTAAAACAAGTGGCTGCCAGCT
>JAFYPV010000105.1 GCA_017559935.1 Bacteroides sp. | reverse complement strand
TGAACCGGGTAAGTCTTACAATGTATATATTACTATCTATGGTTTCGAAAAGATCGTTATTACAGCTGAGTTGACAGCATGGGACAACGGTGGTAACGTTGAAGTTGACATTGAAGACAAGGTTAGCAATAGCGACAATCCTGCAAATCAAGAAGGAGAAGAAGAAAATAATTAATAACCTTTCATAAAAACTCCTCCCTTTCCATAAGGGAGGGGTTTACCCTTTGATAAATACAATATGTTTAAATAAGAACTCATTAAAGTTTAAAAAACGCTTTGACGTTTTGACTTAAACGCTTCGGCGTTTGAACTAAAACCCCGAAGAGTTTTATTAAAACCTATATTTACCCAAACTTTAATGAAAACTCAGATACTCTAAAATTATGAAAAAGAACTTATGGATATGGGCACTCGCTGCTTTCAGCATGGCAGCTTGTACATCGGAAGATGTGCCTACCAAAGAAGAACAAGTCGTGACGGAAAACGACTGGGTTAGTCCGGACGGACAAGTCCTCATTCAACTTAGTGCAGATGGTTTGCCTACACCAAGTGCTAGTGTCGGACGTGCAGCTATCGAAGGTACAGATATCACTAAATTGGACAATCTTGGTATATTTGCATTATCACGCGGAGGCGATAATAAACCATTAGAAAATATTAGTTATTATGGTTATAATGCAACAGATGAATACCTCCCTTCTGATGAAATTTCAAATAAAGATAACGAAGTTTTACTAAATAATGTAAGTGCAAAAGGATCAAATACAACAACATTAGATGCACAATTGCATGACAATTTGCAACGTATCAGACTTTATGCTAATAAGGAAGATCAAAATGCATCCATCTATTATTATCCTATTCAGCCTAATGACAATTATAACTTTTATGGTTATTTCCCACGTCAAGATAATCCTGACAAGGTTCAATATTCCAAGTCGGATGTAATTGTAGAATTTGAAAAAACAGACGGTAGTGTAGATATCATTACTGGTAGACAGAAAAAAAACGAGGCTGGAATAGAAGATGCCCCAAAGATGACTCCAGGTATGTTGTATGTAGACGGAACAGACGATACAAAGAAAAATGAAACAACATGGGGTGGTTATAACGCAAGATACATCCGTAATATTAAGTATCACAATTGGTTGATTGATGATAACAAACAGAAAAACACTGGTAAATTCAGTGAAACAGGAATGCCAAAGCAAAAATTCGTTCCAGCAATTCAGTTCAAACACAGAACTGCTTTATTGGAATTCTTCATTATAGCCAATGAAAAACAAGCAGGCGCTACTCCTGATAATAATACAGAAAATGACGAAGACGAACCATACATCGATCAAGAAAAGACTAAACAACTGAGAGTATATGACTTACAGCTTGTTAAAGAATATAAGGTTGCAAAATGGAATGTTATTACAGACAATATTGAATGGACTGGTGAACCAGAAAACATGAATGTGATAAAATTGGAACAATCCGATTTTGAAACAGGAAGAAGAAATCAAGAATATGGTTCTTTAACAGATGAGCAATATCAAGAAATCTGGACAACAGCTGAATTTGATATAAATAATGACGAAGAGAATGAGACTATAAATGTAATAAAACCAACCGCTATTAGAGAAGAAGCTAAACCTGCCGGTTATTTATTGGTTCAACCTAAAACGAGCTATCAAGTTCAATTGTCTATCTTAGCTCCAGGCAATGGAACAGCTGTGCCCCAAACACAGACTACTACCTTGGATGTGAAACTTCCAAATACGAATGAAAATTTCCAAGCTGGTTACATATATAAAATCTACATTAAGCTGAATGCTTTGCAAGAAGTAAATATTCATGCAGAATTGGAAAATTGGCAAGAATATGGTACTGACGTAGACATCCCAGTAGAATAAACCCAACCAGAGTAAATGAGTAACTCTAAAAACATATTGTATCTGATAAGCCTCATACTCCTGATGCTGACAGGGTGTGAAGCAGATTCTTCATTAGCTCCTTTCCCCAATGAGGGAAAGGAGCCGGTGGAGGTTCGCTTTCATGCCATTTCGGTTGGTGCCAGTGTGGATGTGTCGCGAGCAGAAAACCATGTGGAGAAAATCGCATTGGTAAATGGCGACCAGATAGGAATATGGAATGAGTTTTATCCAAATATTTCACTCACATACACAGAGAATGGAGACCCTACTAATCTAAATACCACTAACAACGAAATTATTTATTATCCGCTACAAACAGAACAACTGAATGTGTACGCATACGCTCCCTATAGCGAAACAGAAACAAATTTGAATAACAAAACGGTCAACGTAAGAAGCGAATGGGAAGATAAAAATGCATACAAAAACTATATCACAGATCCGCTATGGGCATCGGCTACAATTACAAAAACAAACCGAACTGCTATATTCCAATTCCAACACCAGATGGCTCGATTGAAGATTAATCTGATAAATGTAAACCAGCCTAACAGCTATGAAATCATGCTTGTGTTCGACCGCACACAACGTGGTACAATGAATTTGGAAAACGGAAATATTGAACCTTCGGAATCAAACGGAGAATACAAATATTACATTAAACATATAAGCAAGCTTAATGAAACTATCCCAAAAGAGTATGATTATACCATTCTGCCAGGAACGGTATTAAAAGAAATAGATGTACAATATAGTGAAGAAGGAAGTTTCATCAAGAAATACAACATTAAAGTTACGGAAGAAGACAAAAAGTTCCAACCATTTGTGAGCGGAAGAATAAACAAAATAAATATTGATTTCGCAAGAATCAAATAAAGGAAGAAAGGAACAAATCAAAATGATGACTATAATGATAAAAACAACATATACCCGCTTGCTGCGTAGCGCAATGCTCTTCGCATTGCTGCTTTTCTATGCAGTACCTCAGGCAAATGCACAGCAAGTGGCCGTAAAGAGCAACGGACTGATGTGGCTGGCCATGATGCCGAATGCCGGATGTGAGTTCGTGGCAGGAGAACGAAGTACCGTGGATCTTTCTCTCTTTGGCTCGATCAATATCTACGGAAACGAAGCCAAAATCCTGGGCTTCCAACCGGAATACCGCTATTGGTTCAACGGTCGTCCGATGACCCGTGAATATGTGGGCGTGGCTGCACTAGGTGCTACCTACGATATCACCTGGGGTGACAAGGTGTATCAAGGGGATGCCGGTGGTATAGGGATGACTTTCGGCTATGTAATGAACTTTAGCAAACGCCTCAACGTGGAGTTCTACGGGGGTTGTGGTTTCGTCTATTTCAATCAGAAACAGTATTTCGTGAACGATAGCTTCGATGATTATACCGGCACAGGTGCCGTACAGGCCAATGCCAATGGATACAAGATTTTGCCTATCAAGCTGGGGGTTTCTGTCAGCTGGATTCTCAAATAAAATCACATCATTATGAAACATTTTTTCCTTAAAATAACTGCATGTATCTTCCTGCTGATGGGTGCTTGCATGACCGTTTCGGCACAAGAAGTTATCATTGTATCGGGTAAAATCCTCAATAAACCGGAAGGTGGTAAACCGGAACCATTCCCTAGCAGTGAAAAGGTGTATATATTTGCTTTCAATACAGTAGCCAGTGCACAAGACGGTATACAGCAATTGGAAAGAGGTGAAAATGTATGGTATGATGCAATGGAAATAGCCGGCCCGGACGGATACTATGAAATCCGTGTGGCCGAAACGGGTGCATTGCTTATCCGCGTAGCCATGAAAACCGAACTGGTGGAAGTCAATTACAAGCAGGAAATCAACCGAACCATTGACGGGGGGATTCAGTTGGGTGAAGTAGAAGTAGTTGGTGTTGCCACCAAACCGACTCCTAAACCGGTAGCCGGAAAAATTGTGGGAGGTAAATTGATTGTAGATAACTCTATTGGTATTCCCAACAATTATGGAGCAGACAACCGACGACTGATTATGCAACCGTTTGTCATCGATTGTACGACCGAAGAAGTTATCAAATACATTGATCCTACCGTCATTGACGGAAGCGAGTATGACCTGACACAAGATAGAAGAATGGGATTTGATATGAATAATGATGTCCTTGCTCCATTCATCAACAAGCGTCGTCATCTGAATACAGATAGATTCAACCTTGATATCAAAGACTCCGTACCTGTGCCTGACCCTCAACGTACGTATAGTGTCATGGCAAAGGTAGTCATAGCCGACTATACACACGAAACTTATGCGGACGAATGGAAACTGACTACTTGTAAAATCAAGCGACCGATGCAATTCCTGGAATTCTCGTTCCCAAGCTTCCATCTGGATCCGAACCTTTACCCAGAAAAGCCACGTAGAGAACGAAGAAATACAGCCGGTAATATCTCATTGGTATTCCTTGTCAACAAAGCAGAACTGGATCCGAACATCCCGGAAAACGAAATACAAATGAACAAGTTGAGAAGAGACCTGGACAACATTATCAATGGAGAAGGTACTACTTTGAAGGAATTCAACATCACAGGGATTTCATCTCCTGAAGGGGGATATGCACACAATAAAGCATTGGCCGAAAGACGTACAAACTATGCCTTACAACAAATTGTAAGCCGGATTCCTGCCGGTAAATGGTCGCGTGTATTACATAAATCGTCGGCAACTGTGGCCACTTGGGAAGCTGTAGCCGATTCGTTGGCTAATGATTCACTCTTGAACGAAGCCGCCGAAATCAGAGCCATTACAGAAAAATTCAAGACACCGGATGCCCAATTTGCGGCCGTCAGAAGATTGCCGTACTATGAATCGGTCATCAAAAACGCACTTCCGAAAATGCGTACGGTAAAATACCAGTACTTGCATGAAATCTACCGCGAACTGAATCCGGAGGATATCATGGACAAATACCATAACGACCCAGACTACCGGACTGGGAAAAAGCAGTTCAGTCGCTATGAGTATTGGCATCTGTTCCAAAAAATCAAGGATCCCAAAGAGGCGGAAAAGATTTACCGACGCGCCTATGAGGAAACCATGACCTATAATGCCAAAGGTGAAAAGGAACCTTGGGTACTGGCTGCCAACAACCTGGCTGAAGCTTTGCTAAAACGGGATACTTTCGATGTAGAAATACTACAACCATTGATTGACTATAAACGACCGGTCAATGCAGAGGACAGATTCAACGATGGTATCTCTATCATTGAAAAAATTGTCAATCCGGAAGATGTCGTAGCCAATCAATTGGCGATGTATATCCGTGCCAATAACTTTGATGAAGCAAGTATCCTGGCAGAAAAACTTCCTAACAATGACAAATTCAAGATGGTAAAAGCATTTGCCAATTGTCTGGGTGGATATTATGACTATCGAGGAGCTCCTAATATGAAGGAAAAGGAAGAAAGACAACAGATTTTTGAACTGGTGAAAAATTCTTCTCCAATGAACCATGTAGTCATGTGCATGGCCATGGAAACGGATTTCTTCAATGCAGAAGCCAAGAAAGTATTGGATACTCTTCCTAGAACTCCACAGACGAAGTACATGCAGTTACAATTGTTCATTCGACAAAACAAGTTGCATGATGACCCTAATATGGTAGAGCCATTCTCGAAAGAAGAAACCGCTTTCAAGGATGCTTGCCGAATGTTGAATGAAATTATAAAAGAAGATCCTAAATACAAGAAAATTGCAGAAAACGATGGTGAGTTAAGTAAAGAGTTCATGGAATTCTTTGCTGACCCGATCAATTGGGAGGATGATTTCAATTTTTAAAAAAGATGAAAAAGAGTATTCACAAAATCATAGGTTGTATCTTGCTGGTATACTTTGCTTTGCCCGCTATGGCCCAGCAAGATCAAAAAGGTTTCGATGCTATCGAGCAAGTATTCCAGAAACGATACCGATATCCGGATGCTGTGCCGTTTGACACGCTCTGGAAGGACAACATCAGCTTCTCCATCTATGCAGGGATGGACAAATTCGTTCCTAGAGGGGCCGGGGATTTCAACATGGGTCCTGTAAGCGGGCTGGGGATGAACTGGCGGTTCGCTCCTTCGCATACGTTGCGAGGGGCGCTTCAAATGGGTAAGTTCGGACGCAAGATTGACAATGAAACATTGTTACGCCTGGGTATTCAAGCCGACTACTTGCTGAACCTCACTTCTTTTATCAAAGGGTATAATCCGGGACGATTGTTTGAAATCTCTGCTTTAGCGGGTATAGGTTACCAATTTGCCACGTTCTTGAACAAGAACGAGCATGCTGCAGACTTGCATTTGGGTTTGCAACTCAAATTGCACCCGACTCCCAATGTGGACTTTTACCTGGAACCTCGATTCTCGCTCATGAGTGATGGAATAGACCACTCCGACAAAATGAACTGGCATAAATACGACATGACTTACGGCGCGGTAGTGGGGATGACTTATCATTTGAAAGCATGGAAACCGTTCGGTAGCACTCGCCTATTGGAAGGAGAATCCATGTGGGACAATACATTCATCGGTGTAGCCGGTGGTGGTCAGTTCCAATGGTCGAAGCTGACCAACGAACTGGGTCTCACCAAGGCTATTGGTCCGCACTTCAGCATTTCGGCTGGTAAATGGCTGATTCCGGCATTCGGTTTACGTCTTTCGGCATTCAAATCGGCCGATACTTGGCACTCCAAAATATTGGAAGGTGGAGAAAAAATATACGAAATGTCTACTTATGGTGGCGGACGCCTGGAAGGGGTATTGGACGTTACGCACTTTCTGAAGACTGAGGACAGTTCTTTCCCATTCTCCGTGAACTTGTTGGCCGGTGGTGAAGTAGGTGTAATCAAGAAAGAAAATGGATACGACCCAGCCAAAGGAGGATATACCGGCTTTACTGGAGGGATTCAGTTCAAATACCAACTGTTTGAAGATTTTTCCATCTACTTAGAACCACGCGTTTCCATGGCTTCTTTTTCCTTACAGACTAACCAGAAGGAAGAGGGAAGAAACAAGGCAGAAAAATACACAGATAACCTGTTCAGCTTGAATCTCGGTATTGAATTGGCTCGTTCTAACGAAGAGAAACGATTGGCACGCTGGCTCAATCTGGAAGAATTTACTCCTTCCTTCTTTGCTAGTGCCGGAGCCGGATTCAGTATCCCACTTCAAATGAAACGCTTCCACTTGAAGCGATATTTCGACTATCAGGCTATGGTTGCAGCAGGATATATCATGACTCCGCTGTCTTCTGTACGAGTAACCGGTGATTTCGGACCGTATTCCATCGACTTGAAGACCCAGTCGGTGAAGTATAACATGGCAACAGCAGGTATCGACTATCTGTTCAATGCTACCAACATGATGATGGGTTACGATCCTGAACGGAAAATCGATGCTCAGTTCCTGGCAGGGATAGTGGGGTCCATGCGCATGAAACCGTCTGTAGAGATGACCGATGAAGAATTGGGTAAAAGCAAATTCTTCCTGGGAGGTGAAATCGGTGCGCACGTATCGTATCAGGTATATGGTCCCATCAAGGTTTATCTGGAACCGAAAGTCAGAATCTACAGCAACAAATTCTTATTGCAAAGTAGCTTACAAGGGGTAGACCTCCTTCCAATGATGCATATTGGAACGACATTTACATTCTAATAGAAAACAAACGGGGGCTGTATCTTAAAGACACAACCCCCGTTAATTATAATATTCCCAATTAATAATTTGTCTTCTTTACTTCGAAGTAAGCTTGTGGATGGAGACATGCCGGACAAGCATTTGGAGCTTCTGTTCCTTCATGAACATAACCACAGTTGCGGCATTGCCATACAGTTTCTTCTTCCTTCTTGAATACTGTACCGTTTTCGATGTTGTTCAAGAAAGCCAAGTATCTTTCTTCATGTGCCTTTTCGGCCTTAGCGATGTTGCGATACATAGCAGCAATAGCAGGGAAGCCTTCTTCGTCTGCTACATCAGCAAAGTGAGGATAGTCCGCTGTCCATTCTTCGTTTTCACCAGCAGCAGCAGCCTTCAAGTTTTCAGCAGTTGTAGCGATAACGCCAGCCGGATAAGAAGCAGTGATTTCTACCATACCACCTTCCAACCACTTGAACATGCGCTTAGCGTGTTCCTTTTCTTGGTCAGCAGTTTCAGTAAAGATAGCTGCAATTTGTTCGTAACCTTCCTTCTTTGCAACGCTTGCAAAATATGTATAACGCATTCTAGCTTGTGATTCACCAGCAAATGAAGTCAACAAGTTCTTTTCTGTTTGAGTACCTTTTACGCTCTTTCCCATAATTGTTAGTATTAATCGTTTATAGTAACACAAAGATAAATGATTTACTTGAAAAGAAAATATATTTATGTCCTAAAACATAAAAAAAATACCTAATTTTGCAGTAAATTTAATCATGCATAAAGTAAGGTAAGCAATGAAAGCTTTTGAATTCAAACCGAAGCTCCTTAGCACAATGAAAAACTACTCTAAGGAGAACTTCATGGCCGACCTCATGGCCGGTATCATTGTAGGTATTGTTGCTCTTCCCCTTGCCATTGCGTTTGGTATCGCTTCAGGCGTTTCACCGGAAAAAGGTATCATTACAGCCATTGTGGCAGGTTTCATTATCTCATTCTTGGGAGGTAGCAAAGTGCAAATTGGCGGCCCTACGGGGGCGTTTATCGTCATCATTTATGGCATCATCCAGGAGTATGGCATCGGCGGTTTGACCGTAGCAACTCTGATGGCGGGTGTACTCCTCATCTTGTTGGGGGTATTCAAGCTGGGTGCAGTCATTAAGTTCATCCCCTATCCTATCATCGTAGGGTTTACCAGCGGGATTGCATTGACCATCTTCACGACTCAGATTGCGGACATCTTCGGACTGCAGTTCGGTGATGAGAAAGTTCCAGGTGACTTTATCGGAAAATGGTTGCTCTATTTCAAGCACTTCGACACAGTTAACTGGTGGAATGCCATCGTGAGCTTTGTCAGCGTGTTTATTATTGCCATCACTCCGAAATTCTCGAAGAAGGTTCCGGGTTCATTGGTAGCTATTGTATTGGTTACAGTGGTTGTCTACTTGATGAAGATGTATGGCGGTATTACTTGCATTGATACCATTGGTGACCGCTTCACTATCCAATCGCAATTGCCAGATGCAGTTGTTCCTGAATTGAATTGGGAAGCTATCAAGAACTTGTTCCCAGTAGCTATTACCATTGCTGTATTGGGTGCTATTGAATCGTTGCTCTCGGCTGCTGTGGCCGATGGTGTGATTGGCGACCGTCACGACTCGAATACTGAACTTATCGCTCAGGGTGTAGCCAACGTGGTGGCTCCTATCTTCGGTGGTATCCCTGCAACCGGTGCCATTGCCCGTACCATGACCAATATCAACAACGGTGGTAAGACTCCTGTTGCCGGTATGATTCATGCGGTAGTCTTGTTGCTCATTCTCTTGCTTTTGATGCCGTTGGCACAATATATCCCAATGGCTTGCTTGGCAGGTGTATTGGTGATTGTATCGTATAACATGAGCGGTTGGCGCACGTTCAAGGGCTTGTTGAAGAACCCGAAATCAGACGTATCTGTATTGCTCATCACTTTCTTCTTGACCGTAATCTTTGACTTGACCATTGCCATCGAATGGGGCTTAGTACTTGCATGTGTATTGTTCATGCGCCGTGTCATGGAGACTACTGAAATTTCGGTTATCAAGGATGAAATCGACCCGAACAAGGAATCGGATTTGGAAGTACACGAAGAACACCTCATCATCCCGGAAGGCGTGGAAGTATACGAAATCAATGGTCCTTACTTCTTTGGTATCGCTACCAAGTTCGAGGAAATGATGGCGAATATGGGCGAACGTCCGAAGGTCCGTATCATCCGTATGCGTAAGGTTCCATTCATAGACTCTACCGGTGTACACAACTTGACTAACCTTTGCGACATGTGCCACAAGGACAACATTCAGGTTGTACTCTCCGGAGTAAATGAAAAGGTACAGAAAGTATTGGAAAAGACTGGTTTCCTATATTCGTTGGTTGGCGAAGAAAACATTTGCCCGAACATCAACATTGCTTTGGAAAGAGCCAAGCAAATAGTTGAGCAGAAATAAATATTCGTAAGAGGATATCCAAAAAGAAAGGCTTCTTCCCTATCAATCATTCGGGAAGAAGCCTTATTTAATTCACAAAAGAGAGAGGTTTCTTAGAACTTGAAGCCTACCTTGATAGTCGGTGCAGCGAATACACTGAAGTTATGGCTATCTGCCGACAAGTTACCTAAACCTTCCTGTGGTTTGTAAGTAGACATGTTATAAGTATATGCAAACGGGTCTACTTGAGCGCCTACAAAGAAAGCATCTGTCAAGAAGTAGTCTACACCAAATGTTGCAGCACCACGAACATTGAATGATTCACCAACGGACTTACCCATCCAAGTTTCGTCATCAGCAACAGCTGTATTTTGACCGTATGCATAACCTACTCGTACACCCACGTATGGCATCAAGCCACAAACCTTAGTCTTGAAATAGCGATCTACACCAGTGAATACATTGAATTGCATATCACTTTGGTTTGCCACAGCACCATAGTTAGGGATAGAGCCATCACCCTTTTCATAGGTTTCGTCTATAGTACCCAATACCGGAGCATAACCCGGATTGGAAGTGATGCTCAAACCGCCACCCAATGTCAGTTTCCACAAGTCACTGAAGAACCAGCCACCTTCGAAGCCTACCATCAACTTTTTATCGTTCCAATTGGTAGATACGGCCTGTAGGTTGTAATCTGTAAGATTACCGGCAGGTGCATTCAAGCTTGTATAGCTGTTATAGCTTACAGTTGCAGCTACAGTCAGATCACCCTTTTTAGGGCCTACTTCCTGCTTTTGTGCATTTGCTGCAAGGCACATCATCGGGGCAACGGCTAATATGATAAGTTTTCTTAGTTTCATAGAATTTTGATTTTTATGGTGGGGAGGATGAACTCCCCACCTATTTTTGAACTTTATGATATTATACCGTTATTAGGGGGTTGTTATGCAGCTTCTTCTTCTTCAGTTGCAATCAACTTAGCTTGAAGAGCGTCCAATTCAGCCTTAGTAGCATCCAATTCAGCCTTCATAGCAAGCTGGTAGTTCTTCATGTTAGCCAATTCAATCTTAGCAATTTCAAGAGCTTGTTCAATTGCAGTAACATCCTTCAATTCTTCGATTTCTTCTTCAAGATTTTCGATTGCTTCTTCCAAAGCCTTAATCATATTGTCGATAGCTAAAGCACCATCCAAACCGATACCTCGTTCCACGAATTCAACATAAATATTCTGAAGCATATAATCATCAATATATGCATGAGAATACCAATAACTTTGTTCAGAACCATCAACTTCAATCATAGAATTATAAAGCAAATCGTATAAGCTAATAGTACCTGCATAATAACTATACTTTTGACCATTATAAACAGCAGACAATGTATTGTACTCTGTTAATGCTTCGTTGTTAGCCTTCAAAGCATCTTCCTTAGCGAAGTAAGCTTCAGCCTTTTCTGTATGGATAGCTACGATAGCTTCGTTGTAAGCCTTCACTGCAGCTACGAAATCTTCAGCAGCCTTTGGATCACTTACTAATGTATAGATAAGATTAAGCGCTTCAACTCCTTCTTCTGCCCATTCCAAATTATCCTGAGCATTCTTCAAATTATTTTCAGCTTGCTTTTCTGCAGACAATGCATCTTGATAAGCCTGCTTCTTTTCTTGTTCACCATCCTTACCAACAACAGCATCCCATGCCTTCTTTGCCTCAGCTGTAGCCTTTACTGCAGCATCGTATAATGCTTGAAAACCTTCATCTTTCTTATCAATGGCTTCCTTCTTACCTTCAACATCGTACCATGCGATTTCGTTATCAATGAACAATTTGAATTCTCTTACATCCTTATATTCCAATTCAATGTTCAAAGAATCACTATTGTGATTGTAATAAGTATACTCATCCTTTTCTATTTCAAAACCATTCCAAGTCCATTCTTTAATAGGATTAACATCATAATAATAAACCAGCCCTGAATAATTCAAAAAGCCTTGCCAGAACTTACCCATATTGGTTTCCCAAATAGCTTCTCGCAATTCATCTACCTTGGCTTCTTGCTTCATATTAGATATATTAAGCGCATTGTAAGCCTTATTTGCAGCTTGGTATTGGTCTTGGGCCAACTTATATGCATCATACAACTTGTTAACATCTTCTTTCATAGCTTCGATATCAGCAGTATAGTTGGTATACTTCTTCAAAGTTTCAATCTGGTACTTAGCCCATTCGATAGACTTTTCCTTTTCAGCAATATCTTCAGCTATTACCACTTCCCAGTCTGCCAATTCAGCTTCTGTTGCAGCGATTTCAGCTTCCTTTTCAAGGATACTTTGTGAGAACTGAGTATAGAGAACAAGACGGTTGCCATAAAGATCTGTCAATTCTTTCAATTTTTGGTATTCAGCCTTAGCAATATCATCTTTCTTATCAGCCAATTCCTTCTGAGCATCCATCAATTGCTTTTCCAATGCAATCAAATCTTTTTCCAAAGCCAAAGCAGACTTTTCCATTTCGCCTTGATAATAAGCAATTTGTTTTTCTGCAGCCAATTTGTTAGCTTGAGCTTGAGCCAAAGCAGCTGCCAATTCAGCATCATACTTATCTTTAGCCATCTGAGCTTCCAATTCCTTGATCTTAGCTTCTGCAGCACTTAAGTCTGCCAAGGCTTGTTTTTGAGCAGCTTCAGCAGCCAAATAAGCAGCTTCAGCTTGGGCCAAAGTAGTTTCTGCTTGAGCCTTTGCATTGTTCAATGTTGCTATAGACTTCAACTGTTCAGCCTTAGCACCACGAAGAGCAGTTACTGATGCAGATTCAGTATCTTCCACACATGAAGTAAAGATTGGACTTGCTACCAATGCACCTACTAGAGCATAAATAGCGAAAATTTTCTTTTTCATAATACATGATTTATTAGTTAGACATAAGTTCCTTTAGTACGATATGGGATACCGCTTGCAAATTAGTTATTTTATCCTAAATTATCAAGTAAATATCGAAATAAATTTGGAAGTTGTCGTTTTTTAACACTCCATCTTAAACAATATTGATTAGACCTACATACATCCTTAACCTTTATTATATATAAGGTATAAAGATTTAGGCAGAAATAGAAAGAAAATAGGCAAAGTACTAAAGGTACTTTGCCTATTAAGAATCCACTCAAGAGTACTGATAAAGTCTCAATTCAAATTCCGGAACCATTGCCAACAAATGATCGAAGATGTCCGATTGTATTCGTTCAAATTCATCCCATACTTTGTCACTAAGAAAAAAGTACACCTCAATGGGTACACCAAATTGAGTAGGTTCTCGTTGGGCTATAATTAAATCAAGCTTTGTATTGACAATGGGATGTGAATAAAGGTATCGTTCAATGTATAACCGGTAAAGTTGGGCATTGGTAGGAATAGTTTTTTCCAAAACTTCCACATCTTTCATCAAAGGAATCTCTTGTCGGATTCGATTAATCATTTCCTGGTTACAGAATTTCAGTGTATTTACATCCAATTTAATAGTCTTGTCCACTCGTCTTCCTTCGCTTTCCTGCATTCCTCGCCAGTTCTTGAATGTGGTATTTACTAAAGTATAGGGAGGAATGGTAGAGATGGTATTGTCCCAGTTCCGAATCTTGACGGTATTGAGAGTGATTTCCTGCACGACTCCATTGGCTGAACCATCCGAAAGCTGTATCCAGTCACCGATACGAAGCATATCGTTGGCAGAGAGCTGGACACCGGCCACGAAACCCAAGATACTATCTTTAAAAACCAACATCAAGACAGCTGCCGAAGCACCTAATCCGGCAAAAAGAGTAGTAGGCGACTGATTGATCAATACAGCAACAATGATGATTCCACCGACAAAGAAAACCAATACTTGAAAAACCTGTACCAACCCTTTCATCGGCCGGTTCCGTTGTTTGTCCTTGGTATTGTAAATATCGAGCATGACCAATAGCAAGGCATTGACCACTAGAATAATACACCCGACCATATACACGATACAAAGCCGACGGGTGATTTGCAACAAGACTTCTCCTTCTATAATTTCCAATACCGGCAACAGAAAGTACACCAAGATGCCCGGAAGAATATAAGCTAAATAGACAAAAACTTTGCGACTCACCAGAACATGAGCCAATACCGGATGGACTCTCCAACGATGAGTAATCCACCGGCTAAACCATTGTTTCTTTTCTTTCATCTGTATTCGTTTCGCATACAAACAAACGAATACAGGGTTATGTTTTAATAGGAAACCGAAACAGGAATACCTGCTTCACGAATCAAATCACCGATGCGATCGAGTTCTTCATGAGTAGCTTTCAACAAATGAGGAGCAGGTGTTTCGCGATCAATGGTGTAAATCATAACCTGACGAGGAGCTATCTCCTTGACCTTTTCCAACCAAGGAAGTACATAATCGTCTGTGGTATTATCCACATCCTCTTCTTCAAAAGTTCCTTTCATAAAAAGTGTCTGAACAATTAACTTTCCTTTGAAAGCTTTCATACACTCGATGACTTGCTGCACATCGTAATGCCCAGTCGGACGATCTACCTTATTTATATAAGCAGCGTCGATTGTATCTAGCTTCAAGATATTATTATCCACCTTGTTCAACGCTTTGAACACTTCCGGTTTGTGGATAAAAGTGGAATTACTCAATACACTAACTTTTGCTTCCGGAAAATATTGATCACGCAAAGCTAACGTATCCTCCATAATGCCTGCAAATTGTGGATGGGCAGTAGGTTCTCCATTTCCGGCAAAAGTCAGCACATCGGGCTTCGGTCCATTGACAGTCATATCCTGCAAACGAGCTTCCAACGCACAACGTACTTCTTCACGGGTAGGAAGTTTTTGATGCGGACGGAAATCGGAATTGAAACCACACTCGCAATAGATGCAATCGAATGTACAAAACTTGCCATCAGCAGGAAGCAGGTTGATACCCAAAGATACTCCCAAACGACGGCTATGCACCGGACCGAAAATAGGTGAAGGATAGATAATTGTTGACATATATTTTCTTCTTTGGTACAAAGATAGGGATAAAATCGGATTTTAATCCCATTTTATCCCTATTCCTATTTATATCTATTACCTTATTATTTATTCTTTACCTTTGTAATATCATAAACGGCTTGTCCAATGGTTTCTACCAAAGTGGAATCGTTCACCATACGAAGAGTAGTATCGTTAACTACCAAGAAATACATTGGTTGATCACCGCTGTTTGGAGTTAATTTTACCGCTTTCTTTGGTTGGTTGTTCACAACCTTATGCATTGTTTGCTGTTTGCCACTGGTCTTAACCACTTGATGATTACCCGGACCATTGGCATCCAAATACGTCATTTCAAGTGTATAGACTGTGTCTACTCCATCGGTTGCTGCACCCAAAGTCAAAACATAATCAATACCTGGACCATCTGCTGCAGGGAGTGTGCCTGTGAAAATTTCCTCAGCTACCTCAATGGGTTCCATCATTACACTGTCATTTTCCATTACTAGTTCTGCGCTTTTCTTGTTGTTTGATTGGCAAGAAGCGAAAGCCGCTGCAATAGCGACCAACATCATTAACTTTTTCATTTTTACGAATGGGTTTTAAGTTATCGTTCTTTTACCATAACACCCAACTTACTAAAATGTTTCTGATGAATAAAAAAAGTCTATGACATCATAAAAAAATTCTATTGGATAAAACAAAGTATCCTCCATTTTTTTTGATACATTTGTAGTACTAATTAAATGACTAACTTTTAAAAACGAACACTATGTTAAGCGAAAAATTACACAATGCAATCAATGCACAGATCAATGCTGAATTATGGTCGGCTTATCTTTACTTGGCTATGTCACTCGATGCTGAAAACAAAGGTTACAAAGGTGTTGCCAACTGGTTCTATGTACAATTCCAGGAAGAACAAGCTCACGCACGTATTTTCATGAATTATTTGAATTCTCGTGATGCCAAAGTTACTTTGCTTCCTATCGCTGAAGTTCCAAGTACTTGGAATAGTGTATTGGACATGTACAAACAAACTTTGGAACATGAAAAGAAAGTTACTTCTTTGATTAATAACTTGGCTTTTATTGCTAACGAAGATCGCGACTTCGCTTCCATTAACAGACTCGTTTGGTTCATCGACGAACAAGTAGAAGAAGAAGAATCAGCTCGCGAAATGATTGCTACTGTAGAAGCTGTAGAAGATAATAAATATGGTATGTATATGCTGGACAAGGATTTGGCTACCCGTGTTTATAATGTACCATCTCCATTGGCAACAGCTGCTGAATAAATTTTAAATTGACCTAAAAACAAAGAATCCCGAAAACTTGATAAATGTTTTCGGGATTCTTTGTTTTTAGCTTTTTACCATCCTAAATCCTTCATGGTTCTAGGAGCCGGAGTCTTCGGCAATGGTTTTCGTGACTTGAGTTGTTCCAGAGCTACTTCGATAGCTTTGTTCAACTGTTGGTCTTCACCTGCTTGTTCCTTGATAGGATCGTTATCGAGTAGAATATCCGGATCCACACCATGATTTTCTACAATCCATTCACCAGTCTTGGCATCGAAATTGGTGAAGAACGGCACACGAACATCTGTACCATCTATATAAGGTAGAGAACCGCTGATACCTACAATACCTCCCCAAGTACGAGTACCGATGATTGTACCTAAGTTGTTTGCCTTGAAGCTCCATGGGAAGAGATCACCATCAGAAGCCGAATATTTGTTGACAAGCAATACCTTTGGACCATGGTGAGTAGCATCAGGAATGGTACCATTAGTGTCACGACCACGATACATAGTCATACGGTAAACCTGGCGGAGAAGACGTTCGATAATCATTGGTGAAACATTACCACCACCGTTGGCACGGTCATCGATAATCAACGCTTCCTTATCCAATTGCGGATAGAAATAACGGGCAAATTCATTCAAGCCTTCTGGTCCCATATCAGGAATGTAGATGTAACCTACACGACCATTGGTTGCCTTTTCTACCTTCTTGATATTGTCTTGTACCCAATTGTAGTGATAAAGCGGAGCTTCATTGTCAATTGGACTGATAACAACTTTACGGGCACCGTTCATTGATGCGCTACTGTTCACTGAAAGCTCAGTTAAAATATTGGCCTTACCAATCAATAACTCATAAATGTTCTTTACACTATTAGTTGGAACACCATCAATTGCTACAATGTATTCGCCTTCTTTTACATCAATACCTGGTTCAGTCAAAGGAGAACGAAGTGTCTTGCTATACACAGCACCCGGTATAATCTTGTCGATGCGATAGAAACCACTCTTATGCTGACTCAATTCGGCACCCAACAAACCCATTGGGATACGTTCCGGTGACGGCATTTCTCCTGGATTGACATAAGCATGTCCACAACCTACTTCACCAATCATTTCGCCGATGATATAGTTCAAATCAAGACGAGTCTTAGCGTATGGTACCAATACTTCGTATTTCTTCTTGATGGCTTTCCAATCAATTCCATGCATATTTTCCAAATAGAAACCATCACGGAAAGCACGCCATACTTCGTCATAAATTTGTGCCCACTCTTCGGTATAGTCCACTGGAGCTACCATATCTTTCAAATTCACGGCATCTTTCAAGTTAGCCTTGCCTGTCGGGAAATCACAGATATATAATTGTCCACGCTTTGAGAAGAGAGCCTTCTTGCTACCTGGGGTAATGGTAAACGATGCATCGGCTACTGTTTCTTCCTTCTGTGACTTCAAATCGAAGGCCTTGGTATCGCGACCGCTACTATAATATACCTTCTTTCCATCCGAGAAGAAGTTACGGTACATACCGGCTGGCAAAGGCAATTTGATAATTCGTCCCAAAATTCCATCTGCATCTATCTTCATAACAGGAGCAGCTACCTTTTCGTCTTTCTTTAGCGCTTCTGCTTTACCATCGGATGGTAACAAAGGTGATGGAGTATCCTTAGCAAGCATAGTCATATAGACACCATTCATGCGGCTATAAGTATGGTTCCATTCAAGTTGACCATAAGTAGGATTAAAATCGCGTGCTGATGTGAAAATCAAATACTTGCCATCGGTACTGAATACCGGTGAAGAAGAATCGTACCAATCTTCAGTAACAGCAATTTCCTGCTTGGTATTGAGATTATAGACATACACCACACTCATATTATTAGCAGCTGGTTTGGTGTAAGTAATCCATTGGCTGTCCGATGAGTAAGCCACACCACGGAATTCACCGCTTGGATTCTGCATCACAGTACGTTTATTCTTGGTAGCAACATCCACTTCAACGATGCGGTTCTTGCGGTCTGTATAAAGAATCTTCTTACTATCCGGACTCCACATCAACTGACGGATGTAAGTATCATTATTCTTAGTAAGCTGAACCGGTTCTCCATCTTCGCCTTGCATCCAAATTTCGGTTTCACCGGTACGGTCACTGATGTAAGCGATATACTTGCTGTCCGGACTAAACTTTGCACCTCGTTCGTTGGCACCTGAAGTACGGGTAATGTTACGAGTTACACCTTTGTCTGCTGGTACATTGAACACTTCGCCACGGGCAGTTACAGCCAATCGCTTACCATCACCAGAAAGGCTGGATGCAGTGACATAACCTGATACATTTTTCATTTCCTTACGAGCATAGAGATTTTCTCCATTCAAGGAAATGATAATTTTTGTAGACTGACGAGTCTTCGGATCGAATTTATACAAATATCCAGCTTGCTCATAAACGATGATCTTACCGTCTGAGCTAGGGAACTTGATATCATAATCTGTATAGTTGGTAACCTTTTCTGTTTGCTTGGTCTTGATGTTATAAACAAAAAGATTCATGGTCATGTCGCGGTCACTGATGAAGAAAATTTCATCACCAATCCACATTGGAATAATGTCTTGCGATACGTTATTGGTAATATTCTCTACTTTCTTCGCAGCTGGATTATATACCCAAATATCATCAGCCATCCCACCTTTATAATATTTCCAAGTGCGGAATTCACGCATCACTCGGTTATAAGCCAACTTCTTTCCATCTGGTGAATAACTACAGAAACCACCTTCCGGCAACGGCATCACTTCCGGCATACCGCCTTCCTTATTTACTGTCCAAAGTTTACCGGTAAAGCTATCATTGATACGGTTACGATAAACAATATTTTTTCCATCGCGAGTCCAAGTCATTACGATATTGTTCGGGCCCATTCTATCACCCAAATCATCACGACCATTGGTAGAAGTATAAGTTAATCGGGTAGGCTGACCACCATCAACTGGCATAAGGAATACTTCTGTATTTCCATCATATTGTCCAGTAAAAGCAATAGACTGACCATCTGGAGAGAAACGAGCAAACATTTCATAACCTATATGTGAAGTGAGACGTTGAGCTTCACCACCAGCTATTGGAGCCTTGTAAAGATCACCGGCATACGTAAAGACTACTTCCTGACCATTAGTGGCAGGGAAGCGTAAAAGTCTGGCTTCATCAGCTTGTGAGACAGAAGCCATTCCTGCAAGAAGCAAGGATAATAATAATTTTTTATTCATAAGCAATTCTGTTTTTTCTTGTTTTGTGACAAATATACACTTTTAATTTGTCTTTCTTATAAAAATGAATAATTTTGCGTTAAATGACAATCTTATTCTACTCAAAACTATGAAGAATCGGAATCTATTATGGACTCTTATGCCTTTATTGAGTGCTTGTAGTGTACAACCAGAAATCCAACAGCCAAACATTATCTATATCATGTGTGATGATTTGGGATATGGTGATCTAGCTTGTTATGGTCAATCTTATATCCAAACACCTAATCTCGACAATATGGCACGAGAAGGAATGCGATTCACCCAAGCATACGCAGGAAGTCCTGTCAGTGCACCATCTCGTGCATCATTCATGACTGGCCAACATACCGGACATACAGAAGTACGTGGAAACAAAGAATATTGGCGGGATGTACCCTTGGTTAAATATGGTGATAACGATGAGTTCAGTCGAGTAGGACAACATCCTTATGACCCCGAACATATCATTCTTCCTGAAATAATGAAAGACAACGGATATACCACCGGTATGTTCGGTAAATGGGCGGGAGGTTACGAAGGTTCGGTATCCACTCCCGATAAACGAGGTATCGATGAATATTATGGTTATGTATGCCAATATCAGGCACATTTGTATTATCCAAACTTCTTGAACCGATACAGCAAAACAGTAGGAGACACAGCTGTAGTTCGTCTCACCATGGAACAAAATATCCAACATCCACAACATGGAGAAGGATATCAAAATCGTACACAATATTCGGCCGATATGATTCATCAAGAAGCCTTGAAATGGATTGATAGTCAAAAAGGTAATCAGCCATTCTTTGGCGTCTTTACTTATACACTTCCTCATGCCGAACTGGTACAACCAGAAGATAGTATATTACAATTTTATAAAGAAAATTTTACAGAAGATAAAGATTGGATTGCACCACATTGGTCACGCTATAATACTTCACTTCATGCTCATGCTCAATTTGCAGCCATGGTTACTCGTCTCGATACATATGTAGGTGAAGTTTTAGAAAAACTGAAAGAAAAAGGATTCGACAAAAATACATTGGTGATTTTCACCAGTGACAATGGTCCTCACATGGAAGGAGGTGCTGATCCTAAATTCTTTGGCAAGAACGTTCCTTTGCGTGGTACTAAACGACAAACCCATGAAGGTGGTGTACGTGTTCCATTCATTGCCTGGTGGCCAGGACAAGTACCTGCGGGTGTAGTGAATGACCATCAATTGGCTTTTTATGATTTAATGCCTACTTTCTGTGAATTGGCAGGTGTAAAAGATTATGTAGCTCAATATACCAACCTTTCCAAAGAAACGGATTATTTTGATGGATTGTCATTCGCACCTACTCTTTTAGGAAAAGCAGAACAGCCAGAACATGAATTTTTGTATTGGGAATTTGAGGAAACCGATCAAGTAGCCGTTCGTATGGGTGATTGGAAGATGGTATCCAAAGCTGGTAAGCCTCATCTTTATAACTTGTCTGTGGATCTTCATGAAGACAATGACATTGCTGAACAGCATCCGGACATCGTAAAAATGATGGTAGAAATAGCTTACTCCCAACATGTAGAAAGCCCTTATTTTAAGGTTACTATGCCACAATTATATGAATGATTAAATAAATGAATATGAAAAAGCAACTAGTATTTTGGATGTTATTTTGGACTCTGTTTGGTACAGCTTACGGACAGAATGAGTTTGAAAAGAAAGTATACGTAACAGCTTCGGGCGATTCACTGAATTATCGATTATTGCGTCCTGAAATAGAACAGGAAGGCGAGAAATATCCGTTGGTTCTCTTTTTGCATGGAGCTGGAGAAAGAGGATCAGACAATGAAAAGCAATTGTTTCATGGAAGCCAGATGTGGCTCAATCCTGTGAATCGTGAGAACTACCCGGCATTTGTTTTGTTTCCACAATGCCCAGAATCTGGCTATTGGGCATATATAGGCCGACCGTCTTCTTTTGAGACAGATAAAATGCCCACCGATGTTCCTCCATCTCCAATTTTTGTAATATTGAAAGAGTTGCTTGACACTTACTTGGCTATGCCTCAAATAGATAAACGACGAATCTATATTATGGGACTTTCTATGGGTGCAATGGGGACTTTCGATATGACCATCCGTTATCCAGAACTTTTTGCAGCAGCCATTCCTATTTGTGGAGCGGTAAATGCAACTCGTTTGAAAGCAGCCAAAGAAGTAAAATTCCGTATTTTCCATGGTGATGCTGATAATGTTGTTCCAGTCAGTGGTTCCCGTCAAGCCTACAAAGCCTTGAAAGCAGCCGGAGCTGACGTTGAGTACATTGAATTTCCAGGTGTGGGACATGGAAGTTGGAATCCTGCTTTCACCCAACCAGACTTCATGAGCTGGTTGTTCAGTCAGAAGAAACCATAAAGATTAAAAAACAAGCGGATGAACACTAGAAGTTCATCCGCTTATTCTTTTAATTAATCAATAATAACTATATACAGGTTTTATAATTCAGTCTTCCACAATCCGTGCAAATTGCAGTATTCATACACAGCTACCGGCTTATCAGTACATACACAAACCACAGCTTCAGGTTTATCCTTTAAGTTTACGCGGATACCACCATTTTCGGTTTCCACATAGATGAATGAAATGTGATGTTCAGGAGTCATAGGGTGAGCTACACTACCTACTTCTACCTTGATTTGACAATTATCCAGACGAGTCACTACTGGAACATGCTTTTCATTGCTTGCATCAACAGTATTTGGAATTAACTCTTCCATTTTTTCGCCACAGCATACCACCGGAACTTTGCTATCTACTACCTTTTCAATTACATTACCACAATGATTGCACTTATAAAATTTTGTTGCCATAATCTTCTATTTTAATGAGTTAGTTATTTTTTCTTTTTCTGATACAAATATATGCAGTATAACAAATCACTCCAACAGAAAGTTTCTATCGGTCTATAGGTTTTATCAATTCAGTCAATACTAAGATAAACAACGATAAAAGACAACATTTCATCCTAAACTTACCTTAATAATCCCGAAGACTTTGTATATTTGCGAGTTAATTAGGAAAATTATAATCATAACATCATAAAAATCATGGAATACAATTTCAGAGAAATTGAAAAGAAATGGCAACAACGATGGGTCGATAACAAAACTTATAAGGTTGTTGAAGACGAATCGAAAAAGAAATTCTATGTGCTGAACATGTTCCCTTATCCATCGGGAGCTGGCTTGCACGTAGGTCACCCGCTCGGCTACATTGCCAGCGATATTTATGCACGTTACAAGCGTTTGCAAGGCTTCAATGTATTGAACCCGATGGGTTACGATGCATACGGTCTTCCAGCTGAACAATATGCTATCCAAACCGGTCAACACCCGGCAGTAACAACAGAAGCAAACATCAACCGCTATCGCGAACAGTTGGACAAGATTGGTTTCTGCTTCGACTGGGATCGTGAAGTACGCACTTGCGAACCTAACTATTACCACTGGACTCAATGGGCTTTCCAACAGATGTTCGGTCACTTCTATTGCAACGCTTGCCAGAAGGCTATGCCTATCAGCATGCTCGAAGAACGTTTTGCACAGAAGGGTACAGAAGGTTTGGATGTAGCTTGTAGCGAAGAACTTTCATTCACAGCTGAAGAATGGAATGCAAAGAGCGAAAAGGAAAAGCAGGAAATCTTGATGAACTACCGCATCGCTTACTTGGGCGAAACG
>JAFYPV010000104.1 GCA_017559935.1 Bacteroides sp. | reverse complement strand
TACACACGGCTCTGCGAGAGACGGGCGAACTCCGCGTTCTCCTCCTTCAGCTTCTTGGCAAGGTTTCTCGCCCCCTGGCATTCCACCAAGCCACGCGCCTTGTTCAAGCGCTCGATGTAAGGGCGCAGCTCCTCGTCGAAGCCGGCGTCGTACGTGCCATATATCGGCATGTCCGCACCGATGGGCTGCTCGGGGATGGTGCAGAAGTTGATGCGCGACACAGGTCCGTCCGTGAGTACCTGGCGGAAGTAAGCCTGCCCCTTGTGGATGGTGGTCGATGCGTTCCAGTTGAAGCGGATGCACACCCTCTCGCTCACGCTCGATGTGCCCACACGTGTCTGTCCGTACACGTTGCCCGGGTCGAAGGCCAAGCACATGATCTGGAAGTGCGCCTTGCTCCGTGCGGAGGTCTTCAGCGCATCGAACTGGTCTATCTCGTTCATCTTCGTATAGAGGATGCGTTCCTCGGCATCGGCTAGTCGTTGTACGAACGCGGCATTAGTCATGTCTGGATCAATCTCCTGAATCACGAGCCCTTCGGGACGCTGGCGCTTGTCCTTGTTCGCCCCCTTGCTCTGCATTTCCTTCTTCCACTCCCGTTCGCGTTGCAGGTTCTCCGCATCACGTTGGCGGATGTCCTTCAGGATGTGGTTGATGGGTTCGGAGATGCAGTTCTTTCCGGCTCCTGTGCCTGCCATGAGGCAACACATCAGCGTGGCTTCGTGCTCCACATTGTCGATGTAGCGGAAGTATGTTTTCCACAAGTGCGCACCCAGTGCCGGGAACACCGCATGCGCCACGGCAGGCTGATAGATTTTCGGTGTCTTGCTCACGAGGAGCTTGATGAGTGGCGGAAGTCGCTTAGGCATCGGGGGAGGAGTGTTGCCTTCCGTATCTTGGGCTTCGTTCTGCATCTGTTCCTTGCAAATGGTCAGTGTGCGTTTCATGATGCGAGGCATGGCCTTGGTCTGCGAGCGGTTACAGGCACTTCGTATGCTTGCCATCCATTTCTCCTTGCTTTCGCCGTAGGTGGGTAGCACTTGGGCAATCCACAAGGCATCGTCGTTGCATACATAGCGCAAATGGCACGCCATGGAGAAGATAAAGTTGTTGCGCGAACCGTGCTCCGGCTGTCCGCCCATCTGCTCTTCGAGCGTCTCTACCAAGACTTCGTAGGGGATTTCTTCGTAGGTTTCGGGGTATTCTTTACCTTCCCCGTATTTGTCATCCTTCACTTCGCTCTGCACCATTCTGGATGACAATGCTGATGAGAATTCTTCATTAAAGAGCGCTTCGCTCTGATAAAGCACATACTTCCGTGGCACCGCAAACGAGCAACGTGCATAATCCTTCACGCAAGCATCGTACTGCGCATCGCCAAGCTCACGAGCCATCCATGCCTGTGCTTCGGCCAATGACTTGCTTTGCGGGATGAGGAACACCAGTCGCAAGCCCTCGAGGCTGGGGGAGATGTGGGCAAGTAGAATGCCCAACTCTTCCTTGCGTGCCTCTATCTCCGCCCACTTGGCACGCGGGTCGGGAATGTGGTCGAGGTCGTAGATGCTCAGTCCGCTAGGGATGGCATCGTCGTTCTTCCGCTTGCCGTTCTTGAAGAGAGCATGGAAGGTAAAGATAGGCAACTTCTTCTTCAAGGTTGTCTTGAGAGTTTCATACTCGTCTTGGGTGAGCTCTCCACGGCGGAGGGCTTCCAAGGCGTCTTCTATCTCGGCACAAGTTCGTGCTACTAGCACCGAATCGAATGTTTGGTTCAGGAGGTCGGGCGTACATTCCCGCACCTCTCTTCTTACATTGTTGGCTATTCCGAATTTCATGTTTCTGATACGTTTGTGAGAGAAAGCTTTGGGAAGGTGGCCACCTTTTCATCTCGCGAGATTCCCTCACTTCCGGCTCAGATTATTGATTAAGTTTTACAATTTCGTTTACCATAATGTCTTGGTAAATAAATTTAGGGTTCAACAATCGGTGGATAAAGTCACGGCCTCGCTCGGTCCACACCAAGTACATTTCGGTGATTACCATGCCGTGCTTCAAGGTATGCGTGCGTGTACGGCTCTTGGCAAGACCTTGGCGGGCATATTCGGCGTAGAGCATGTATTGACCGCTTTGCCAGTACTGGATGTGCATGGAGCAGAGTCGGCGGTTCAGTTCCTGGGCAGTCATACCCAGCTCCTTGGCGAGCTGCGTGGTGGTGATGCAGTTGATGGAGTCTAGTACGTGGTCGGCATAGTCGGCACGAGGCTTCAAGCGGGCGATTTCATTATTTTGGCGTTGGAGGGCAGCTTGCATGATTTGCAGCGCACGAGCCAACACTTCCTCATCGGTCTCTTCCGGACGAGCCACCATGTAACCTCCTTGCTTGCGGATGCTTGGGAGGACTTCGCTGGTTACCCAATGCTTGAATCGTTTGGCACCCTCGAGCTTGGACGAGAGGATGAGGGCATAGAGGCCGGATTCGTTTACATAAAGCATCGCTTGAACTCCGCTTGCGGTAGGGGTGCCCTGCTTTAGGGCATCCCCCTTATCTACATGTAGAGCTATTGCATTGCTTACCTTCTTGTATCCCAATGCATCGCACACATCCTTGGCGCAGAACATCGGTTCGCCCTGTTCGTTACTCATGGTGCGTATAGCACCGAATTCCTGATTCTGAAAAATTTGAATTTGATTTGTCATAATATATGAGTATTAAATGGTTCGACACAACAAAGGACATAAAAAAAATCCCAACTCAACCCGGTTGGATTGAATTGGGAATGATATTGGGAAAATGGGAATGATTTTGGGAATGAGGACTACTTTTCGAGCAATTCCATCAGCCTGATGGCCACTATAATCTGCTTCTTGAACTTGACCTCTGCCTTGTCTTTATAGTTATGCCACAACGTAACCTTATTGGTAGGGATAGCGATTTGATTGGGGATTTTCCGGATGTTCTCATAGTCGCAAGCCGGAGATACTCCGTCCATCCCCCAATTCTTCATGATGTCGCAAAAGTCGGTCATCTTCGAAGGAAAGTCGTGACATTCCGAGAGCACCTTGTACACGGCATACCATTGGCTCTTCTCGGTGAAGATATTCTTTCCGTCCTCGTCGGTAGCTTCCAGCAAGGCCAGTATGGCTTCCTTTGTTTCCTCTTCCGAAGCATGGAGGCTAGTCCGCTTCATGGGTTGTTCGCTATGGATATGCACGTGATGATTGTCGTGTATGTCAAACATGGGTCCGTTGAAGGTTACGTTGCCATAGAATGTGGCGCCCAATACTTGAGTTTTCTTCTGTTCTTCCATCTGTTTATCCTGCTTTTACCTCCTCGTTGTCGTGTATGTCGTACATCGATCCGAAGGTGGGGTTCATGATTCGTGTTTGCTTGCTTTGGATGTTCTGCACCACCTCGCAGTTTTGGTACACCTGTTGGGTGAGTGCCTTTTTTCGGCGCGTGTGATGCGCCTTTATGTTCGTGGCCTTCTGCTTGATGTCGCGGTTGCCCTCGGCATACTCCAGCAGCATCTCATAAAAGGGGCGTGCCTCCGTCCACGTGTCGCAGCTCTTTGCAAAGCGTTCGACAAAATCCACGGGGATGGCTCGCAGGCTCCGTAGCGCATCGGTCTCCATGGCCTGTTTTTCGGCACGCAGCATTTCCAACTCGCGCTGTAGGTCGTCGCGTTCCTCCTGTGTTTCGCGCAACTCTTTGATAATCTTGTTTGTATACTCTTTTACCTCTCTCAGAAAGTCCGTCACATCTTCACAGATGATGCTGGACAAGCGCTCCCCGAGCAATGTCGGGAAGTCCCTCAAATCTTTAAAACTCATAGGGCTGACTTGTTTTTGTGTGATAAGTTAGTTTGAAATGACGTTGAATGTCTCGCTTGCAAATGTAGCACCGAAACGTTCCCACTCCAAACTTTAGGAGCATAAGTTTTCCACCGTTTTCTGTTGATAAATTTCCCTGCAAACCGCCCGTCGTTCCTAACGCGCTGACATACAAACCACCCCGTAAATGCAAGTTTTCTGAGTGTGTTTAAGAGCATAAATCAGGGTATCTACTGAAATTCAGAATACATAGATTCGGTTATTCATAAAAAATCTCTACTCCCCGCTTGCAGATTCAAAAAAATGTTCGTACTTTTGCGAACATCAAACAAAGAAAGACTATGTCGAACAAGGAATACACCGCTCAGCAAGAGCAAACGGCACGCTTTGCCAAGGCTTTGGGGCACCCTGCCCGCATTGCTATACTGGAGTTCTTGGCCAAGCAGACGGAATGCTATTTTGGCGATATTCACGAAGAATTGCCCATAGCCAAAGCAACCGTATCACAACACCTTAAGGAACTGAAAGATGCCGGATTGATACAAGGCGAGGTGGAAACGCCCAAAGTAAAATATTGCATCCATCGCGAGAATTGGCAATTGGCTTGCGAACTGTTCAGAGGATTGTTCTGCCGATGCACGGAGAAAAAGAAGAGTTGCTGTGACTAAACAGGCTCTTTTTTAGCCCGCTTGTTTGTTGTTCTACGAATTACTAACAATATAAATAGAAAGACTTATGTTTTGGATTTTATTCATTTACTTAGTGGTAGCTTACTTCGTGCCCGAAGTGGGTGTAATAGCCCTAATCTGTATGCTCGGACCGGTGCTGATGGCGGTGCGCAAGGGCCGATATTGGTGCGGACATTATTGCCCTCGAGGCAGCCTGTACGATAAGGTGATTGCCCGCTTCTCGCCCCACAAGCGCATACCTAAGTTCGTGCGTAGCAAGGGATTCCGTGTATTTATGCTGTTCTTTATATTCGGCATGTTCGGCGTGCAGCTTTACGTGAACGGATGGTCGTTGGCAGGCGTGGGACGCACGTTCTGGAACATGATTTTCGTAACCACCGTAGTGGGTGTAGTGCTCGGTTTCATCTACGCTCCGCGCTCGTGGTGCACCTTCTGCCCCATGGGTACACTCTCGGCTTGGGTCGCTCCGCGCCGAATGAAGAAGGGATTCTCGGCTGTATGCGTGTCGGCTACTTGCCAGATGAAGTGCAAGCGATGCGCCAAGGTCTGCCCTATGCAGCTCACTCCCTACGACTCGCGAGGCGACGAGCAGGGCTATCTGCACCCCGACTGCATCAAGTGCGGACGATGTGTAGCTGCGTGCCCTACGAAGGTGATGAGTATTAAAAAGTAACAAGACAGATATACTTTCATCTATGGATAAAGCGAAAACTCAAGTTATGATAGAAGAATTATACCCCATAAACGAATATTACGACCGAAAGAGAACATTTTCAGTATAATCAATATCTTTGCAATGAAGATAACCAACCCAATAACCACCTATGAAATTGACTTCATTCTTATTATCAGTCATTTTAGCCGTATACCTTTATGGCTGCATGGTTACGGATCACTATCTGTACTATATCGAGAAGGGAGACAAGATGGTAGAAAGAATGGATACAAGTTCTGCAATCATTCTTATGATTATTCACAAAACCTCCCAAAACCCATTCCGTCGACCATTCCGTCTTACAATGATTCCCCGTTCGGTCAATGATACCGTGAGGCGCTTGATGGTTCGTTCCGATTTTCCTTGATGACTTGCAATACGGCCATCTCCGCCAAAGTGCAATCCAAAGTGTCAATTTGGTACTTTGAAACCTCTACATTGGCACTTTGAAATTCCGTTTCCGGTTTCCAATCCACATGCAATGTCCGGTTCCTCAAGTCGGCTTCTTCCTTCAAAAGCAAGTGTCTCAAGAATCTTTGTATGGGCTCAATGGTGGCAACAATACCCCGACGAAGGTCGTTATAGTTGGCTCTGACCAATGCATTTCTTGTAGACCAATGTCTTTCTTTAGGACAGGAAAAGGTGGATAGTAAAAAGAACGAAATCATAGCCATTCCCAGACTGTTGGACTGCTTGGAACTTCATGAGGGGGATATCATAACAATTGACGCAATCGGAACTCAGAAAGACATTGTCTCACAAATCGTTGAAAAACAGGCAGATTATCTGCTTGAGGTCAAGGGAAACCAACCAACTCTGATGAAAAGCATCGAAATTGCAATGGAAGCTGTAAGAAAATACCATGAATGTGAATATGTGAAGGAGTTTTCAGAACAGGAAGAAGGACATGGGCTTATTGTAACCCGTACATGTAGAACTTGTTCGGACGTTTATTTTTTGGGGAGGATCTTCAAACAATGGGAAGGGATACGTACTTTCGGATACATAGACAACTGGAGAATAGACAAGGCAATGGGAGAAGATATGACAGAAAGACACTATTTCATTACTTCATTGGAAAACGACCCTAAAAGAATACTCAAGTTCAAAAGGAAACATTGGGGGATTGAGAATGGACTTCATTGTGCGATACAAGGGCGAATGTGTTGTGCTTGAAGTCAAGGCCAAGTCCGGAAAAACAAAAAGTTTAAGAACTGTTCTGAAGAACAAAAATGTTTATCATGTCAATCATGCTATTAAGCTTGGGAAATATAATTTAGGGCGTGAAGCGGAAATACTCACAGTCCCGCTTTATATGGGTTTTCTCATTAAGGATAAACCTACGGATGTTATTGTCCCTGATATTGATTTGAGTTTTCTGAATTAATCTGCCTAAGATGTTTTTATAAAATTATCCCTGTGCATTGACGATATTCCAAGAGTTTGTTGCGATAATCTGCAATGGCATCGGTATGTTTGTCAAGGGCTTGCTGATAGAGCATCTGTGACTCCAGGAGATCACTCATCTTTGAAATTCCTGCCTTGTAATAGTCACGGTTCAGGCGTAAGTTTTCTTCGGCTTGCTCGATGCTTCGCTTGGCGATAACCAATTGTTGAATCGACTCTTGCACATCGTTCCATGACTTCTGCATACGTATCTTCAGAAGTTCGGCATTGTCAGCCAATTGTTCTTCTGCCTGTCGTTGGGCAATCCTCTTCCGCTTGATGGCATGCGAACCACCCCACCAGTCAGAAATCGGTACGCAGACTGTAGCGAAGACCATACCAAAAGTATGATTGTTGCCAAGCATGTTATGATAATTGTAGCCACCCCCTACGCCTATTGTAGGCAGGCTTTTGCCTATCTCCATCTTTCGCTGGATGTCCGCAGCCTGCACCTGCTTCTGCAAGAGTTGATATTCGGGCAGAGATGCAAGCGAAGAGTTCGGTTCTTGCTCCAGAGGAATTTCCGCAATGATTTCTTCTGGAGTATCGATGCTGAAAACGTCGCTCTTCAACCCGCAGTATTGGGCAAGAGTCAAGCGTACGATATCAATATTGTTCTGTAGTTTCACCTTTTGGCTCTCGTTATCGTTCTGACGAATCTGCACTTGCAGCCAGTCATTCCGCATGGCCAAGCCAGCCTTCACTGCTACTTCTACATCTTTACCGATGTCTGCTAAAAGCGCCTCTACCGCCTCTACAGTTTTCATCTTCTCTTGTAATACAACAAGTTGCCAATAGTACTTCTCTGTTTGTTTCTCAACCTCGTTTTCGGACAGTTGGAATTGTAAACGGCTCACATCTTCACCAACCTTGGCCAAACGGTTTCCGTTGACAATCTGTCCTCCAGCAAATACCGGCTGGACGGCTGTCACACCTGTTATGGCTCCTTTCTTCATCAAGGTCATGCTGACGGGACTGCCCAATGCGGCCAATGCTTCGGGAGGCAGAGAAGCAGCCAGAATCTCACCAAGCGACGAAGGAATCAGTTCGGAAGGATGGATATCCATTTGAGCCATTCCTTTATTCGTATTGAATGCGAATCCCACACCGCTTACATTGGGAAAATATTTGGTGAACGCTTCCTTGCGCTGCTGTTGTGACGCATCGATGTCATACTGCGCCTTACGGATGGCGATATTGTTATGCATAGCCGAATCCTTCAACTGCTGCAATGTGTATGTCTGTGCCGAGGTTGCCAACGTGCAACCCAAGGCTATGATTGATAAGAGTTTCTTCATAATTATTTCAAATTAACCTTCCAATAAATGACAGGTAGCATGGTGACTACCAGAATGAGTGATCCGATTCCCCCTGCGAAGATAGTCACTCCCACAGGCATCCAGAACGATGATTGGGCGATAATCATCGGTACTACACCTACGGCCGTGGTAGCAGTGGTCAGGAAGATGGGCACCATGCGTCGCTTGCCTGCTTCGTAGGCTGCCTGTTTCACAGCCTCGTTATAAGCCTTCCGGTCCATAGTCCAGTCGCCATGTTCCGCTACATATTGCTTGATCAAATCGATGGCATGTTCAAATATCAAGATTTCATTACGCATAATCATTCCCACCAGCGTAATAAGGCCGAAGATGGAGGTAAGCCCCAAAGAACGGTCCATCAAACCAAGACCAATCAAGGCTCCCGGTACCATCAGTCCCAAGGCAGCCATACAGACGAGGGTGATACCGTATTTCTTGAAATTGAACAACAGGAAGAAGAACACGATGACCAAAGCGATAACAATACCACCCAAAATCTGCGGCATGGCCTCGTCACCATATTCGATTTCACCGCCCACCTCACTACGTACACCTTGAGGCAACTCTATGTCTTCCTGCATGATGCGGGCAACTTCCTTCTCTATAGGAGCGGTATAGACACCCTGCGCAAATTGTGCAGTTACCGTGATGCAGCGTTCGCCTCCCCGATGCACAATACGGCTTTCGCTCCACTTCGGCTTCACCTTGGCTATCTGGCGTAACGGAACAGTACTGTTCGCATGATTCACACCTCCAGAGAGCATGGTTGCAGGTACAGAAACACCCAGGTTCTCGATGTCGGAGAATGTCATGTCTGCATTGTCTTTCACCACAATCGGCAGTTCGTAATCGTCCTCCCAAATCTGTCCTACACGCAGATCGCCCGATGTAGCCCCCAATGTAAGTTGGGCAGCGGTACGGGTAATGCCTAACTGTGCCGACTTTACCGGATCAAGTTCCACGTTGACAATCGGATAAGGTTGCAGATAGTCGGTGTGTACCCACTCCAGTTCCGACATCAGGCGCATACGTTCCATCAATCTTTCCGCCACCACATGAAGGGAGTCGATGTTTTCGCCATAGAAACGATATTCCAGTTCGTTGACTTCCAGATAATCCAAGCGTTTGAACTTGACGTATGCATTGGGAAATACCTCGCTTAGCAGGGGCTGGTATTCTGCCAGCAGGTCGAGCGTTGCCTTGTCGGACTTAGTGTTGACAATGAACTGGGCATAGTTGTTACCCGCTATCTGGGGAGCATAGGCATCCATGAAACGTGGGGAAGAACAACCGATGAAACCGGTGATGTCCACAATACGCTCATCCTTTGCCAATACATATTGTACGGAATCGGCAATCACTTCTGTCTCTGCCAACCCCTTGCCGTCCGGAAGGAAGATTTCGACTGCAAACTGGTCGCGGTCAGCATAGGGAAAGAGGCGAATCTTCAGCGTAGGGACAATGACTGTCGATAACAGGATGACACCGATACCACCACCAATGGTTATCCACGGGTGTAGGAAAGTCCAGTCGAGTACTCGATTATAGGTATTCTGCACCCAACGGGTAATGGAGTTACCGTTGGTACTTACTTTTCCCGGCTTGATGATACGGACTTCCAGGAACGGAATGACGGTTACTGCAAGGAAAAGCGATACCATGAGGTTGATGGTAATTGTCATAGGAAAGTCCTTCAGTGCGTCATGGAAAACACCCTTCATCGTGATGAGAAAAGGAAAGAAGATGGTACAGATACAGATGGTTGCCAACATCATCGGCATGAAATACTGCTTGGCTGATTCGATGGCGGCAATCTTCGGTTCATAGCCCTTTCCCAAGTATTCCAAATAACCATCGATTACTACAATAGAATTATCTACAATCATACCCAGCACAATAATCATCGCTGCCAATGTCACGATATTCAGTTCAATGCCCACTATGTACATGATGGCTACCGATACAAATGTACTCAGCGGAATGGTAATCGCTGCTACAATAGCCGAGCGAAGCGGGAAAAGTACCATCATCACGAGAATGATAATAATCATCGAGATAATTAGGTCACGCAGGAAAGACGTGATGTTGACAGATACGACCTTGGGTTTGTCTGCAATGCGAGTAACATTGACATCTTCGGGCAACTCATTTTCCCGGAACTCGTTAAGCACCCGGTCCACCTCCTTGCCATATTGCATGACATTGTTTCCTGGACTCATCTCCATGGAAAGAAGCACGCAAGGACGACCGTTCTGCTCGATACGGCTCGCCATAGGGTCATACTCACGAACCACACGGGCAATATCCTTTACACGGACTACCTTGCCGCTTACAGGGTCGCTGAAAATAATCTGGTTGGCAATTTCCTCTTCGCTGTTCTCTACCGTTTCCACATGGATGGGGATTTGCTGGTCATCGTCACTGATACTGCCACTTAGGGTCGTAACCCCTTGTCCCTGCAATTGTGCGAAAAGCACCTGCTGACCGATGCCGTAAGCCTGCAACCGTTGACGGTCTATATACAGGGAAATCTGCTCCTTCTGTTCACCGAAGAGCTTTACATTGGCCACAGAGGGAATACGACGCAGACGGTCGCTGAGGTCATCGCTGTACTGTTTCAGTTCGCGGTAGCTACGCCGGTCGCTCTCGATGGCGATGAGCAATGCCGATGTATTGCCGAAGTCATCGTTGGTTACCAGTGCAAGTACACCGGTGGGTAACGACGATTTGAACTGGTTCAATCCGTGTTTGATTTTCGACCACACCTCGTCCTTATTGTTCACATCATCATTCAACTTCACCATCACGATACACATGCCATTCTGTGAAGTCATAGTAGTCTTTGCACGGTTCACTTCACCGTAGGTAAAGAGGTAACGTTCCAGTGGACGTGCCACCTGCAGTTCCACCTCTTCACTGGTAGCACCTGGATAGGCAGCCACCACCACGCCTTGCCGGATAGTGGCATGAGGAAATTCGTCCTTGGGCATCACATACATGCCAAAGATACCCATCACAAACAGAATAGCCACAATGAGCAGCGATATCGGGTAATGTTCCAAAGGCCATTTCAGCCAATTCATGTTCTTCATATCATCATTCTCCTACAACCGTTCGTCAATACACTACTTTAGTACCTTCACTCAATTTCTGATACCCCTCGGTCACGATGCGTTCTTTTGGACTAATCCCCTGAGTGATGGTAATCCGGTTGCCTATAGTCCCGCCGATACTAACCGCCTTCCGGTGAGCCGTATTCTCCTTATCTACTACCCATACAAACAAGGAACCATCAGCCTTTTTCTGTACGGCTGTGATGGGAACATTGTACTGGTTCCCATCATCGTTTGATGGGGTAAGGCTTACATTAGCCACCATGCCAGGCAGTAACTTTCTATCGTTGTTGGGTACATGGATTCTGATATCGTAGGTATGTGTCAGGGCATCAGCCTGTACACCTTTTTCTATTTTGCCACCGCTTACTTCCTTGTTTGCTGCTTCCACCTTAATCCGAGTCGGTGTATTGGCTGCAATGCCGCTCACTTCCGCCTCTGGTATGGCAACTTTTACCTTGACATTGCTGATATCGAAAATCGTTACCACAGCCTGCGAAGGAAGAACTGTTTCACCGGCCCCCACCATCTTCTTGCCAATGATACCATTGACGGGAGCTGTCAACTGGCAATCGGCCAGGTTCTTCCGGGCAATTTCCAGTTGCGATTGGGCCTGAGCCACCTTACTCTGAATCTCTACCCATTGCACTTCGGGCAATGAACCGTTGTCGTACAGCATCTGGTAGCGCTTCAGGGCATCGTTGGCCTGCGCCATCTGCGCCTCCGCTCCGCCGAGCAAATTGCGGGCCTGAGTGTCATCCATTTCGGCTATGAGTTGTCCGCGACTGACAGTCTGACCTTCGTCCACGAAAACACGCTTCACGCTCCCCATGCTGGTAAAACTGACCGCTGTAGCCTCGCTTTCCTCAACGATACCCACATACGATTGGCCGTTTGTGTTCGTTGTGGTGGATACCATTTCTGTCCTTACACGCATAGGAGCTTTTGTACTGCTCTGTTTCTTCTCACTGCAACCGCATAAAACCAATAGGGTCAGCAGTCCTAACAATCCTTTCATCATAGTTGTTCCAATCTTATTTTTAATGGAACAAATGTAACAAGGAAAGATCGAACAATAATGTCCCAAAAAGAAGACAAAATGTCTATTTCATCCAATCATTCCGATATGGAACATTGTTTAATCCGAATAGAACATCAAACATCGGAACAACTGTGTAACTTTGCATTCGAAAGGAACATTATATGCAGGAAGAAAAAATTACTATCCAGTCGTTAACAGATAACAAGGAAATTCATATCGGTTACTCAGACAAGGACATCGTCATCATCGACAGTGTGCAGAAGTTTGCTGAAATTACGTCGGCTCATGTTGCCATGAGCGCCATTGTCATATGTACCAACGGCAAGGTACAAGCCATGATGAACGGCAAGAAGATTGAACTCTGCCAAAATCAAGTGGCAGCAATACCTTCCAATACCACCATTACCGATCTTATGGTTAGTCCAAACTTTGATTTGAAAGGTATATTCCTCACCAACAACATCATTCAAAGTTTCTTGCACGAGAAAATGTATGTCTGGAATGAGTTCATGTATATTCACGACCTGCATGTAATATCCTTGGAAGAGGAAGACATTCAGACCTATACCCTGTTCTATGAACTGCTGAAAGACTGTAGCATGAGACCGGTTGAAATGCCTTTCCGTACAGAAGTCATCCAGGCACTGCTACGTGCTGCCGTATTGGCATTATGCGGCATGTTGCAAAAGATTACATCAACGGTCACCAACCCCGACAATGCTACCCGTTCCAGCAACACCCATTTCCAACGCTTCCTTGACTTGCTCCACTCCGAACGCTGCAAGTATCGCACCGTCGAGTGTTATGCCAACGAACTGTGTATCTCGTCCAAGCATCTGTCTGTCATTTGTAAGAAGCATTCGGGTAAGACAGCCAACCAATGGATTACGGAAGTGGTTCTGAAGGATATCAGCCATTACCTGAAGCATTCCGACTTGAGCATCAAACAAATCTGCGACCAGCTAGGCTTCCCCAACCCGTCTTTTTTTGGCAAATACGTAAAGACACATTTGGGTATGACTCCCATGCAGTACCGTGCCAGTCAATCACTTTAGAACAATAAATCCGTTTTTTCTCTACATTCTCTACACTAAAAACCATCGCCAAGATTTCTTCTGTTTTAGGATGTAACCTAATCAATGTTTAAGGAGGATTATGATTATTCACAAAACCTCCCAAAACCCATTCCGTCGACCATTCCGTCTTACAATGATTCCCCGTTCGGTCAATGATACCGTGAGGCGCTTGATGGTTCGTTCGTGAAGAAACAGAGGCTCGTATTCGGTAAAATATGTTTTACTCATCCTTCTCTTTGTTATACTTACTAGATTCAAAGATAGTCATTTTCTTTCGCAAGAACAAATTGATCCTTTGAATTCGCTGCTTAGATTGGGCAGTTAGGCAGTTAGGCAGTTATTTTAAATAGGGGTATTATCTTAAAATAGATAGTTTATTATATATATAATAAAAGTTTTATTCTACTTTTGGGGGTAAAAATAAAAACTGCCAAACTGCCTAATTGCCTAACGTGCGACGGGTTTCTGCAAGGAATTCCATGTTTTATGCAAAGCATTTCGAGGCTGCGAGAGAAGGACGGAAATGTTGTGAAATGGGGAGCTTATGGCTCTCCCAAATATAAATTCAACAGATTCGTTTTCCAAGCTATTGTGTTCATCGTAATGAAGATGATAGCCTTTGGGTACTTCATTTCTCGATTTATTCATTTCCCACAAAGTTAAGAAAGCAACTGAGATTCTGAAAACATGGAAGCTGTTTTCATGTTTAAAGAATGAAATGACTTCTACCACGGCTGATGCTTAGACAGAAACTCCTCTCTTTCTTCCTTTGTGAAATACTGTTTTCCAAAGGCACCTCCGCCATATTGGAAGATGACGCGGTCACTATAGGGGATATATTCGTAAGATTTCATGAATTCGTCTTTCTCCTCTTGGCTGATAGGATTGTCGAAAAGGATGAACGAGTACATTCCCATTCCTACACGACAAAAATAGATGATGGTTTTGCCATTGGGGTGTGAAGTGTCTTTAGCAATACCGATGCAACCCATGCGGTCAAGACGGTGGCTTATTTCTTCGTATTCCTCCGGTGTCAGCCCGACCACTTTCATCAAAGAATCCTTTCTTCGTTCTGCTTGATCATTCCAAGACTGACGTATATACGAATCTCCTTTCGATGAAACATGAAAGATGGCAGCCTCTCCATCTTCAAATTCCAATTTCACATAAGTGCTGTCATCCAATGCCTGGTCAGTATACTCCACCAGCTCCTCCATCTTCTCCTTGTTTATTTCGTAAACTTGGGACATCCGGAACGCATCGAAGTGTTGTATCCAAGGTTCATATATCAAAGCTACGCTAAGGAACAGGACATTGAACATTCCCCATGCAAACAAGCCTTTCTGCCACCGGTCTCTGAGTCGGCAGGATGCTATTGTGAAATAGATAGACATGATAATGGTTGGACCGAACCACCAACAGAAAGCCATTAGAATCATATAAGCGGTAAGCCGATCTATCCAAAAGCAATGTATCAAAAAAGTGACACATAGCATGGGAATAAATTTCCACAGATCCATACTTAATTCGTCAAATCAAATTCTTTAACAAATACAGATTGGCATATCCTTAAAGGAACCTTGTTATTACCGTAACCAGCAAAATATATAATACAATTATCGACATGAGGCAAAAGAAATTCTTATGATAATTCTTATCATAATCGATTTCCCTTGAAAGCTTAGTGGTACATCCTTTCAGCATCCACCTTATAAAACCTCCTATCAAATTAGCTAAATATCTTGCTATCATTCCACAAAGTTAAGAAAGCAACTGAGATTCTGAAAACATGGAAGTGGTTATTTTGCTGAAATAGCTATTTGCATTGTATCCGATAAATAAAATACAACAAGATAAGAATAAAATATCCGATGCAAAACTTCAAATACCACATTACTGACAATAGTTCCAATTTACGGGCTGAATATGTAAAATATAAATTTGAATGGTCAAAATTTTGGTCAATGTGATATTTGTATTCAATCATACAATTCAACAAGAACATCGAACTGAATACAATAAAAGCTATCGTTATGATTAACATAACGACATTGAATGTAATCTTAATTTTCTTGCCAGCCATACTCTTCTATCATTATCGTGTAGTTTAAAATACGCTGAGTTCTTTCATCTGCCAGCTTTTTATTTTTATTTTCCCGTTGCCTCTTTCTTTTCGGCTTTATTATCTGCTTTCATTACTTATAAGTATTATTGCTTGCCAAAGCGTGCAATCATTCATTTGGTTGCCCGCTTTGCCTGTCTCGCTTTCTTGCTGTGCTCCATCTCCTTCCGTAATCTCTCCATCACCTCTTCGTGTGTAGGAATGACAGGGGCTTCATAAAAATAATGGCCGAAATCTATATAATTACCCAATGCATTAAACAACTGGCGTTTGCCTTGACACTCACCTACATTGAAGAATAATGTTATATACATGGTCGGCTGATAGCCATGCGGTGTGGGGTTATCCAACTTTAACGGACACTGATGCTTCGCTGCAATATCCATTAAATCGACAAAAGTAAAACGGCTCGGCAAATCCTTTCGTATCTTGTCAAACAGCTCTAAATAGAATTTCTTCTGTACAGAAATATTTTACAATCCCCATACAACAGCCTTCATAGTCTCCCACCGATTTGCCTTTGGGAATATGGTTGTCGTATTCTTCATAAAAGAAAGGGGCGATTTGGATGATTTGTCCAAATCCATCGCCAACATCTCCAAATGTCCAGTCACCAACCTTTATTTGGAGCGAGTCTATGATTGCTTGTTTATAGTCTTCCATATATCTATATTTCCAGTTTTCACAAAGTTAAGCAAAGCTACTGAAACTCAGAACATATAGAAACTGTTATTTGCTGAAAAAACTATATTTGCAACAAAATAACCGAATACCAACTTATCTATAAACTGTATTTATCCGGTTCTCCGGCATGCTCTTTTGCTAAAAGACCATTCTTTTGAATATTAGAAGTTTCTGATTTAAAGTCTATTAATAATGAATATGAGACCAAAAACTCCAATTATAATACTCATTACTTTATTTTAATCAATGTTCGAATTTGGCACTTCCGCTTCAATTATTTCTTCTATCTGCGGAATCAATGTTGGGATAATGTTTTTAGCTACATCCCATACAATCAAGTAATTGATTCCCATATAGTCGTGAATAAGTTTGTCGCGCATTCCGGCCATCTGTCGCCATGAAATGCTACTCCATTTATATTTCACATCGGCAGGGATTTTCTTGGTGGCTTCGCCTATGATTTCAAGGCTTCGGGATACGGCACGTTTCAAGGTTTCATCGGAGAGAAACTCATACATCTTGGCATCGTCGGGCACTACCGAACGAATGTAACGACATTCTTCAAGAATGTGTTGCAGGTAAGGAATGTGGGATTTAGACATACTCTACCTCTTTCAGAATTTGTTGGCCGACAAACGGGCTTAACCCCTTGAATGTAACAATGTCAAGCTTCTGCCGCTTGAAGATGTTTTCGAGCAAATCACATACGCTCATGAAGTTTTGGAAGGTTTCCTTTTCGGGTTGGAAGTCAATTAGCACATCAATATCACTACCTGGTTTGTTCTCGCCACGTACCGTAGATCCGAATAATCCTAATTTCGTTACACCATATTGTAATAAAGGAGTTTTCAGTTCCGCCAATTTTCGTAATACTGTTTGTTTCTTCATAAGCATATTTTTTCAATACTAACGCAAATATAAGCGTTTTGCTCATCATTTACAAATGGTTGGCGAAATTCCTTTTAGTTTTGCGTTTAAACATTTGATGCAATTTTCGTACTTTCGTCTTGAAGTTTCTTGTGAAGGCAATCTAGCAATACCGGAGAAACGGTTTGATAATGCGGTTTCATGATTCTTGGTTCAGATATTTTTCAATATTGGCATTTCGTACTTCTGCCTTTCGTTCATCGTTGATTGCAGAACACAATAATCCACAAAGTTAAGCAAAGCAACTTAAATTCTTAATAATCCCAAACGATAGGGACTTTATGCTCTTTTGCAAATTTGACAGCTTTATACAATATGGAATATGCACATTTTGCTAATGATTCTGTGGAATAAACAGGTGCTTTTTTTTCTTCCTTTCTCTGAAATAAACGTTTTAAGAAATTGTTGTTCTCTTTTACAGGATTGTAATATTCATCATTTCTCCAAGATAAGATTGTTGATTCATCTGCTTTCCATGTTTTGTTATTCAAATCATTTAGTTCGTCTTCAAGGAATGATATAGTGGCTAATGTTGCTTCTTTACTTCTAGGGTCTATGAAAGAAAACATATAGCTATGTTCCAATGGCAACCACAACTGAACTTTCATTAATGAAGATTGAATGCCATTTTCTTCACCTTCTTTTAATAAAGGACATTCTAGCATAGTGTTTCCGCAAATGGTTTCAGGAAACGGCTTATTAAGGAATGTTGCATATTGAAAGATGGTTAAAGCTGTCCATGCTTCCCATCCTGGCTTGTCGGTAAAATACTCCTTCTCCATATTTTCTTCCCACATGTTCTTTTTATATTCATCTGGGGTAGATTCTAAAAGAAAAGATTGCCATTCTTGAATGCAATTTTGTATATCTGTAATTTCTTCAGGTTTATTGATAGGGGAATATTCTCCTTTAGGTGTTGTTATAGAAAATGACATTCCCGATTGTTCTGCTATTTGTTGGGTGATGAGTTTCCAATTTCCACTATAGTAGCGTGTTAATGTTCCCGCATATATATCAAGTCCCATATTATTAAGTTATTTATATTTGCTGTACGACCGGATGAAGTAATTAAACAATGCAATTTGGGTGGATATGAGCAACATGAGTCCCATGATGAAACAGATGGCCAACATTCCTTTCCTTAGCATGATTTTACGTGTTTTGATTATGCCGTTAATATATGCATATTTCATCATAGATGCAAGGAAAACAGAAGAAATCAATACTTTAGGAATTCCAAATACTTACGGTTACATTTCGACAAGACAAAACAATAATGTTAAGCAAAGCAACTTAAATTCAGAAAACATGGAATCGGTTATTTGTTGAAATTCCGTTTCCGGTTTCCAATCCACATGCAATGTCCGGTTCCTCAAGTCGGCTTCTTCCTTCAAAGCAAGTGTCTCAAGAATCTTTGTATAGGTTCATAGGTAGCTGCAATGCCTAGACGAAGATCGTTATAACTGGCTCTCATTGAATTCGCAGCTTAGATTGGGCAGTTTGGCAGTTTGGCAGTTATTTTAAATAGGGGTATTACCTTAGAATAGATAGTTTATTATATATATAATAAAAATTTCAATACTACTTTTAGGGGTAAAAAATAAAAACTGCCAAACTGCCTAATTGCCTAACGCTTGACGGGTTTCTGCAAGGAATTCCATGTTTTATGCAAAGCATTTCGAGGCTGCGAGAGAAGGACGGAAATGTTGTGAAATGGGGGAGCTTATGGCTCTCCCAAATGGCGTACGATGGCCTCTACTTCGGGTTTGAGGAAGGTTCTGCGCTTCGGCTGATAGTTCATGCTCTCGAGCTCCTGCATGAGTAGGGGGCAACCCTTAATCCATCGGTAGAGGGTCTTTTGAGCGGTTTCGGGACTGCTGCATGGCTGGTAGAGCAAAGCCAGTTCGGCCTTGCCATAGGGACGATAATTGAACATAAATGAATGGGATTTTAGTGTGATGAGAAGTATTGCAAAGATACAAAATATTTACACGAAATCCAAATTTTCCGCACGCTATTTTCTCCTTATCAGGACACATCAGGACATTGTCGGACATAGCGGGACATTGCCGGACATTGCGGTTTCGGAGTGTTGTATCTTTGCATTGTCGTTTCGAAACACACATCCAATAATCATTAACCTTAAACCTTAAACTAAACTATGGCAAGATCAGTAACCTATTCAGTCGTCCCACGTCGTAACCCATCGGAAAAGAACACTCCACCCAAATACTATGCCCAGGCTCAGGCTCGTGGAGATGTAAACATCCGCGAAATGGCAGAGCGAATTCAAAGCACTTGTACCGTGCACAAATCGGACGTGTATGCCGTGCTCGTAGCACTCGAAGACGTGGTGGCCGAAGCCATTCAGAATGGCGAAATCGTGCGCCTCGGCGAGCTTTGTACCCTCCAGGTTTCCCTCAACGGCAAGGGTGCTCTCACCGAAGAAGACTACACCGAGAGCCTTATCAAGCGTGCGAAAATCAACTTCCGTCCGGGGCGTGTTCTCGCCAATGCCCTTACTTCATTGACCTTCTCGAAGGTGGCTGTGAAGTACACCAAGGAGGCCGAAGAAGAGGAAGAAGGAGGAGGCGAGGAAGAGTAATCATTAACTAATCCCCCTTGATTAAGGGGGATTTAAAACAAGTCAAATCTGCAACATGGAAAACAAGACACTTTGGAGTAAAATCCTGAACATCCTTATTACGGTTCTCACCGCTATTGCGACTACCTTCACCACTACCTCGTGCATCGATTTGATGTAGTGCGTGTGTACAAAAAATCCTCTCTTGGTAAATCAGGAGAGGATTTCTTGTTGTATAGGTTTATCGGATTCCCTTTCGGTTCAGCGCCTGCTGATACTTCCGTGCATTGGCTGCATGCTGGGCGGAGGTGACGGCAAAGTTGTGGGTGCCGGAGAAGTCCTCCTTGGCGCACATGTAGATGTAGTTGTGCTGGGTGTAGTTCAGTACACTTTCCAGTCCTTGGTAAGAAGGTACGCGGATAGGGCCCGGAGGCAAGCCGGCATGTTTGTAAGTATTGTAAGGCGAATCCACTTCCAGGTGCTTGAACAGGATGCGCTTCAATCCGAATTCCTGAAGGCTGAACTTCACCGTTGGGTCGGCTTGCAGGAGCATACCCTTCTTTAGGCGGTTGATGTAGAGACCGGCTACCATCGGCTTTTCAGCTTGGTTGGCGGTTTCCTCTTCTACGATGGAGGCAAGCGTAGCTACTTCGATAGGAGTGAGGCCGATGGCTTGTGCCTTCTGCAGGCGCGTTTCGTTCCAGTAAGCCTTGTGTTCCTTCTGCATGCGGGCCATGAAATCCTCGGCGCTGATGTTCCAATACACCTCGTAAGTGTTCGGGATGAAGAGGGCAGGGAGGGTTTCCTTGCTATAACCCATCTTTTGGATGAAGTCTGCATCGTTCAGCAGGTTAGCAATTTCTACAGAGTCGATCATAAGCTGGCGGGAAGCATTGCGGGCCATTCGGTCTAGCGTACGCACACTACCGATGGTGAGGCGCACCGGAGTTTGATAGCCCATGGAGAGGCGACGATGCAAGTGGCGCATGTTGTCTGTCGGAAGGATGGCATAGCGTCCGGTCTTTATGTTGTAGCCTTTGTAGCGCACCAACGACTCCAATCCGTGCATCTGCTTCGGGTTCCCCACTTCGATTATTTTGGTGTACACCGAGTCGATGTCATCATCACGGTCGATGTAGAGGTAGGCCTTCTCCGTGATTTGGAAAGGCTGGGCGAAGAAATAATAATACATGTGGGCAATGCCTGCTATGCCGAAGAGGAGCACAGCCAGGCTTGCAATGAGGATGTTTCTTTTAGTTTTCTTTTTCATAAACGAATCATTAGAGAAGTGTATTTGATACTTCGTTTTCTAACCAATTTTCCAACTCATCGGGCAAGGCACTGAAGAAATCCATACCAGTCAGTTTCTCGATGTTGTCTACCGAAACTTGGTACTTCTTCAAAGGACGTTTGCCGGATTCGTTATCGAACAGGAAGCCAAGTGCACACTGCATGTTTTTTTCATTGATGAGAACCACCTTGAAGAAAGCATCAGGAACTTTTACTCGTCGTTCACCGATGTATTCATTCCGCTTGCCGTTGTAGATGGGACCACAAGCAATATAGACTTTACCGTATTTGCGTGCCCATTGTCGGCATTTTTCTTCCAGGTCACCCCAGTCCTCGGTGTTCAGGTGATGGTTTTGCGGACAGATATTACTCATGTAGAAAGACTCCTGCATGGCTTTTTTGCTCCATTTCATATCGGCTGCGGGAGCCATGTGTCCACGGTCGTAACCGGAGTTGGAGTAATCGGTTGTCACTACTTTGGAGCCGGTGACATCCGGATCCGGTTTAAAGTCATTCGTACGTTTTTCTTTTCCTTTGGTTTCTTCTTTGGTAAGTTCCCATGCGACCCATTGCGGAGTCTTGGTCTTGGAGTCATAACTTAGCGTATATCCGGTGCGCTGGATGATTTGTCCCTGCTTTTTCGAAGTCATGACGGGTATCTCCATCCGTTGTTTAGTCGCTTGCTTTTCGGGTTTCGCCTGCTTCTCGGGTTTCGCTTGCTGGCGGACTTCTTCCTTTTTGTTGAGTTCCTTGAGTACCAGCTGGGTCATGTCCCATTCGCTCCAATAGGTTCCGCCTATCCACGAAACGACAGCAATGAATAGTGTAATCAACCACCCGAATCTCATCTTCGTTTTCTTCTTTTTAGCCATGATTCTTGTTTTTGTTAGACGGGCAAAGGTAAGAATTTATTTGGTATTATAATTGAAAAATAGTAAGTTTGCAAATAATTTTCAAATAACCTTTTAATCACATAGTTGAGTATGAAAAAGAAACTTTGTGCAGGTTTGCTTGCACTTTCGATGGTATGTCCGTCCTTGCATGCCCAGAATCTCTTGAACGAGACGCAAGAACAGAAGGACAAACGTATGGAGTGGTTCCACAAGGCCAAGTTGGGTATTTTCATTCACTGGGGTATCTACTCGGTGAAGGGTGTATCCGAAAGCTGGTCGTTCTACAACAAGTACCTTCCGCACGATGAATACTTGAAGCAATGCGAAGGCTTTACTGCTTCGAACTACGATCCGAAGGCATGGGTAGAACTCATCAAGGAAAGTGGTGCACAATATACCGTGCTTACTACCAAGCATCACGATGGGGTAGCGCTTTGGGATACCAAACAGAACGGCATCAGCGTAGTGAAGAACACTCCGGCCAAGCGCGACTTGGTGACTCCGTTTGTGGATGAAGTACGCAAGGCAGGCTTGAGACTCGGTCTTTACTATTCATTGCCAGACTGGTCGCACCCTGACTATCCGAACATGACTCGTACCGATGTACGCTACAAGGACGACCCGAAGCGTTGGGATGCTTTCTGCAAGTTCAACTTCGGACAGTTGGCGGAATTGAACAATGCTTACAAACCTGACCTCTATTGGTTCGATGGCGACTGGGAACAGAGTGCAGAAACTTGGAGAGCAAAGGGCATCATGGAATTGCTCCGTGGCGGTAACAAGAACGTGATTGTGAACTCACGTATCACCGGTTATGGCGACTATGCTACTCCTGAACAGGGTGTGCCTGTGGTTCGTCCGGAAGAAAAGTACTGGGAACTCTGTATGACCATGAACGACTCTTGGGGCTATCAGCACAATGACAAGAACTACAAGACTCCGCACATGCTCCTCCGCACTTTCGTGGATTGCTTGAGCAACGGTGGTAACATGTTGATGGACATTGGTCCGAAGGAAGACGGTACTATCCCTGAAGAACAAGTAGCTGTTTTGAAGGAATTCGGTCGTTGGACCAAGAAGCACAAGGAAGCTATCTACGACACTCGCGCGGGTATTCCGGCTGACCACTTCCATGGCTTCACTTCATTGAATGAAGCAGGCGATATCCTTTACTTGTACTTGCCATACCGTCCGAACGGTATCGTAGAAATCAAGGGTCTTGTGAATAAGGTAAACCGCGTATGGGTAGTAGGCGATGGCTCTATGCTCAGCTACAAGGTTCACAACAAGAACTACTGGAGCGGTGTGCCGGGTAACCTCTATATCGAAGTGCCTGACCATGTGCTTGACGAGCAGATCACTGTATTGGCTGTATTGCTCGATGGTCCTATCCAGCTCTACCGTGGCGAAGGTAAGGTAATTGAAAGTAACTAATCCTTAAATAACAAGAATGATGAAAAGAATCGAAACTTTGGGCTTGGGTCTCTTCTGCATGGCATCGGTATTGACCGGATGTGCAGGTGGCGAAAAGCAAGCCAACGCAGAAGGTGCACCATGTATCTTCGAAAAATACGAACGCTATTTGGTACAACCTCGTTCATACGTGGCTTACCGCACAGAAGGTGCATTGAAGATTGATGGTAAGCTCAACGAATCTTCATGGCAAAAGGCTAAGGATACAGAAGCATTTGAAGACATCAGCGGTGCAGGTTTCGCAGAACCGAAGTACAAGACTACTGCCAAGATGCTTTGGGATGATGATTACCTCTATGTAGGTGCCATCCTCGAAGAACCGAACATCGATGCTAAGTTGACTCAACGCGATACCATTATCTATTATGATAATGACTTCGAAGTGTTCATTGATCCGGATAGCGACGGTCACAACTATTTCGAAATTGAAGTGAATGCCAAGAACGTGCTTTTCGACCTCATGCTTGACAAGCCTTACCGCGTGGGTGGTGACTTCTTCTTGCAATGGGATTGCCCGGGTATCCAGTCGGCTATCTACATCGACGGTACGTTGAACAATCCGAAGGATACAGACAAGTTCTGGAGCGTGGAAATGGCTATCCCTCGCCAAGCATTGACATTGAGCTTCAACAACCTCTTGAAGGCTGGCAACACTTGGAGAATCAACTTCTCTCGCGTAGAATGGTTGAAGAAGCCGGAAGAAAACTGGGTATGGAATGCAACTGGTCGCATCGACATGCACATGCCTGACCGTTGGGGTTATCTCCACTTCTCGGATAACAAGGTGGGTACTGAAGAAACTGCGATGGTTTATCCGCACGACATGGAAATCTACAAGCTCATGTGGGCGATGTTCTATGCTCAGCAGGATTACAAGAACGAAAACGGCAAGTTCGCATCATTGAACGAACTCCCAGGATTGAGCGCTGAAATGAAGCAGAAGGTTTCTATGGAAGCTACAACCAACACTTATGAAATCCGTGCAGAAGTGCCGGCTGAAGGTAAGGTGTACGTGCTCAACAACGAAGGTTACTTCAAGAAGGAAGACAAGAAATAATTCTTTCACCGATAGACAAAAAGAAGAGGTTCCCGATGGGGAACCTCTCTTTTTTTTATCCTTATTTTTATCTTGCTTCCTGATAGAGGAATCGCTTGATACTCTTCTTCGGAGTCTTTTCGAATTCTTCGTGATAGATCTTCACGCGAGCGATTTGTTCGTAAGCAGCAATCTGCTGGTTCACCGCTACGCGGTTGGCTTCCATCTGTTCTTCCACTTGCTTTTCGCTCATACCGTTGGCAAATGCCAATTCGAAGTCAGGATAGATCAAAGCTGCGAGCTTGCCATCGAGTGCCTGAATCACGATACTTTCGTTCACGTAAGGCATGTTGTTGAGCTTGTCTTCGATTTCTTCCGGATAGATGTTCTGGCCAGAAGGACCAAGCAACATGTTCTTCGAAC
>JAFYPV010000103.1 GCA_017559935.1 Bacteroides sp. | reverse complement strand
CCACGATACCAAACCAGTGGAAAGCCTGTTGCCAAGAAAGGGCAGCAGCCAAAGTAGCACCAAAACCACCAATAGCCTGACCTGTATAAAGACCAGTCATGTGGATACCGATAGCCAACGAGCGTGACTTACCTTCATGCCAGTCGGCAATCAAAGAAAGAGCGGAAGGAATATAGAGTGCCTCACTGATACCCATCGAAGCACGGAGAATCAAAAGTTGGTTGAAATCTGCAGCATAACCCATGAGATAAGTTACAGCCGACCATACGAACAAACTACCTACAATCAACCACTTACGGCTAACCTTGTCGGCAATCATACCTGCTACCGGACTCATAAAGCCATAAATCCACAAGAACACAGCCATGAGTACACCGAACATTTCGGCCTTTTGCAACTCAACAATGTCCAATTTCATCGCTTCCTGCATAGTAGAAAGCATTTGGCGGTCCATGTAATTAAGCAAGGCCACCACCCACAATAGTCCTACGACTACCCACGGATAAAACTTTTTGTCTTTCATGTAATTATCTTTATGATTAATTTTAATTTGACAAATATAACGACTTCTTACTAGAAACGCAAATACATTGTTGATAAAAAGGGGAGTATTAACCAATGACCCTCCCCTTTAAACCAGTTATAAATTATCTATGTTAAAACAAAACAATCGTTATATTGATTAATAGCCTGAAGTTTGTACCAATGCATTATTGTTTGTCAATGCACTTTGATTGATTGGCCACAATAATTTATCAGAAGTTGCCAAGGGGAACTTTGCCTATAAAAGGTCCCCGCCCAATCTACAATACTGATTGAACGGGGAATCCTAAAACTAATCTATAATATCCTTATTTTTTCGCCAACTCTTCCAAAGTCTTCTCTTCAAAACTACAAATTGCATTCTTGTAATGTTCCGGAATTACAGTCGGTTCCTTAGTCAACAAATCATACATGACCAATGTAGTGCGACATTCACACTTCACTTCGCCCGTTCCTTTTACCACTGCACGCTGCAACAACGTAAAACTTTTGTTACCCAATTGTACAGTAGCGGTCTCTATCTCAATACCATCCGAGAAGAATACCGGCATCAGGAAATTGGCACTGATATTGGCTACCACAACCACTACATCACCCCATTCCGACATACCCAATACATCCTTAAAATAGGTAGTCTTGGCCAAATCATACAATTGGAAATACACCGAATTGTTCACATGTCCGAACTGATCCACATCACTAAAGCGTATCTGAGCGGGCATAGAATGTTTGAATTTGATTTCTTCTTCCATATCATTTTCTTATTTTGACGCAAAAATAATACTTATTCCTTATAATATGGTTTTAAATTATAGGAATTTCTTACTTTTGCATGCTTTTATAACCAAAAGAGAATTACAAAACATTAAATAAATATATGGAAAAGAAAAACTTCAGTCCTGCCACCCTTTGCGTGCAAGGCGGATGGCAACCTACCAAAGGTGAACCACGTGTGCTCCCGATTTATCAGAGTACCACTTTCAAATATGATACAAGCGAACAGATGGCTCGCCTCTTCGACTTGGAAGATACAGGCTACTTCTATACCCGCTTACAGAATCCAACCAACGATGCAGTAGCAGCAAAAATTGCAGCTTTGGAAGGCGGTGTAGGTGCAATGCTTACTTCATCGGGACAAGCTGCAAATTTCTATGCCATCTTCAACATCTGTCAGGCAGGCGACCACTTTGTATGTGCATCGACCATCTATGGAGGTACATTCAATCTCTTCGCCGTAACCATGAAGAAGTTGGGTATCGAATGTACATTCGTTGACATCAACGCTCCGGAAGAAGAACTTCAGAAAGCATTCCAACCGAACACCAAGGCACTCTTCGGTGAAACCATCTCGAACCCAAGCATCGACGTGCTCGATATCGAGAAGTTTGCTCGCATCGCTCACAAGAACGGAGTACCTTTGATTGTTGACAATACCTTTGCTACACCAATCAACTGCCGCCCGTTCGAATGGGGAGCCGATATCGTGACTCACTCTACTACTAAGTACATGGACGGCCATGCTACTGCCGTAGGTGGTGTTATCATTGATAGCGGTAACTTCGACTGGGAAGCTCATGCCGACAAGTTCCCGGGCTTGACTACTCCGGACGAATCATACCACGGCTTGACTTACACCAAGGCATTCGGCAAGATGGCCTATATGACTAAGGCTACAGCTCAGTTGATGCGCGACCTCGGTTCTATCCAATCACCACAGAACGCATTCCTCTTGAACCTCGGTTTGGAAACCTTGCACTTGCGTATGCCTCGCCATTGCGAAAACGCCCAAAAAGTGGCCGAATGGTTGGAAGCCAACGAACAAGTGGCTTGGGTGAACTATTGCGGATTGAAGAGCAGCAAGTATTACGAACTCACTCAGAAGTATATGCCGAACGGTTCATGTGGTGTAATTGCTTTCGGTTTGAAGGGTAGCCGCGAAGAAGCCATCAGGTTCATGGATAGTTTGAAGTTGGCTTGCATCGTAACTCACGTAGCCGATGCCCGCACTTGTGTACTTCACCCGGCAAGCCACACTCACCGTCAGCTCACCGACGAGCAATTGATTGAAGCCGGCGTAGCACCAGACTTGATCCGCCTCTCGGTAGGTATTGAAGATGCCAACGACATCATCGCCGATTTGGAACAAGCCATGGCTTGCGTGAAATAAGCATTGAGCCTAAATTTAAATAGATAATGAACAAGAAAGTAATCATTATAGGAGCCACTTCCGGTATAGGCCGCGAGGTGGCTCTCGTGTATATCGCCCAAGGTTGGACGGTAGGTGTTGCCGGTCGCCGGGAAGCTGAATTGGAATCACTCCGCACCATGGCACCCGAACAAGTGTTCACCCAAGTAATTGATGTGACCAAAGACAATGCATCGGAACATCTGCAGACCTTAATAAATAAGGTAGGAGGAATGGACTTATTCCTACTAAGTTCGGGCATAGGGAAGCAGAACTACACTTTGGAAACCGAAATAGAACTTGCAACCGCAGCTACCAACGTAGAAGGTTTCATCCGTATGACCAATGCTGCCTACCACTATTTCGAAAAGCAAGGACATGGACATTTAGCGGTTATCAGTTCCATTGCCGGAACCAAGGGATTGGGGGCAGCGGCGGCCTATTCAGCTACCAAGGGATTCCAACACATGTACATAGATGCCCTCGACCAATTGTCACGCATGCAGAAACTGAACATCAACTTTACGGACATTCGCCCAGGCTTTGTAGCCACTCCCCTACTCAAAAGCCCTAAAAGATACCCTATGTTAATGCAAGCTCCTATCGTAGCCTTGGACATAGTAGATGCCCTCAAGCGCAAGAAACGTGTAGCCATCATCGACTGGAGATATCGCCTCTTGGTAGGCTTCTGGCGATTGATACCGAGATGGATTTGGCTACGACTGCCTATCAAGAACTAATATTTAGAAATATCATATAAATAAAAAGGCTGTAACTATGTTACAGCCTTTAATATATAGTTGGATACAGATTATTCAGCCTTAGGAGCTTCTTCTGTAGTTGCTTCAGCAGCATTCTTCTTAGAACGACGAGTACGAGTTGACTTCTTAGGAGCAACTGTCTTAGCCATGTTTTCATCATAGTCTACCAATTCGATGAAACACATTTCTGCGTTGTCACCCAAACGGTGACCAGTCTTGATGATACGAGTGTAACCACCCGGACGGTCAGCAACCTTTACTGAGATTTCCTTGAACAATTCTGTTACTGCGAATTTGTCTTGCAAGTTGCTAAATACAACAAGACGTGAGTTAGTAGTG
>JAFYPV010000102.1 GCA_017559935.1 Bacteroides sp. | reverse complement strand
TGTTTCTTCTTCAGCCGGTTCGTCTTCACCTGGTAAGATGGCTGCTCCGGTCTTTATATTGCGCAAGGGTAGTTGCTCTATGCCTTTGCCGGTTTCGAAAGTGGCACCAATTTTTTGATCTTTTGATGCTACCACGAAGGTACCTTCCGTATGAGTTTCCAATCGGATATCGTTTACTAATACGGCATCACCGAAATCGTTTCCTGCTATCAGATTCACCTTGATGTATGCCAATTGGTGCTTCAACTTCATGATGGGCCAGATGTTGCGTCTGCCGGTGTAGGTGGAATAGTAGAACTCCTTGATTTTCTGCTTTTCCGCCTCGTCCGTTATCTCGTCGATGGTTTTCAGCTGTTCTTCGGTCAGTTCTGCGGTACCGCACATCAAGTCTTGGCTACCGTCTATCTTCACAGGGAAGAAGATGCGGTCTGCCGTACGGGTGGCCTTGTCCGTAGCTGCTCCATCGTGGAAATAGGCAAAGAACTCGTAAGGAGTCATTTGCGAATCGTTGCTGTAATAGATTTTGTCGTCCAGGAAGTGCCAGTTTACGAATGAACCGTTACCGTTGTAGTAGGCCCATTTGCCATGACCTTCCATATTCGAGTCCTTTTCGCGGGCCCAGTCGGCTTGGGTACCGCAGCTACCGTCTATCAGGCACATCTCCTTGTCTTCGGCACGGGTGATGCTGTAGTCTCCCTTGTTTTTGCGGAAGGCATAGATAAAGAAGCGGGGCTTGTTTTCGGTATCCGGATTACCTTCTTCGTCCACGGGGTTCATCTTGCCGTAGAAATACTCGTCTTCCGGGTCTACTTTACCTACCCCACGCGACAGGATGTTGTAGTAAGGGTCGGAGAGAGCTACCATCACCGGTATGCTTTCTTCCTGGATGGTTTCGTCGCGATCCGGGTCGAATACGTTTTCTTCACCGGTATAGAGGTTACCGCAACTGCAGATGAAGCATAGGCATACCGCTAGCAGCGGGAGCAGGAGCTTCCGTGCAGTCTGGTTGTATGTCATATTCTTTTTCTGCATGTTTCAGTTTGTTTTCAAGGTTAAATGTCTATATCTACATCCGTTGGTTTCTGCTGTTCCCAACCCAGTCCCTCGCCGGTCTTGATCAGGTAGTCGTTCGTGATGGTCAAAGCTTTCTCTACCACAATCACGATGGGTTCATTGGTAAACCGTAAACGGATTTTCCCGTCCGGTCCTTCTTCAATGATGCGGCTCTCGGTCAGTTCGGTGTGCGGGTTGATGCCGGCATAAACGAACTGCTCGTTATAAAGCTGCGTTTCTTTTGCTACCTTAACCGCTACCTGGAAGATACCGGGACCGTTTAGGTAATTCTCGTCGTAGCTAGGCACTACTCCCAAAGTGTGGAAGCTGGCTTCGTATTCATATCGGTTGCCCGACTGGTTCTGTAGCTTGGCAATCACAGCCGAACGGTAGAGGGTAGTGGTATCAACATAAGCTTCCATCAAATTAAATCGTCCACAGATGCCGGAGAGTTCTACAATGGGGTCTTCGGTAATCACAATGTTGCTTCCGGATTCAACTTCTACCGTAAACTGTACCTTCACTTCCTGGCTGATGGGTTTCATGTCCAGTTTCACGTGTGTATCTTCTGTTGTCACTACATTCACGCCCATTTGCAAGGTGTAGAAGATGCGCGGTACATCTGCCAAGTACTCATAACGAGGGTTAAAGTCCGGCAAGTCCTTATCATGTACGATTTCCGGTTTCTCTGTCAGCGGTTTTACACAAAGGTAAAGCTCGTTGGCCTTGCGGTCGAAATCGTTCAAGTAGTTGTTGAGGCTGTTGGGGTCATCTCCATTTTCGCTCACTTCCACTTCTTTTCCATCTTTCAGGCATTTCAGTACCATGTTGTTGGTCTGCATACCATAGTTCACGGCCAACATATTGTATTCTCCCCCTTTCAAGCGGAGCGGGAAACGTTCTTCTTCTTCCGGTTCTTCTGTTTCTTCTTCGTTTTCGGTAGAATCGCCTTCTTCGCCTTCGCTGGATTCACCTTCGCCTTCGGTAGAACCACTTTCACCTTCACTGCCTCCTTCTTCGGTACTACCACTCTTTGCACCGCCGTTTCCGGTTGATTCTTCCGCTTCTCCTTCGGTGCTTCCTTCTTCACCTCCTTCGGTTGGCGGTACTTCTTCTTCCGGTGTTTCTTCCTCTTCTTCCGGTACCTCTGGTACCTCTTCTTCAATAATCGGTTCCGAATAGCCAAACCATGGATGATCGCCGTCTTCGGTATCTACAAAACCATGTACACGCCAGGTACGCATGTTACGTACCCCAATGAGGTGCAGGCGTTCCGGTTTGTCTTCCTCGTAGCCGTTCCAGTTGAAGGTAATTCTGAGCAGGGAGCTGTTGGCACGCTTGCTCAAGTCTGCCAATTCCACATGTACGCAACCTGCCAGAGCGCCTAACATGAGCAGGAGGCAAATAGGCAATATGTATTTCCACTGCTTCATACGGTTTCCTCCTCTGTTTGGTTTTCTTCTACAGGCACGGTCGCTGCCTTTTCAGGCTCTTCGGCTTCGGCTTTTTTATCTTTTTTCTTGTCTTTCTTTTCGGACTTCTTCGTTGCTTTTTCAGCTTCCTTAGCCGCTTTCTTCGCATCCTTTGCAGCTTGCTTTTCGGCTTTTTCCGGATCTACTGGTTCGGCGGCCTTCTTAATCTTTTCCATGCGGATTTCCATTTCCTTGCGGATGGCCTTTTCATCCTTGGAAGAAAGGGTATCGCTCAACGCGATGCCCAAAGAAGCAGCTACTTCTTCGCGGAGTTTCTTTTCCTGTTCCTTTTCCTGCTCGGCCTTGCGTTCCTTCTGCATGAGTCGCCATTGCTTTAACTCTTCCTTGTTGAGCAAGCTGTCCGGACCGGTACCGCCTTGTTTGCGTACGGCACTATCAATGGAGTCGATACGGAAACGCATCTTATTGATTTCCTGATTGATGATGTTACGAGCTGCAGTAATACGCTGGATACGGCGTTCGATACTTTCCTTGTACTTGGCGCTCACAGACATGTGGCGGTATACGAAGGCTACTCGCAAATCGGTAATAAGCGGGAATGGTACCAAATGGCCACTCTTGCTTTTCGATGCATCGAAAGAATAGGTATAGTTTTCCTGGTCGTAGGTATAGAAGTCATAAGCATTGTAAATCAAGCCGATACTTCCCCCCATTTCAAGGTCGATATTTCCTTTCTCGTATCCGTACAACGGAGCGGTATAACCCAAGCTGAGGCCGGCTCCGTAGGCCGTACCTTGTTTTCCTTCCTTGCCCAGCTTGAAGCTGTAATTGGAGGCATGAGCATAAACACCCCAGAAGTAAGCACGTTCGGTGCGCGGGTTCTTTCGCTTGGTAGTGAATACTTGTTCTTTCAAGCGGGTCATAAGGTCCGGATCGGATGTAACCGCACCACGCTTACGGGTACGGAAATATTGGCGCCATTCTACGCGTGCGTCCAATACATTGAATACTGTGGAAGGGGTGATTTTGTGTGAAGTATCCCAATTGTACTTCAGTCCGGCACTGATGGTGCGCTTGTTACGGATGGTGTTTCCCAAGTCGAATTCTACGGCCACATTAGGGATGGTCAGCAACCAATCCACTGCGTTGGTACGAATGCCGAAACGTTGCTTCATCGAAATTTCTTCCGGATTGGCCTTAGGCTCTTGCTTCGTTTCAGTCTGTGCCGATAGGTGGCTGGCTGTTAACAAAAGAAAAAACAATAACATTCCTTTTATCCAAAGGAATGTTGTATTTATATTGGCTTGTTGCCGTATCATTTTACTATTCAGCTTTTTGCTTTAACTCTCTCTCGGTTGCAAATGTATGGTTTTTATTTAAAAAAACAAATAAAAAATGAATGTTTAATATTTTCTGTTAACGAGATTTAAAAAAAAGACCGCCGTCTTTTTTAAAAAGATGGCGGTCCGTAAAAAAAAGATGGCGGTCTTTTTCTCAATTATCTGCCTCCTGCTGGAAGATTCTTCAACCAATAATCTACCATGCTCTTGCGCAAGTGGTAAGTTGTACCTTCACCTTCGTTAATGCCATGGGCACGCATCGGGTAAGAAAGCTGGTAGAATACTTTACCTTGACGGACAAGTTCGTTCACCAACATCTCGCAACTCTGATAGTGTACATTGTCATCACCTGTACCATGAATGAGCAACAAATTACCCTTTAATCCCTTTGCATATGTAATTGGTGAACCCTTACGGTAACCCTCCGGATTGTTCTGCGGAGTATTCATGTAACGTTCTTCATAAATGGTATCATACAAGCTATAGTCCGAAACGAATGCTACGGCAATACCGGTATGGAACACTTCCGGATAACGGAACATGCAGTTCAAAGTCTGGCTACCGCCACCGCTCCAACCGGTTACACCGATACGGGAAGCGTCAATAAATGCATACTGACGTGCCAAATCCTTCACGCCATTCGATTGGTCAAGGCTGGCCAACGTACCGATTTCGCCATAGATACATTTACGCCATTCACGACCACGAGGTACATTAGCACCACGGTTGTCAATACTGATAACAATATAACCCAAGTTAGCGAGATGCTGATGCCACATGCTTCCACTCCAAGAATCCTGTACGGTAGAACTAGCCGGTTCTCCATAAATATCAAGGATAACCGGATATTTCTTGCTGGCATCGAAGTTTACCGGCTTAATCATCCAACCGTCTAAAGTCCAGTCGCCCGACTGCACTTTGAAGAACTCCTTATTGTTCAATCCTAATGCTTTCCATTGCTCACGAGCCTTGGCATTGTCGGTAATCAGACGCACGCTCTTGTGCCCCGGGAACGAAACCATGTCAATAACCGGAGGAGTTTGTGCATTGCTGAACGTATGGACTGCCCACTTGCCCGAAGGCGACATGTGGTAACGGTGTTGGCCGGCCTGATCCATCGGACTCAAACGCTTCACTTCGCCCTTGCCGAACAACTTAGCCTGATACAAGTAGCGTTGAGTGAAGTTTTCCGGAGAAGCGATGAAATACACCAATCCCTTGTCCATATCCAATCCCACTTCGTTGATATAATCGAAATCCCCCTGAGTAATCGGCTGAATCTCCTTACCATCACGGCTCACGCGATAAAGATGGCGATAACCGCTGCGTTCGCTTTCCCAAGTGAAATACTTGTTGCCCTTCAACCAGTGGATGTTGTCGTTGGTTTCCACCCAAGCCTTGTCGGTATCGGTAAAGATATGTACCGGATTGGTTTCACCGATTTTCGCAATCCAAACCTTATTGGTGTTTTGCTCGCGATTCATCTGCTGGATAAAAAGTTCACTACTTGTCGGAATAAATTCCATGCGTGGAATGTAGTTGTTTCGTGCATCCCCTGGAATGTTAATCCAAGTGGTAGCACCACCATCAGCCGATACATAACCCACCTTGACAGCTGAGTTAGTCGTACCAGCCTTCGGATAAGGGAAACGCTGGATAGTCGGATAAATGGAATCTACATTATTAATAATGTCAAACCAGCCAGTACCATTAGTATCGCTCTGCCAATATGCGATGTACTTGCTATCCGGACTCCAACGGAAACCGTCTCGGCAACCGAATTCTTCTTCGTACACCCAATCGAAGGTACCATTCACAATTTTTTCATTGCCATCCTGGGTCAATTGAAGTACCGAACCATCGGCCAAAGTTTCCACATAAATATTATTTTGTGAAACATAAGCCACCCGAGTACCGTCCGGCGAAAACTTGGCAAACATTAAAGTCGCTTCCGGTCTTGCCTTACCCAACTGCTGCAACTTGCCGCTTTGGATATTCAATACCCAATAGTCACCGCGGGTATCCATGCGCCACACCCGACGGGTATTGGTATAAATCAACACCTGGCTGTTGTCTTCGCTAAATGTAAAACTACGGACACGGATAGGCTTACCTGTTTCCGGATTCACCAACTTATCGGCTGGAATCAATACTTCTTTTGAATTGTCCTTGGCACTATAGGCCATTACATCGAAGCCACCGGCTTCATTCCGTTCAATCTTGGAATAATGTTCCCCATCCTTCATCCAATTCACGGAACCACCTCCTTCGGTACGGATTAAACCGCCATAAACGGCCTCTTCCAGAGTGGGAATATGCTGTGCATGCATCGCTAGCGCTATGCACCACAAGCAAATTGTTAGCATAAATGTGTTCTTTTTCATTATTTATTAAGCTTGTTATTTCTTTACAGGTGGATAATCAATGGTATAATGTAATCCGCGGCTTTCCTTGCGTTCCATGGCCTGGCGAGTAATGAGGTAACCGATGTTAATCATGTTACGCAATTCGCAAAGTTCACGGGAAGCCTTGCAGCGCTTGAACAGGCGTTCGGTTTCTTCATATAAGATATCCAGACGGTTCCAAGCACGGATGAGGCGGATATTACTGCGAACAATACCTACATAAGCTTCCATGATTTGGTTGACTTCCTTCATGCTTTGGGTGATAAGTACCAATTCTTCCGGATTTATGGTTCCTTCTGCATCCCATTCTGGTATGTCTTCGTTGAAGTCGTAACGGTCGATTACACTTAAGGAATGCTTGGCTGCGGCATCCGCATAAACCACTGCTTCGATGAGGGAGTTGGAAGCCAATCGGTTGCCTCCATGAAGACCGGTGCATGAACATTCGCCGATGGCATAGAGGCGGCCAATGCTGCTTTGTCCGTGCAAATTCACCTTGATACCTCCACAAAGGTAGTGGGCTGCCGGTGCTACCGGGATAAAGTCCTTGGTAATATCAATGCCGATGCTAAGGCATTTCTTATAGATATTCGGGAAGTGTTTCTTGGTTTCTTCCGGATCCTTGTGAGTTACATCCAGATAGACATGGTCTTCACCTCGGAGCTTCATTTCGTTGTCGATGGCACGGGCTACAACGTCGCGCGGAGCCAATGACAAGCGAGGGTCGTATTTCTGCATAAATTCTTTGCCATCCTTGGTCTTCAGGATACCGCCATAACCACGCATGGCTTCGGTAATCAGATAACTTGGACGGTCGCCTGGGTTGTAAAGAGCAGTGGGGTGGAACTGGATGAACTCCATGTCCTTGACAATACCTTTGGCACGATAAACCATAGCAATACCATCGCCGGTTGCTACCAAAGGATTGGTTGTCTGGCGATAAACGGCTTCGCAGCCACCGGTCGCCATGACGGTTATTTTGGATAAGAAGGTATCTACTTCTCCTGTCTTTTCGTTTAGCACATAGGCACCGTAACACTTGATACCTTGGGTATGGCGGGTCACAATGATACCCAAATGGTGTTGGGTAATAATTTCTACCGCATAGAAGTTTGTAAAGACGGTGATGTTGGGATGCGCCTTGACGGTTTCGATCAAACTTGTCTGGATTTCTGCGCCGGTATTGTCCTTGTGGTGCAGGATGCGGAATTCGGAATGACCGCCTTCCTTATGAAGGTCGAATTCACCGTTTTCCTTCTTGTCGAAATCCACTCCCCAATGGATGAGTTCTTCAATCTGTGCCGGAGCTTCGCGTACCACTTTCTCAACAGCAGTGCGGTCGTTGATCCAGTCACCGGCTATGAGGGTATCTTCAATGTGTTTTTCGAAGTTGTCTACTTTCAAATCGGTAACGGAAGCAATACCTCCTTGAGCGTAGTAGGTATTGGCTTCTTCCAATCCGGCTTTACAAATTAAAGCCACCTTACCCTTGTGAGCGACTTTCAATGCGTAACTCATACCGGCTATACCAGAGCCGATGACAAGGAAATCGAATTTTCTTACCATAAGATATATGCTTTATACTGCAAAACTAATAAAAACCTTTTTCATTGTATCTTATTAACAAATTATTTCTTATCTTGCAAACAAAAATTTACGACTATGAAATATCAATTAGCAATTATAGGTGGCGGTCCTGCCGGATATACGGCTGCCGAAGCGGCCGGAAAGGCAGGCTTGAGTGTGGTATTGTTCGAGAAGAAAAGTTTAGGAGGTGTATGCCTGAATGAAGGATGTATTCCTACCAAGACTTTACTCTACTCGGCCAAGGTGTATGATTATGCCAAGCATGCTACGAAGTATGCGGTAATGGTTCCCGAAGCATCGTTCGACTTGGGGAAGATTGTAGCCCGCAAGCAGAAGGTGGTGCGTAAGCTGGTGTTGGGTATCAAGGCGAAGCTCACGGCTCATGGTGTGAACATTGTAACCGGCGAAGCGACCGTGGTGGATAAGAATACCGTGAAATGTGGCGAAGAAACCTATGAATGCGAGAATCTGTTGCTTTGTGCAGGTAGTGATACGTTTATTCCACCTATTCCGGGAGTGGAAGAAGTGGATTATTGGACACATCGCGATGCGTTGGATAATAAGGAGGTACCAGCTTCTTTGGCTATTGTGGGCGGAGGTGTCATCGGTATGGAGTTTGCCTCGTTCTTCTGTAGCCTAGGTGTGAAAGTGACCGTGGTGGAAATGATGGATGAAATCCTGGGGGGTATGGATAAAGAACTTTCGGCCATGCTACGTGCGGAGTATGCAAAGAAAGGCATTCAGTTCTTGTTGAGTACCAAGGTGGTAGGCTTGTCGAAAGGCGAAGAAGGCATTACCGTTGCTTATGAAAATGCGGACGGTCCTGGTAGTGTAACTGCCGAAAAATTGTTGATGAGTGTAGGTCGTCGTCCAGTGATGAAGGGATTAGGGTTGGAAAACTTGAATTTGGAACTGACCGAACGTAAATGTATTAAGGTGGACGAACATTTGCAGTCATCTCTACCAGGTGTGTATGTTTGTGGTGACTTGAACGGTGTTTCCTTGTTGGCTCATACAGCTGTTCGGGAAGCGGAGGTCGCGGTACACCATATCATCGGTAAGGAGGATTCCATGAGCTATCAGGCCATTCCGGGTGTAGTTTATACCAATCCTGAAATCGCATCGGTGGGTATGAGTGAAGAAGCATTGAAAGCGCAGGGTATTGCATACCAGACTTTGAAACTTCCGATGGCTTATTCGGGACGTTTCGTAGCCGAAAATGAAGGGGTAAACGGTGTTTGCAAGGTGTTGGCTGCTGAAGATGGTACTGTTTTGGGAGCAAGCATGTTGGGTAACCCAGCATCCGAATTGATTATCATAGCTGGTATGGCCATTGAAGATGGTAATAAGGTGGAAGACTGGAAGCGTTATGTATTCCCTCATCCTACTGCCGGTGAAATCTTTAGAGAGTTTTAAGAGCTGATGAAACGTATAGTAGTCTCTTTTTTGCTGACCTTGTTGATTGGTCAGATTAATGCTCAGCCGCTTGCTCAGCGGTTGGATTCTTTGTTGCTGAATGACCCGATGTTGAAGACTTCTGAGGTAGGGATTACCGTGTTTGACTTGACAACGGGTGAGTCGCTTTTCCAATATCAAGATGAGAAGCTGTATCGGCCGGCATCGACCGAAAAGGTGGTGACTTCTGTCAGTACTTTGGCTACATTGGGGATGGATTACACCATGGATACCCATTTGCAATATACCGGAAAGATAGAGAACGATACCTTGAAGGGAAGTCTTTACCTGGTGGGTGGTTTCGACCCAGAATTGATGGATGAGGATTTGGATTCGTTGGTCGATGCGGTAGTACGGAGCGGTATCCGTTACATTACCGATACCTTGGCTGCTGATGTGTCGATGACGGATTCGGTGTATTGGGGTAGCGGTTGGTCGTGGGATGATGTTCCCGATTCTTTCCAGCCTTATTTGTCGCCTTTGATGCTGAACCGTGGATGTGTGGATGTAACGGTCATTCCTACCGTGAAGGATTCCTTGCCGGAGGTGGTCTGTGTGCCGGCTTCCGACTACTATCAGGTGGATAACGACGGTGTAAGCCATCAACCGGGAGCAGGAAACTTGAAGATCACCCGTAACTGGTTGTACAATGGCAATCTGATTCATGTTTCGGGGAATGTAGCGAAGAAGACTTCTCGAACCTTGAGTATCTATACTTCCAAGGATTTCTTTTTCCATACGTTCAAGGCTCGTCTGAAAGAAAAAGGGGTGGAAGCACAAGCAACGGCTTTTGCCGATTGTCCGGAGGGTGACTCCTTGACAGTGGTTTCTCCGTTGTTTACCTTGAAACGTCCTATAGGTGAGGTTCTGAAACAGATGATGAAGGAAAGTGACAATCTTTGTGCGGAAAGTATGTTTTATCACCTGGCTAAGCATCATGCGAAGCAGAAGCGGGTGAAGGATGATGATGGTACGGATGCCATCAATCAGTTCATCAAAGAATCATTGGGATTGAATCCGGATTATTATAATATTGTGGATGGAAGTGGTGTCTCTTTGTATAATTACATCTCGCCGCGTTTGTTGTTGGAGTTCTTGAAATATGCTTATTATCATGCAGAAATCTTCCAACCGTTTTATGAGTCCTTGCCTATTGCCGGTGTAGACGGTACGCTAGGTTATCGAATGAAGAAATCCAAGGCTTATCGGAATGTGCATGCCAAAACAGGTACGGTAACGGGTGTCAGTTCCTTAGCAGGATATGCCAAAGCGCCTAATGGGCATCAGTTGGCTTTTGCCATTATCAATCAGAATGTCATGAAGTCCCGTCAGGCACGAACTTTCCAGGACAAGGTTTGTGATATTTTGTGTACAAGTAAATAACTTAAATACAAAAAGTGATGAGAAAAGCTTTTTTAGTTTGGGTCATGGGGTGTTTGTTGTTGAGCTGTCAACATCAACCGGAATGGCAATTGGTTTGGGAAGAAAACTTTGATGGAACGGAACTTGATACAACCGTATGGAGCAAGATTTCTCGTGGAAAGCCGGATTGGCAGAATACCATGTCATACGATGAACGTTGCTATGAATTGTCGAATGGAACATTGATTCTTCGAGGAATCGTGAATGACGATTTGCAGAAAGATCCTTCACCCTATCTGACTGGGGGAGTTTGGAGCAAAGGGAAAAAGGCCTTTGATGGTGGGCGAGTAGAAGTGAAAGCCAAATTGAAAGGTGCTCAAGGTGCTTGGCCAGCCATTTGGATGCTTCCGTTTGAATCGGAAAAATATGGATGGCCGAAAGGCGGTGAAGTGGATATCATGGAACGATTAAATTACGATTCGATTGCCTATCAGACTGTCCATAGCTATTATACTTATACTTTAGGTGAAAATAAGAATCCGCGTAATGGCTCAACAGGAAGTATCAATCCGCATGATTACAATGTATATGGAGTGGATTTTTGGCCGGATAGCTTGGTGTTTCATATAAATGGAACCAAAACATTCACCTATCCACGCATAGAAACTGATAAAGAAGGGCAGTTCCCTTTTAATAAATTGCAATATTTGTTGATTGATATGCAGTTGGGAGGTGCATGGGTTGGAGAAGTGGATCCAACGGGACTACCATCGGAGATGACCGTCGATTGGGTCAGACATTACCAATACAAATAATCAGTCGAAAACCTTGAACTCATAGCCTTGTTCCTTGAGCCATTCGATGGCTCGGGGCAAGGCATATTTTAAGTTCTTTTCTGACTTGAGAGAGTCATGGAAAGTGATAATGGAACCATTCCGAACGTATTTCTTGACCTTTGCCAATACTTGCGGACCATCGAGGCGATTGCTATAATCACGGGTTACTAAATCCCACATAATCACTTTATATCTGTTTTTCAGTATCATGTACTGTCCCCATCGCATCCATCCATGTGGCGGACGGAAAAGGTGGCTATGAATAAGGTTATCGGCCAGATTTGCATTGGCCAAATAGTTATAGCTCAAGTATTTCAACCCACTGATGTGATTGAATGTATGATTACCTACCCGATGACCTCTATCCAATAACATTTGGAATTCCTTCGGATGCTTGCGGACATTGTCGCCCACCAAGAAGAAGGTTGCTTTGATATTGTATTTATCCAATAGATCAAGCACCCAAGGGGTAATCTCGGGTATAGGACCGTCATCAAAAGTCAGATAGACGGCTTTCTCGTTGGGATCCATGCGCCAAAGGGCGCTTGGATATAGCCAACGGAGTATCTTGGGTGGTTGTTCTATCAGCATGCTTATTTTTTTCCTATACGCAAATTAAACATTTCGTAAAGTTCGTCGAACTTCTGCGCATAATGTTCTGCCATTTCGGTAGATGACTTAATTTCTCCTTCAGATTGGTTGCCGTTGAGGGAGTTAATTTTGTCAAGTGCCTTGTTTATTTCATCCAAAATGTAGAAGTTGCGTATACTACTTTCGTAGGAAAGTGCCAATCTATCATCATCCAGGCTCATGTACCAAGTGATGTATTCCACTGCTTTGTGAGCCATTTCTTCCAAGATAGTTTCGGCTTTTGCATATTCGCCTAAAGCGATATAGTCGTTGGCCATTTCCATCGAGCTACTCATTACATAGTCGTGCGGAACATTTTTGCTTGGTATCACTTGTTGGCAATAATCCAATGCTTTCAACGCCTTGTCCATCTTTCCTTCCTTAATCAATTGGCTGGCTACTTGTACAAACATGCGGCGATGAGTCTGGCTCATACGCATGACAGTTTCATCCAAATAGATACCATCTTGGTCAATTCCACCAAACTTGAATTTATGCATCAAGTTATCGTACATCTTTTCGCTGTCAATACGAGCATTGAGTTTGGCGGTGTTGAATGGGGTGATGCGGTATGCCAAACCTTCCTGTATGAAGTTGTCACCCATATTGAGGTGGTTTTCACTGCCTACAGTGATGGCCATGTACATCGGACGTTCCCAATTGGTGTTGGCAAGCATTTCCAACATCATGAGTTCGCTCTTGTACAACAAGCGTTTACCTTTCAGTGAGATACTCATGTATTCAGGGATTTCACCGTGGAGGGAATCTGGAATCATCATGCCCGAGCGCTTGATGGCTTCCTTGTCCAACTTGATGACAATGCTATCAGTCGGAATTACTTGTTGACCAAGCTTTGGATTGCGTACCCAATGACGGAGGATATTCTTCAATTCGTATGGGTTTTCACCAAACTCCTTAGCTGCTTCTTCCGGATTCTGCTTGTAGAAGTCTGTAATGGCCTTCATCATTTCCGGACGGATAGATACAGCTTCGTTATGTCCTTGTACATATTCCAAACGGCTCCATTCGATAGGAACAGCCGGTGAATCGTATGAATCACGCTTCATCTGGTCGATGTACCAGTCAGTTTGCAAATAGCTGAGGTTGCAGACGCGTACATCAGTACGGTTTCCTTCTACTTCCTGGTTGTACCACAATGGGAAAGTATCGTTATCGCCATTGGTGAAGATGATAGGATTGCCTTCTTCCTGTACGGTATTCAAGTAGTTCTGACCAAACTCGCTGGCTACAAAACGTCCGCTACGGTCGTGGTCATCCCATGTTTGGCTAACCATCTGTACCGGTACGAACAAGCCGAGGACAGTAGCCAAGATAGCAGCAGGCTTTTCACCAATCTTCTTTTCCAACCAGCTTGCCATACCAGCCACACCCATACCAATCCAGATGGCAAAGGCATAGAATGAACCGGCGTATGCATAGTCACGTTCACGAGGCTGGAGTGGAGTTTGGTTCAAATAGAGCACAATTGCCAAACCGGTCATAAAGAACAAGAAGAATACAATCCAGAATTGCTGAATGCCTTTTTCTCCCTTATAAGCTTGCCAGAAAAGACCGATGAGGCCCAAGATCAATGGCAAGCAGAAGAATACATTGTGACCTTTGTTGTTTTTCAATTCGCTTGGCAAAAATTCCTGATTACCAACTAATATATTGTCGATGAATGGAATGCCTGTAATCCAATTGCCGTTTTCGATTTCTCCATGGCCTTGGATATCGTTCTGACGGCCGGCAAAGTTCCACATGAAGTAGCGCCAATACATGAAGTTCACCTGATAAGAGAAGAAGAACTTGATGTTTTCCCATTGGGTAGGAATCTTCACCATGAGCATTTCGCCGCATTGGTCGTAAGGAACGATGCGACCTTCGATACCACCTAACCAGTCTTCATAGGCTTGTGTATGCATTTCGCTATACATACGAGGGAAAAGCATGTTCTGTGCATAGTTGTATTCTGTCTTATGGCGTACTACTTCGTAGCTGTCCTTTTCATCGGCTGAAGCTTTTTCCTTACGTTGGTAGACAGGAGCACCTTCTACAATATCGTATACACATCCACCATCCACTTCCTTCAAAGCAGGCTTCGAAGCGTATGTCTGGCCATAGAGCAATGGACGGGTTCCGTATTGCTCACGGCCTAAATATTCGCCTAGAGTAAAGATATCTTCCGGAGAATTCTGGTCCATCGGCGTATTGGCCGAAGAACGGATGACGATAAGAGCATACGAAGAATAGCCCACCATAATCATCATGATACAGAGCAAGGACGTATTCAAGGTGCGGGCACTGATTTGCCATTTGGCATCTAGCTTGGCAAAGAGATATGTTCCCAATGCGCCGAGTACCAACAAACCGATTACGATACTTCCGAAACCATGTCCGTAGAATGGAATACCCAACATGGCAAGGGTAGCCAAGAAGGAGATATTCATACGCTTACGGCTCTTTTCTGTATAACTTTCGTAAATACCCCAAATGATGCAAGCTGCCATGAGGGTGATATAGACAATCACACCTGTGTTGAATGGCATACCGAAGCTGTTGACGAAAAGCAATTCAAACCAACCGCCTACTTTCACTACGCCTGGAACGATTCCGTAAAGTACTGCAGCAACCAATACGGCAGAACCAGCCAATGCTAACAGACTGCCTTTGAGGTTAGCATTCGGATTCTTTTTATAATAATATACCAGTACAATGGCTGGAATACAAAGCAAGTTAAGCAAGTGGACACCGATACTTAAGCCGGTGAGGTAAGCAATAAGAATCAACCAACGGTCGCTTTGAGGTTCGTTGGCTACATTTTCCCATTTCAGGATTAACCAGAATACCACAGCAGTGAACAAGCTGGAGAATGCATATACTTCCCCTTCTACGGCACTGAACCAGAAGGTGTCACTCCAGGTATAGGCCAAAGCACCTACCAAACCGGATCCCATGATGGTTATCAGTTTGCTGAGGTTCATGGATTGTTCTTCGGGACAAACGAGCTTCTTTACCAAGTGAGTGATAGTCCAGAATAGGAAAAGGATACAACCGGCACTCATCAAGGCATTCATGATGTTTATCCAATATGCTACCTGAGTTGGGTCACTGGCAAATTGGCTGAAGAAATTGGCTACGAGCATAAAGAAAGGTGCACCGGGTGGGTGTCCTACTTCGAGTTTATACCCTGTGGTAATGAATTCGGGACAATCCCAAAAGCTGGCAGTAGGTTCCACGGTGCTGCAATAGGTAATGGCTGCAACCAAAAAAGCGAACCAACCGACCAGGTTATTCACAAGTTTGTACTGTTTCATGAAATCTATTTTGTTCGTTAACGTTCAAATTGGGGACAAATGTACGAAATAAAAATGAAAAGAGCGGGATGTGTCTGTTATTCTGAAGATTTTAATCTATATTTGCATGTATTATTAAATATTTCTCATTATGACTTTACAGCAATTGGAATATATCTTGGCTGTTGCTCGACATGGACATTTTGGACGGGCTGCCGATGCGTGCAATGTGACTCAACCGACTTTGAGTGCCATGATCGGTAAACTGGAAGAAGAAATCGGTGCGAAGCTGTTTGATCGTAACCGCCAGCCCATCTGTACTACTCCTGTGGGTGAGAAGGTCGTTCGTCAGGCTCGTGAGGTATTGAACCAAGCGGATAGCATCAAAGATATTGTCAAGGAAGAACAGCAGTCCATCGGTGGTACGTTTCGCCTGGGTATTCTTCCTACGATTGCTCCTTATCTGTTGCCTCGTTTCTTTCCTCAAATGGCGAAGAAATACCCAACATTGGATCTTCGTGTACAGGAAATGAAGACTCACCAGATTAAGAGTGCTTTGCTTCAAGGAGATATTGATGCAGGTATCTTGGCTACTATTGAGGGTCTGGAGGAATATTCGCAAACTTCGCTTTTCTATGAAAAATATGAGGGATATGTTTCGCGTGAGGATCCTTTATTTAAAAAAGATTTGATTCGAACAGCCGATGTTGCAGCCAGCAACCAGTTGTGGCTATTGGACGAAGGGCATTGTTTCCGGGACCAGATGGTTCGTTTCTGCCAGATGAAATCTTCGCAAGCCAGTCAGTTGGCTTATAATTTAGGTAGTATGGAAACCTTTATGCGAATGGTGGAAAGTGGAGTGGGTATTACTTTCATTCCGGAATTGGCGGTCATGCAGCTCAGTGAACCACAGAAGGAATTGGTGCGTCCATTTGCTATTCCAGTACCTACCCGTCAACTCATTCTGATAACCAATAGGGACTTTATCCGACAAGCGGTGTTGGATGTAATCGTTAAGGAAATTCAGGCTTCTGTCCCGAAAGAAATGCTAAAACTGAAAGGCGGTCAAGTACTAGTATAGATAGACTCTATTGCCTCATAAAACCATTCAATCGGTTTTCTTGTTTTAATCGAAAAACTTGCTATATTTTTGTAGCACGAAAGAAAGAAAAACTAGTAATAACGATTAAAACAAGAAAACGATTATGACATCAATTATCAACTCTCAGTTTCCAGAATTTAAAGTACAGGCATATCACAACGGTAACTTCAAGACCGTATCTTCTGAAGATGTAAAAGGTAAGTGGGCTATCTTCTTCTTCTATCCTGCTGACTTCACTTTTGTTTGTCCAACCGAATTGGTAGACTTGGCCGAAAAATACGAAAAGCTACAATCACTCGGCGTGGAAGTTTATTCAGTAAGCACTGACTCTCACTTTGTACACAAGGCATGGCACGATGCATCTGAAAGCATCCGCAAGATTAATTATCCGATGTTGGCCGACCCAACAGGTGTCCTCAGCCGTGGCTTTGGTGTAATGATTGAAGAAGATGGTATGGCTTATCGCGGTACTTTCCTTGTAAATCCGGAAGGCAAAATCAAGATTGCAGAAATTCAAGACAACAGCATCGGTCGTAATGCAGACGAATTGGTTCGCAAGGTAGAAGCAGCTATTTTCGTTGCCAATCACCCGGGTGAAGTGTGTCCAGCCAAGTGGAAACAAGGTGCTGAAACATTGAAGCCGAGCATTGATCTTGTAGGTAAAATCTAATTAATTCATCACTTATAACTTATCATTCAAAATGTTAGATACCTCTATCCTCCAACAAGTAACTGAAATCTTCCGCAATCTGGAAGCCGATTATACATTCCGTATCAGCTATGCTCCTCTGCGTGGAGAGAGCAGTCAGCTGATAGAGTTTCTGAACGACTTTGCAAGTACTTCATCACATCTGAATGTGGAAAAACAGGAAGCCGATGGCGATACGTTAGCATTTACCATTCTGAAAAATGGAAAAGAAACAGGCATAACTTTCCGTGGTATCCCGAATGGACATGAATTTACATCGCTTTTACTTGCTGTTCTGAATGCAGATGGTAAAGGAAAGAATTTACCCGATGAAGGAGTGGCCCGACGGATCCGTGCATTGAAAGGTGATATCCGCCTGCAAACGTTCGTGTCACTTACTTGTACCAACTGTCCTGATGTAGTGCAAACCCTCAATATCTTTGCTTTGTTGAATCCGCATATCCGTCATGAAATGGTAGATGGTGCGCTCTTTCAACAGGAGGTAGATCAGTTGGGTGTACAAGCTGTTCCTGCTGTATTTGTCGAAGGAAAAATGCTCCATGTCGGTCGTGGATCGTTGGTGGAATTGTTGGAGAAATTAGAGGTAGCTTATCCTTCTTCTGGCGAAATAGAGAACGGAGAAAATACTCCAATTCATAGAAATTTTGACGTTCTTGTTTTAGGTGGAGGTCCTGCTGGGGCATCAGCAGCTATCTATTCGGCCCGCAAGGGATTGAAAGTGGCAATGGTGGCTGAACGTATTGGTGGACAAGTGAAGGAAACTGTTGGTATTGAGAACTTGATTTCTGTTCCTTATACTACAGGAAGTCAGTTGGCCGATAACCTTCGTACCCATCTTACTCACTATCCAATAGAATTGTTTGAAAACCGTCGGATTGAGTCTACGGATTTGTTGGCAAAGGAAAAGAAAGTCGTGGTAAAGGGAGGTGAAGTGTTTAGTGCACCAGCTGTTATCATTGCAACCGGAGCCGGTTGGAGACGTTTGAATGTAGAAGGAGAAGCTGAATACATCGGTAGAGGAGTTGCATTCTGCCCGCACTGCGATGGTCCTTTCTATGCAGGAAAGGAGGTCGCTGTAGTAGGAGGTGGAAACTCGGGTATCGAAGCTGCTATCGACTTGGCAGGTATTTGTAAGAAAGTAACGGTCATTGAATTTATGGACAGCCTAAAGGCAGACCAAGTATTGCAAGAAAAGGCAAAAAACTTGCCAAATGTAGAAATCTTGACTTCTACACAAACTACGCAAGTCATTGGTAATGGGGAGAAAGTTACGGCTCTTCGTTTGAAAAACCGTACTACCCAAGAAGAAAACGAACTTCCGTTGGATGGCGTATTCGTTCAGATTGGTCTCAGTGCCAATAGTCAGCCATTCAGTTCTGTACTTGAAACGACTCGTATAGGAGAAATCGTTATTGATGCCCATTGCCGAACCAATGTTCCGGGTGTCTATGCTGCAGGAGATGTTTCTTCTGTTCCTTACAAACAGATTATCATTGCAATGGGCGAAGGAGCCAAGGCGGCTTTGTCAGCATTCGATGATCGTGTAAGAGGAGCTGTTTAATGTTTCAAAGCTTGAGCTACGCGAATCATTTCTTCAGCCCAATCATAACTTAGTGGATGAATAGAAACCACTTTGATGCCCAATTCATCAGCAATGAGTTGGGCATTTCTTTGGTCAAACTCTTGCTGAACAAAAATGATATGTGCCTTTTCTTTCCTACAAGTTTCAATCAATGCTTTCAGTTGGGCTGGTGAAGGTTCTTTACCTCCTTCTTCGATGCTGATCTGTTTCAATCCATAGTCACGGGCAAAATAGCTGAGTGCAGGGTGATAAATCAAAAAGGTACTATCGGCATTTTCCAATATGGACCGAATTTTCTTGTCGGTTTGTTCAATGGTTTGCTTTAAGGAATCCAACCGCTGTTTGTAATCGGTCTGATGGGCAGTATCCAATTCACAAAGAGCCTGGTATATATTATCCGCAATGATAGCTGCATTGCGGGTTGAATTCCAAATATGCGGTTCTACGCCTCCTTCGTGAAAATGATCGCCGTGCCAATGTCCTTCAGCATGAATCAAATCCACTCCGAGAGAGGTGTCAAATACTTTCATGCTCGGGTTGTTGGCTTCCAATTTTTTCATCCATGCTTGTTCGAAACCGATGTAGCCAATGCGTAGATACGCTTGGCTTTGGCTTAGATTAACCAATTGTTGGGGGGTGGGGTCGTAGCTTTCGGGGCTGCTGCCTTTCGGTACCATGCTTATGACTTGATAGTGGTCACCCGCAATGGCTTCCGTGAAATAACGGAGCGGTTCAAGGGTAACAGTCAGAATTGGTCTTTCATTTTTTTGCGATGCGTTTCCACATGCGCATAATATAAATATGGTAAGAATATAGATTAGTTTTTTCATTTTTTTACGATTCATGTTCGTGATGGCACTTTAATACACGGTGCGGGAATGTGCCGTGTCCCAGCATCTCTATTGGACAACCGAAATGTTCTTCCAACCATTCTGTCGGTACTTCGGTATGAGGATGATAATGTACCGATTCATTGACGCATGCAATGGTCTTGACATTTTTCAGTACGGTACCAATATCGTGACTCACTAGTATGATGGCTCGTTCTTTGTTGATTTCTTCCAATAACGAATAAAGCTTGGTTTCGAAACGTTTGTCAATGTAGGTGTTTGGTTCGTCCAAAATTACCAGTTCCGGATTCGAAACCAGTGCACGTCCAAGCAAGGCGCGTTGTAACTGACCACCACTTAAACTACCTATAGGGCGTTCTTCCAAACCTTCCAGCCCCATACGAGTAATTAGTTGGCGGACTTGTTCGTGTTGCTCCTTACTATATCGGTGGAAGATGGATTTCTGCTTGCTGAGTCCTGAAAGAATCACTTCGTATACGGAAATAGGGAATTTTTTATCAATATTGTTGTATTGAGGCAAATATCCCATGTTCAGTTCGGGTACTTCTTTTCCTTCCTTGAAAAAACGAATGTTTCCTTGATAAGACTGATGTAAACCTAAGATGCACTTGATGAGTGTCGTTTTTCCTCCCCCATTGGGACCAATAATCCCAAGGAAGTCGTGTTCGTATACAGCCAAGTTCACTTGGTTGAGAACAATCTTCCCGTCGTATGCTGCATTTAATCCGGTTATTTGGATGATAGGTTTCATTTATTCAGAAATTGGTTTGGTTGCTCGTAAAATTTCTCTTTTCCCTCCCGGAGGCCCAGGTAATCGTTCCACCATAAAACCAGCCGTTTGCAACATTCTCCGCACCACTCCTTTGGCACAGTAGGTAGTCAGGATTCCTCCTTCGTTCAAGGCATTGTATAAGCCGTTGAATAATGATTGTTCCCACATCTCGGGCTGCTTTTCGGGAGCAAAGGCATCAAAATAAATAATGTCGTATCCTTTCTCGAAAGCATAATTAGTAAAGTCTCCCTCAATTTTATGTAGTGTGAACCAAGGAGACAATGCTCTTTCTTCTCCCCAAGAAACTTTATGGATGGCGTAATAATCTTCCTCATGTTCTTTGTTGATGAGGGAAGGGTAATCAAGTTTTTGAATCACTTCCAAGTTTAATGGGAAGCGTTCAATTCCTGTATAGTGAATGTTGCGTTGCGTTTCCGCTGCAGTTAATAGAGTCAGGAAACAATTAAGACCTGTACCTAATCCGATTTCAAGAATACGGGGCGAAGGTACGGGGGAATGTTTCAGTCCCATGTCGATGAAGATGTGTTGCGATTCGGTCAAGGCACCTTTTACCGAATGATAGTGTTCATCCAGTTCCGGTACATAGAGTGTATAGCTTCCGTCGGCAGTTTGTTCCAGTTTCATAAGATTTGAAGTTTAAAGAAGTGAAGCAGCGCCTACCATACCCCAGGCAATAATTGCATATCTGATTATCTTTCCGATGGTCATGGAAAAGATGACAATCCAAATGTTGGCACGCATCATACCCAATACAATAGAGATGGCACTTCCCAATAGGGGAATAAAAGCAAAGAAAGCCATCCAGGCTCCTCGTCCTTGAACGAACCGTTCGGCTCTATCAAGTTTTTCTTTCTTGACATGGAAATATTTTTCTATCCAATGCATATTCCCAAGGTGTCCCATCCAATAACAAGTCATGCCACCGGCTACATTGCCGGCTGTAGCAAATAGTGTACAAAGTGTGGGATCTAGCCCTAACGGACCGACACAGGCTACCAATACGGCCTCCGAACTGAAAGGGATTACACTTCCTGCGACAAATGAGGCGATGAACAATCCCACATATCCCCAGTCTATCAGGAATTGAATTATTGCATCCATAAATTAAACAGTATTAGCAGTATAAATAATATGATTGTAACAATAAAATAGATAGCGGAGAATCGATTTCGTGTTAAAGTAAATAAATGTCCGCTTAGAAACGAAGCACAAATCAGCTGTATTTGCATCCATTCGTGTATATGGGTTGGCTGTAAGATACTTCCGAGGGTGGTCCAGATACCTGCAATAACCATAAAAGAATGGTAAATGCGTGTACGGGTTTTGTCCATATATGCTATTTGCCAATAATGGAAACCGCTAATTAAAAGCAAAAACGTAATAAATGCCCAAGCAAATAATTCGGCTTTTGTCAATTGGCTATAGTCTATTGCATCAAAATAGAAAATTTCCTGTAATGTACTCCAGAATAAAGGAAGTTTGTTGTAATAGAATGCGTATCCGAACAAGAACCAATAGGGAGTCATGATACCTAACAAACTTGACAAGAAGCTTTTACCGCTTATGGAGCGGAATGCATGCATGCTTCCCCAAATCAATGGGGTAAAATACAGCATGGGCGGAAATATCATGCTTCCCAAACTAATGAAAAAGAAAACATGATAAATGGGTATGGCCGGTGAAGTGGATTCGTAACTATTAAATAGTTGACAAAGCGCCAAAATAAAGATTAATGGAACAAAATGGGTCCATTCAAATGGGTGAAGAAAGAATAATGAAGTAGCAACCAACCAATAGATGCATACGGGTAAAGTACTTCGTGTACGTATTAGTGTGAAGGCTGTATTGGCTTCAATCATCAAATATCCGATGATTATTGTGATTCCTAAACTAGCTAAATCACTCCAAGATTGGATTGTGCAACTCCATATTAACAGGCAGATAAGGATAACAACGGGAAGGGTAAACCTTCCCGTTGCCACTTGTATCTGAAACCTGCTTATATTCATTTTCAGTTATTTAGAGGTCAAAACCAATGTCCGAACGGAAATATTTCTTTTCGAAATTGATGGTTTGAGCACCAGCAAACGATTGTGCCAAAGCTTCTTCCTTGTTAGCACCATACGAGCTGACTGCGATGACACGACCACCAGCTGTTACCACTTCTCCATCCTTTACAGCTGTACCTGCGTGGAACACGATGCTGTCTTTCACTTCGTCCAAACCGCTGATGGCAAAGCCCTTGTCGTATGCTTCCGGATAACCGCCTGAAACGAGCATTACACATACGGCAGCACGTTCGTCGATTTCCAAAGTCTTTTCGTTGAGGTTGCCTGCTGCTACGCCTTCAAAGAGTTCTACCAAGTCGCTCTTGATACGGAGCATCACGCTTTCTGTTTCCGGGTCGCCCATGCGTACATTGTATTCAATCACCATCGGTTCGCCCTTCACGTTAATCAATCCGAAGAAGATGAAGCCCTTGTATTCGATACCTTCTTCAGCCAAACCTTCTACAGTAGGACGAATGATGCGGTCTTCTACCTTCTGCATCCATTCGGTTGTAGCGAATGGAACCGGAGAGATACTACCCATACCGCCGGTGTTCAAGCCCTTGTCGCCTTCTCCAATGCGCTTGTAGTCCTTTGCTTCCGGAAGAATCTTGTAGTTCTTTCCGTCTGTCAAAACGAATACCGAACATTCGATACCGCTGAGGAATTCTTCGATAACTACAGTAGCCGATGCATTACCAAACATACCACCGAGCATTTCCTTCAATTCCTTCTTGGCTTCTTCCAATGTAGAGAGAATCAATACACCCTTACCTGCACAAAGACCATCGGCCTTCAATACGTACGGAGCTTCCAATGTTTCGAGGAAGGCCAAGCCTTCTTCCAAGTTGTCGGCTGTGATGCTCTTGTAACCAGCTGTCGGAATGTTGTGGCGCATCATGAATTCCTTGGCGAATTCCTTGCTACCTTCCAACACGGCACCTGTACGTGACGGACCGATAACCGGGATGTTCTTCAAGGCTTCGTCTTCCTTGAAGAAGTTGTATACACCTTTTACCAATGGATCTTCCGGTCCTACTACGACCATGTTCACACCATTTACCAAAACGAATGTCTTGATGGCTTCAAAATCGTCGGCCTTGATAGCTACGTTTTCGCCTACATTGCGAGTACCGGCATTACCTGGAGCGATATATAATTTTTCTATTTTGGGGCTTTGAGCAATCTTCCAAGCTAAGGCGTGTTCACGACCGCCTGAACCTAATAATAATAATTTCATAATTTGAGTGTTTATGATTATTTCAAATAGTCTTCAAAATATCGAGTGATGCGTTCGTGCAAGTGAATGCGGTCGCGTCCGGCCATGTTATGGCCATCGCCCGGATATATGAAATAGTCCGGATGTGTACCTGCATCGATACAAGCACGGAGGAACGCGATGCTATGCTGAGGAACACAAACAGGGTCATTGGCTCCGATGATAATTTGCAAACGTCCCTTCAAATCGCCGGCACGTTGAGTCAAGTCAGAATTCTTGTAACCTTCCGGATTGTCCTGCGGAGTATCCATGTAGCGTTCGCCATACATCACTTCGTACATCTTCCAGTCGATTACCGGACCACCGGCTACACCTACCTTGAATGTATCGTTATAAGTAAGCATCAAGTTGGTTGTCATGAAACCACCGAAGCTCCATCCATGTACACCGATGCGGTTAGCATCTACATAACTGAGTGACTTCAATAGTTCCACACCCTTCATTTGGTCTTTCATTTCTTCTACACCAAGTTTTCGGTGTGTGCAGTTCTCAAATTCCAAACCACGGTTTGAACTACCGCGATTATCTACGGTGAGCATTACATAACCCAACTGAGCCATGTAGATGTCCCAACCACGAACACCATAATTATAGGTGTCGGTGATGTTCTGAGCATGAGGACCACCATATACATAGATTACAGCCGGATACTTCTTGCTAGCATCAAAGTTTACTGGTTTCACGAGGCGATAATACAGGTCAGTTTTTCCGTCAGCTGCCTTAATAGTACCGAGAGTGATTTCCGGCATGTTGTAAGCTTCCATCGGATGTTCAGCATTCAACAAGTTGATTTCCTTACCCTTACCGGTTGTAGAAAGCACATTGATGCTACGAGCCACGTTGTGAGCTGTATAGTTGTCGATTACATATTTTCCACTTCCTGACAATTGTACGCGGTGTGTACCTTCGCTTGCACCAATCAAACGACGCTTGCCTGTCTTCACATTTACAGCGTATGCATTGCTTTGCAACGGAGAAATCTCTGTACTCATAATGATGATTTCCTTTGCCTTTTCGTTGAAGCCGAGGATGCTCTTTACAATCCATTCTCCTTGTGTGAGTTGTTTCACTTCCTGACCGGTTGTATCGAATAAATACAAATGGTTGTACCCATCGCGTTGGCTTTGGTAGATGAATTGGGTTGCATTCCAAGGCAAGAATAGGATAGGATTCTGTGGCTCTACATACTTTGGATGCTTTTCTTCGTATAAGATAGCTTCCTTTTCACCTGTAGCAGCATTGTAGCGAACAAGTTTGGAATGATTTTGGTCACGGTTCAATTCAATGACGTATACACTCTTTTCATCCGGACTCCAGCTAACGTTTGTAAAATAGCGGTCAGTTGGATCACCAGCCTTCAAATATACAGTTTCCTTTGTAACTGGATTGAACACACCGATAGTTACTTTGTGGCTAGTCATACCTGCCATCGGATATTTGTCCGGTTCCAAGGTTGCGATACGAGTAGAGGTATTTACTTGTGGATAATCAGTAACCATGCTTTGGTCCATGCGGTAGAATGCAAGCAAGTTACCTTTCGGACTCCAGAAGATACCACCATTAATACCGAATTCATTGCGATGAACGCTTTGTCCGCAAAGTACTCCGTCCGGTTCATTGGTTACTTGAATGGCTTCGCCTCCGTTTGGTAATACATAAAGATTATTGTCGATAGTGTAAGCCAATGCACGGGTAGTTTGGTTCCAATCCTGATTAGCAGCCTTGGCAGGGATATCCTGAGTCCAAATCACTTCTTTATTGTCTAAGTCCACCAAAATACGGTGCTTGCGAGTGTTCAAAAGCATCCACTTTTGTTCGTACGGCATGCTGATGCTATAGAAATGATGCAACTTGCCCAATTCCTTAGCAGCCAAGAGGTCGTTTACTTCTTGGAGTGTAATCAAAGTTTCTTCCTTGCCGTTGGCCGGATTGAATGCTTTCAGTTCGTCTATTTCTCCCTTGAGCATGAGGTCTCCCCACCAGCGAAGACCCTGAATGTTTTTGGGTTGGAGGTTGAAATAGTTATTTCCACCTGGAATCAAATCTTCCAACGTGAAACTCTTCTTGTCTTGTGCCATCATCGTGGATGTTGCCATAAGGACAATCATTAGTAGATTAAGTATTCTTTTCATACGTTGTTCTTATTCATTGTTTCTTTTGTCAAACTTTCGAGGTCCCTTGAAATCTTTCTTGCCCTCGAAACGACGGTCTTCTCGTTTTCCTTCAAAAGGCTTTTTGTCAAAACGTTTGTTTTCGAATTTCTTTCCTTCGAACTTACGTTCACCTTCAAATCTTCTGCCACCTTCTGGGCGACGTTTACCGAAATCCGAACGTTCGCCAGTGCGGCGAGGGCGTGCATCGTCACGGCGTTGCTTGAACTCCTTGCCATCGTTCTCTTGGCGGAAAGCTTTGTATTTGCCATCGAATAATTGGTATTTACGGAATTGGCATTCCAATGCGCCGTTGTACAATTCAATCTTGGCAGATGGCTTCAAGCCGATTTGGTCGAAACATTCGTCGCGGTAGCTTAAAATCCAAGCATCGTTTCCAGCAAAAGCGTGTTTCAAACGTTCGCCAATCATTTTGTATAATCCTAAAAGGTCATCGGTAGAGATACGTTCGCCATAAGGAGGATTGGTTATGATGATGCTCTTTTCCTTCGGTTGTTCGAATTGCTGGAACGGCTGGAGCTTCAATACAATTTCCTTGCTTAATCCGGCAGCTTTTACATTACGGATAGCGATTTCATTGGCTTTTGGATTATTGTCATATCCATAAATTCTGTGGTTGAATTCGCGCTCTTGTGAATCATCGTTGTAGATAGAGTCAAACAAGTCTTGGTCAAAGTCTACCCATTTTTCGAATGCAAATTCCTTGCGGAATACACCCGGAGCAATGTTTCGGGCAATGAGAGCTGCTTCGATAGGAATAGTACCGGAACCACACATAGGGTCGATAAGGTCGCATTCGCCTTTCCAACCAGTCATCAAAATCATACCGGCTGCCAAGACTTCGTTTAGCGGTGCTTCTACAGCTTCTTGACGGTATCCACGTCGGTGGAGTGATTCTCCCGAGCTGTCGAGCGACAATGTACAACGGTCTTCGGCGATGTGTATGTTCAGCAATACATCCGGATTGTTGATACGTACAGAAGGACGTTCGCCGGTAGTGTCACGGAAGTAGTCCACAATGGCATCTTTTACCTTGTAGGCCACGAATTTAGAGTGACGGAAATCATTGGAGAAGACAACGGCATCTACCGCAAAACTCTTGGTGTTGTCCAAGTAATTTTCCCAAGCGATGGATTTGATGTTTTCATACACTTCGTCGGCAGTATTAGCCTTAAAATGTTTGATGGGTTTCAAAATGCGGATGGCAGTGCGTAGGCAGAAGTTTGCCTTATACATCAAAGCTTTGTCGCCAGTAAAGGCTACCATACGGTTACCGATCTCAATGTTACTGGCTCCTAGCTCAGTAAGTTCTTTCGCCAGAACTTCTTCCAGACCATGGAAGGTTTTGGCAACCAACTCGAATTCTTCCTTCATAAGGGTATGATAATTACGTAATTTCAATTGATGGTACAAAAGTACGAAAATCTTAGGAATTTACTTTATTTTTGCAGAAAAGAAAGAGACTATGCCGAGTAAAAATCCATTTGCCTTCAAGGCTAAACAACAGAACAAGAAAAAGACCTCTGGAAAGCGGGTAGGAAAGTCGAAACCCGAAAAAGCGAATAATCAGTTGAATCGGAGGGTGAAATAAAGAAAGAGTGAATAACCCTTCACAAGTTTCACAGATGTGTAATTCGTTGAATTACAATGTTTCTGTTTGAAACTTAATGCCTTCACCGAGGATTCACAAGTTTCACATTCATTTTCTGAAATGTGAAACTTGTGAAGGTTGGTGAAACCACCTAAATTTCATATAGAGGATCTATGAATCAGATAGTTATGAATCTGTGAAACTTGTGAAGGTAACTTTCGATATCTTTTGGAAAATACAGCATGTGGGTGAGATGGAAAAACGTTGGGGCGAAATAAAAAAACGCTTCGGCGTTTGACTCGAAATGCCGAAGCGTTTTTGGTTATATAATTATGTTTTCTATTTCTTAAAATATTCATCCAATTTCCCATTATAAATGTCTGCACTGGTCAAGCGGGCATGATAGGTGCCATCTGGTGCTATCAAGATATAGGTAGGCATGGCGCTAATGTTGTAGCTACCGGCTATTCCACCCCACGATCCTCCGCCATCGTTTAAACTATGCCAGGTGATTTCATTTTGATGGGGTGACTTTTTCCAAGTATCTATTTTGTCCACACTGATGCTGATAATGGTCAGTTGGTCGACATATTGCTTTTGTATTTTACCGATGTGAGGAAAAGCTTTAATACATGCACCACAATAGTTGGCCCAGAAGTCCAGTAATATGTATTTGCCACGGAAGTCGGCAAGATGATGCTTTTCCCCGTTTACGTCTAACAAGTCGCTATCCACGCAGGGTTTTCCCAATTCGGCCTTGGGGTAGGGGTATACCCATTCTCGCACACTCTTTCCGTCCGGTTTTCGGTCTATCATATCGGATTTCAGCAAGTATAGTTCTTTGATAGGCTTTTCCAGAATTTCTCTTCTGGATGCTCCAAAATAAATGATGGTGCTTAGTTGGTACATCCAGTAATCGGTTACAGGAAGTTCTTTCATGGCCGTCAGCTGGCTCTTGAGCCAAAGAACATGGTTCTTTTGTTTCAAAGTATCTTTTTGTGCCAATATGACTTTGGTTCTATCCCATTCGGATTCGCTCATTTCCGTATCTCTACGGTATTGTCGATAGGCTTCATAGTCCAACCATGCTTGTTGGTAGGCTTCACATTCCTTAGCCGTGGCCTTTCGGATGAGGTCCCATTCCTTTTGTTCTGGAGCTTTGGTTTTTACCTCCCAGTTTCCTAATATTTTATTGTTTCCTTTTACATGAATGGTATCTCCTTGTTCTGCCCAGAATTCGAGTTTAACCCAACTATGAAAGCCGGGTGAAGTGGAATACAAAGCAAAATGTCGGCTGGAAGGGTTATTGCATTGGTAACTTAGAGTGAAACGATTGTTAATGACTTTTCCATTGTCTTCCAGATTGTCTTTATGGAATAGTCGCGTAGCACCTGTTCCGTTTGTTTCCTCTAGGTTGAATACCGTTCCTTCTGGGATATTCTTAACTTCGCCGATAACGACGATGCGTTGTTGTGCATTGATGGCTGAAAGACTTCCTATCAGAAAAACTATCCATGCTATGCATATTTTCGCTTTCATGTTAATTTTAGTTTACTAATGCAAAGTCCAATTGCTTTCTTTCCAAGTTGGCGCGTACCACCTTGATACGGATAGCATCCCCCAAACTGTATTTTTTATGGAACCGGCGGCCGGTGAGGCAATATGCCTTTTCGTCGAAGTCGTAGAAGTCATCGTCGAGTTCACGCATCGGGATCATACCTTCGCACTTGTTTTCGTTCACTTCTACATAAAGTCCCCATTCGGTTACTCCCGAGATGGTTCCATCGAACTCCTGTCCCATGCGTTCGCCCATGAATTCCACTTGCTTGTACTTAATGGAAGCGCGTTCGGCATTGGCTGCTATCTGTTCCATGTTTGAGCTATGGTCGCATAAGTCTTCGTACTTGGCTTCCTGAGCGGTACGTCCACCTGCCAAGTAGCGGGCCAACAAACGATGTACCATCATGTCTGGGAATCGGCGGATAGGCGAGGTGAAGTGGGTATAATAGTCGAATGCCAAGCCGTAGTGCCCTATGTTGTGGGTAGAATACTTGGCCTTCTGCATGGCCTTCAGCGATATCATTTCGATGAGGTTCTGTTCCTTCTTGCCATGTACTTCCTTGAGGAGTTTGTTGAGCGACTTCGATACGTCGGTCTTGCTGCCCGATGTACGGATTTTATAGCCGAATCGGTTCACGAACCAGTTCAAGTTATCCAACTTTTCCGGATCAGGAAGGTCGTGGATACGGTATGGGAATACCTTGGCTTTCTTGTTGCTCGGCACCTTGCCGATACATTCGGCCACGGTGCGGTTTGCCAAGAGCATGAACTCTTCGATGAGTTTGTTGGCTTCCTTTGATTCTTTGAAATAAACGCTCAGAGGCTTTCCCTTTTCGTCGATTTCAAAACGCACTTCCACGCGGTCGAAGTCTACGGCACCAGCTGCCATGCGGTTCTTGCGGAGGATTTGTGCCAATTCGTTCAGTTTCAGTATTTCTTCCTTGTATTCGCCTTCGCCGGTCTCGATTACGGCCTGTGCTTCTTCGTAAGTGAAGCGACGGTCGCTCTTGATTACGGTCTTGACGATGCGTGAGTTTTTCACCTCTGCCTTGTCGTTCATCTCGAATATAGCCGAGTACGCCAACTTCTCCTCATTCGGGCGGAGCGAGCAGAGCAAGTTGCAGAGGCGTTCCGGAAGCATCGGAATAGTACGGTCCACCAAATAGACAGAAGTAGCTCGCTTTTCAGCTTCCTTGTCGATGCAGCTTCCTTCCTTTACATAATGGGTTACGTCGGCAATATGAACGCCCACTTCCCACAAGCCCGGCTTGAGCGGACGGATAGAGAGGGCATCGTCGAAGTCCTTTGCGTCCTTCGGGTCGATAGTAAAAGTAGTGATGGAGCGGAAGTCTTCGCGTTCGGCATAGTCTTCAGGAGTAATGATATCAGAAATTTGGTCGGCAGCAGCTTCCACGTTTTTGGGATAGACATACGGCAAACCGAACTCCGCCAAGATGGCATGCATCTCGGTGTTGTTGTCTCCAGCTTGTCCCAAAATATCTATTACTTTACCGATAGGGTTCTTGGCATCTTCCGGCCATTTGGTGATTTTCACCACGGCCTTGTCGCCATCCTTTCCACCCTTCAGCATATCGCGTGGGATGAAGATGTCATTGGCCAACGTGCGGTCTTCGGTGAGGAGGAAAGCATAGAACTTGTCCACCTTCAGTGTACCTACAAAGGTGTCCTTGGCACGTTCGATGATTTCTATCACTTCGCCTTCTACCTTGCGTCCTTTACGCTTGGCGGTGAGAGAGATTTTCACCTTGTCGCCATGCATGGCATGTCCAGAATTACGCTCGGCAATGAAGATGGGTTCACTACCATCATCGGGTATGAATGTATTTTTACCATTGCTTTTACGCTGGAATTTTCCTGTTAGGATAATGCCGTGATTGTTCAGTTTATAATGTCCTTTTTCGTTTAGTAATAGAAAGTCTTCCTCCACCATGTCGTGAAGGATATCCATGCAAAGCATTTTCAAAGGGTGGGTAGTAAGATTTAGCCCACGGAATATTTGTTTGGTGGCAAACTCTTCTCCTGGACGTATTTGCATCCAAGTTATTAGCATTTCAGCTAATTGATTCTTTTTCATATGTTTGCCAGCTTTCTTTTCTTTTTTCTTTGTCATGGTGTTGTTAGTTTTGATGTTTCTAGTTACAAAGTAAACAATTATTTTTGAATATATATGGATGAAGGTAGATATAATAAACAGAGTTGGACCAATCGTTACAAAAAACGCCCCATTTGTGCCGACTAAATGCCGAATTTCTTGTATCTTTGTCGCTTATTTCAAGAATTAACGAATGGAAGGGAAAAAAGTATTGGTAACGGGTGCCAGCGGATTCATTGGTAGCTTTCTGGTAGAAGGTGGCTTGGAGCGTGGCATGCAAGCATGGGCAGGTATCCGTCGTACCAGTAGTAGAAAATATTTGCAGGACAAGCGCATCCGTTTTGCAGAGTTGAACTTCGGCGACAAGCAGAAACTGAAGGAGCAATTGGCTATTCATAAGAAGGAGCATGAGGGGTGGGACTACATCATTCATTGTGCCGGGGTAACTAAATGCTTGCACAAGGAAGACTTTGATAAGGGTAACTATCAGGCTACGGTTAACTTTGTGGAAGCCTTGAAAGAACTCGATATGGTGCCCGAACGCTTCATGTATATCAGCTCATTGAGTATCTTTGGTCCAATACATGAACAGGATTATGCGCCTATTTGCGAACAGGATGAGGCTCAACCCAATACAGCTTATGGAGTGAGCAAGTTGAAATCGGAAAAATATCTACAATCATTAACCGATTTCCCTTATGTGATTTATCGCCCTACCGGTGTGTATGGTCCTCGTGAGCGGGATTATTTTCTGATGGCTCAGAGTGTAAAGCAACACGTGGATTTCGCGGCAGGTTGGAAGCGTCAGGACATCACTTTTATCTATGTGAAAGATTTAGTGCAAGCCGTTTATTTGGGAACGAAACCTGAAGCCTTGCGTCGTGTTTACTTCGTGAGCGATGGAGAGGTGTACGAAAGCAGTACGTTTGCCGATCTCATTCAGAAAGAGTTGGGCAATTCGTGGCTTGTACGCATCAAGTGTCCGTTGGCTTTGCTGAAGCTTATTTCAGTAGTGGCGGAATGGGGTGCAAAGTGTGCCGGAAAGACTAGCACGCTAAACAGAGACAAGTATAATATAATGAAACAACGAAATTGGCAATGTGACATTTCACCTTTGATCAACGAATTGGGCTACCATCCCGAGTATTTGTTGGGACGCGGAGTGAAGGAAACCATTGCTTGGTATAAGAAAGAAGGATGGCTTTAGATTGGTTTAAAAGAGTAGAATCGTCGAAGGGATTGTTTGCGGTAGAGCGCATCAGCCTGATTTATAATGCAATCACTACGTTGCTGATTGTGTTGCTTTTTTCACGTATGGATCATCCCGTTTCCATGCTTGTTGAACGTGCGGGGATTGTTGCCCTTACATTTGCATTGATTTATTTGTATCAGAAATACCCATGTCGTCTTTCGGCTTTTATCAGAATGGCGGTTCAAATGTCTTTCTTGGCATATTGGTATCCAGATACATTTGAGTTCAATCGCCTTTTTCCGAATCTCGACCATCTCTTCGCATCTGCAGAGCAGGCTTTGTTCGGATGCCAACCAGCGGTAGAGTTCATGAGAATTTGTCCGGATATTTGGTTTAGCGAGCCATTCAATATGGGCTATTTCGCTTATTATCCGATGATTGCAGCGGTGGCCATCTATTATTTCGTGTTCCGATTCGAGTGGTTCGAAAAGGCTTCGTTTGTGTTGGTCACTTCGTTCTTCATCTATTACCTTATATATATATTCGTACCTGTGGCAGGTCCTCAATTCTATTTCCCGGCCATCGGTATGGATAATGTGATGGCAGAGAACTTCTTGTCCATTGGTGATTATTTTAATCACAATGATGTTCTTTTGCCTGGTCCTGATTTCGAGAAAGGTTTGTTTTATCAATTGGTAGAAACTTCTCAGGAAGTGGGTGAACGCCCTACGGCTGCTTTCCCAAGTTCGCACGTGGGAATCTCAACTATCTTGATGATTATGGCATGGCGTGTCAACCGAAAGTTGTGTTATGGATTGATGCCTTTCTATGCATTGCTTTGTTGTGCTACGGTTTACATTCAGGCTCACTATCTCATTGATGTGTTTGCAGGTTGGATTTCGGCCGTATGTATCTATATCCTTTCCACTTGGATGTACAAGCGTTGGTTTGCTTCCCGCGACTTCCGATTGGTGTTAAACGTATAAAAAAGTAGGCGAAGAGTTTTTAATTCTTCGCCTACTTTTTTTATTCTCAAATGGCATAGTTTCCTTTGATGTAATCCAGGATGCTGAATAAGTCCTTCACCGTTTCGGCACGAAGCATGGCGATGCGGGTTTCTTTGAAGTTCGGTATTCCCTTGAACATTGGTGAGTTGGCCAAGTGTCGGCGTACGTGAAGAATGCCTCTTCGTTCGTCCAAGAGTTCCACGCTATCCAATACCTGTTGGCGGAGAGTGGCCATTTTCCAATCGAATGAAAGAGGTGGCAATTCTTCACCGGTTTCCAAATAGTGTTTCACTTCTTTGAATATCCATGGACGACCAAAGCTGGCGCGACCAATCATGATACCATCTACTCCATATTTGTCGAAGCATTCCTTGGCACGTTGAGGAGTAGTGACATCACCATTACCAATCACAGGGATGCGCATGCGAGGATTCTTCTTGATATCGCCAATCAAGGTCCAATCGGCTTCACCGGTGTACATCTGTGCACGGGTACGGCCATGAACGGTCAAGGCTTCGATACCACAATCCTGCAATTGTTCTGCCAAGTCTACAATGATGCGATGATCGTGATCCCAACCCAATCGGGTCTTTACCGTAACTGGTATCTTTACAGCATCTACCACGGCCTTGGTTATCTCCAACATCAAAGGTACGTTCTGAAGCATACCTGCACCAGCTCCCTTACCAGCTACTCGTTTTACTGGGCATCCGAAATTTAGGTCAAGAATATCTGGTTTAGCCTCTTCTACAATTTGGGCTGCCTCTACCATAGTTGGTACGTCTTTTCCATAAATTTGAATGGCTACGGGACGTTCTTGTTCATCGATGTTTAGCTTTGCCATGGTTTTATTTACCGAACGTATGAGCGCATCGGCTGAAACGAACTCGGTATATACCATGTCTGCACCGAAACGCTTGCACATCAGTCGGAAAGCGGGGTCGGTTACATCTTCCATCGGAGCCAACACAATGGGTTGCTCGCCTAAGTCTATATTTCTGATTTTCATAGAATGTCTGCTATTTGTCTGCAAAAATACGGAAAAAACCGCTACCTTTGTACACAACTTCAACAAAAGGTTTTATGTACAATATAAAAGACTTCGAAATCATGGCTCCAGTCGGCTCTCGTGAGTCGTTGGCGGCTGCTATCCAAGCCGGTGCTGATTCCATTTATTTTGGCATCGAAAGTTTGAACATGCGTGCTCGTTCGGCAAGCACATTTACCATTAACGATTTGCGTGAGATTGCTCAGATTTGCGATGAACATGGCATCAAAAGTTATCTGACTATCAATACTATTATATATGATGAGGATGTAAAATTGATGCGTACCATTGTGGATGCAGCTAAAGAAGCAGGCATCAGTGCGGTAATTGCGGCCGATGTGGCGGTAATGTCGTATTGTAACGAGGTAGGTCAGGAAGTGCATCTTTCTACCCAGTTGAATATTAGCAATGCCGAGGCGTTGAAGTTCTATGCCCGTTTTGCCGATGTGGTGGTGTTGGCTCGCGAACTCAATTTGAAGCAGGTACGTGAAATCTACGATGTGATTCAGAAAGAGCAAATCAAGGGGCCGAAAGGCGAATTGATCCGCATTGAAATGTTCTGTCACGGTGCGCTTTGCATGGCGGTATCGGGTAAGTGCTATTTGAGCTTGCATGAGATGAATGCTTCGGCCAATCGGGGTGCTTGTATGCAGATTTGTCGTCGTGCTTACGAAGTAAAGGACAAGGATAGCCAGGTAGAACTCGAAGTGGATAACAAGTACATCATGTCGCCAAAGGACTTGAAGACCATTCATTTTATGGACGAGATGATAGAAGCCGGTGTGCGTGTCTTCAAGATTGAAGGTCGTGCCCGTGGTCCAGAATACGTGCGTACTGTAGTGGAATGTTATAAGGAAGCTATCCGTTCGTATTTGGAAGGCACATTTACCGATGAGAAGAAGGAAGAATGGGATATCCGTTTGAAGACCGTTTTCAATCGTGGTTTCTGGAATGGTTATTACCTTGGCCAACGTTTGGGCGAATGGAGTCGCAACTATGGCTCGGAAGCTACCGAACGCAAGGTGTATGTGGGTAAGGGTATCCGTTACTTCTCGAACATCGGTGTGGCTGAGTTCTTGATAGAAGCAGCCGAAATGAAGGTGGGCGATAAGCTTTTGATTACCGGCCCAACTACTGGTGCTTTGTTCTTGACGCTTGATGAGGCTCGTGTGGACTTGAAGCCGGTAGAGGTGGTGAAGAAAGGCCAGCGCGTTTCGTTCAAGGTTGATGAGAAGATTCGTCCGAGCGATAAGTTATATAAACTAGTTGCTCCGGAAGACTTGAAGAAATAAATAAAAACCCCTTCGGCGTTTGATTTGAAACGGCGTAGGGGTTTCATTATTTTATAAAATTTTCGAACTATGCAAAAGAAACTCACACTCCTTTTGATGGCTCTATGTATGACCATCGGAATTTTTGCTCAAGGCTTGTCGTTACAAGACATCTATATCCGTGACCCTTATATTCTTCCTTTGGAGAAGGAAGGAGTTTATTATATGTATGCCACTTCGCCGACGACGGAGAATGGAAAGACATACGGAGGAATGGTGGCTTACAAGAGTAAGGACTTGAAGCATTGGAGTGAACCGGTACGAGTGTTTGATGTGCCCCGTGACAACTTTCTGACGGGTACGGTTTGGGCGCCGGAAGTACATTGCTATCAAGGTAAATATTACCTTTTTGCCACTTTGAATAGTGATATCGTTTGGAAAGCACGAATGAAGAATCATCCGGAATATTCTCATCGTACGACACAAATCTTTTGGGCGGATAGCCCTGAAGGTCCGTTTCTTCCGTTTGAAAGCAAATTACCTCATACACCGATGGGGCAGATGTGCTTGGATGGAACTTTGTGGGTGGAAAACGGTACACCTTACATGATTTACTGCCATGAATGGGTAGAGATGATGGACGGAACCATGGAACTGGTGGAGTTGAAGCCGGACTTGTCGGGAACAGTCGGTCAGCCTATCCGTTTGTTCTGTGCTTCTGCTGCTGAATGGTCAACAGGTGCCCTTCGTGAAGATGGTATACGAACATACGTTACCGATGGATGTTTTCTATATCGCACCAAAACAGGTAAGCTCCTGATGATATGGTCAAGTTTTAAGAATGGAGAATATGCTATTGGTATTGCAGAATCTGCTACAGGTAAGGTTTTCGGTCCTTGGAGACAACAGAAGGAACCTTTGTTTGATAAGCATGGTGGTCATGGCATGATATTCAAGACTTTTGACGGACACTTGTGCTTGGTACTTCATGCTCCTAACTCACCGCGTGGATCAGAGCGAGCACACATATTCGAAATAGAAGATTTAGGTCATACTTTGAAATTGAAACAATAAATCCAGTGAAAGCAATTATCGCTTATCTCCGTCAGTTGCAAGCCAACAACAATCGTGAATGGTTCAATGCCCATAAGAACGAGTTCTTGAAGCATCAAGCTCGTTTTCATGAGTTGGTCGAAGAGGTAATCAAAGAAATATCCGTCTTCGATCCGGCTATGACCAGCCTTACACCGAAGGATTGCACCTATCGCATCTATCGGGATGTCCGTTTCTCATCCGACAAGAGTCCGTACAAATGCCATTTCGGCGCTTTCATTGCGAAAGGTGGGAAGAAGTCTGGCTATTCGGGATATTATTTTCACATCAGTACGGGTGGCGATGGTTGTTATCCGTATTGCCACATGTTAGCTGCTGGAGATTATTGTTGCGAATCCGAAGTGTTGAAAATCCTTCGCGAGGACATAGTAAATGGAGAAGGAGATTTCGATAGCATCGTGAAGCAAGCAGATTCAACGTTTCAGCTCGAACGTGAGGGTGCTTTGAAACGGAATCCGAAAGGTTTTCCGGCAGATGCTCCATACTCAGAATACCTCCGTTTGAAGTATTTCTGTTTGGTGAGCCAACCGGATGACGAGTTTTGGGAAGGCGAAAATTTGGCCAAGCGCATTGCTTCCAAGTTTGCTACCACCAAGCCTTTCTTGGACTATATCAATCGAGCAATTGAATTCTTGAGAGAAGAATAAATATCTCTTTTCTGTTAGCCATTTAGGCATGAGATATCCGTTACTTCTGCTCAAAATATTCTTTCATCAGCTTCTTCACGCGAGGAGCCAACGAAATTAAGGCAATCATGGTAGGTATCGCCATAAAAGCAAAGGCTAAGTCCATCACGGCTACGGCTACACCCAACGGAACCATAGCAGCCACTACAATCATAATTAGATAGAAGTAGTTGTAATACTTCGCTCTATGGGCACCAAACAGGTATCCTGTACACTTCAAACCATAGTATGAATAAGAGAACATGGTAGAGAAGGCAAAGAAAAACACCATGACCATTAGTAGGTATTGTCCATAGCCAGGGAGCAAATGCTCGAATGAGTTGAGTGCAATATACAATCCCTTGATGCCTCCTGATGAAGCATAATTACCCGCAATGAGGATAGGAAGTGCTGTAAGCGTACATACAAGGCCGGAATCGATAGCAGGTCCTATCATGGCTACCAAGCCTTCACGAATAGGGTTGTCATTGCGCGAAGCTCCGTGCATCATGGAGGCTGTACCTACACCTGCTTCGTTGACATAAGCTGCACGGCGGGCACCGGTAAGCGCTGTACCGATAAAGCCTCCTAATCCCGCTTCGAAGTTGAAAGCAGAATGGAAAATGGAAGCGAATACACTCGGTATTTTGTCTAGATTAAGCAAGATGATGACAAGCACTAATAACATATAGCATCCTACCATGGTAGGTACAATTTTCGACGAAATGACAGAGATGCGTTTGATGCCTCCAATCACTACACAACCTACAATAGCAGCAATGATTAGTCCCATGATGAAACGCAATCCCAATGTGTTTTCAATACCCATAGGAGTAGTAAACACAGTGGTGACCGACTCAACTAATTGGTTGGCTTGCATTACACAAAGTGTTCCGATTAATCCTACGATAGCAAAGAAAACGGCTAATGGACGCCAACGCTTGCCCAAGCCTTCTTCCAGAATATACATTACCCCACCTTGCGGTTGGCCGGCAGAGTCACGGCCTTTGTACATAATGGCCAATGCACCTTCGAAAAACTTAGTCGACATTCCTACAATGGCACTTACCCACATCCAGAAGATGGCACCAGGACCGCCCACTGTAATGGCAATGGCTACACCGGCAATGTTTCCCATACCTACTGTAGAAGCAATGGCACTCATCAATGCTTGGAATGAACTGATTTGGCCTTCTCCACTATTGTTGGAATGAGTTAAAGCTTTCATGGAGTGTCCAATGCAACGAATGGAAACAGCCTTGGAGTAACAAAAAAGAATCAAACCTCCCCCAATGAGTAACAAGAACATGGGATATCCGCATATAAAATCGCTGAAGTCTGTAATGTTTGCGGTTAGTTTTTCGAAGTAGGGTGTCATATACGTTTTCATTTGCGGTCGCAAAAGTACAAATAATCTATGATTTTCTGTTAGATAAAGAGGAAACTTCTCAAAGAAAACCTCTATCTTTGCACCTTAATAATGAAAATAAGCGCTTAATTTATGAATATCGAACAAAAATTGACCGCAACCGTGATTGCGGCATTGAATAATCTTTATGGTCAAGAAGTAGCAGAGAAAATGGTGCAACTTCAGAAGACCAAGAAGGAATTTGAAGGTCACTTGACTCTCGTAGTGTTCCCATTCTTGAAGATGAGCAAGAAAGGACCAGAGCAAACTGCTCAAGAAATTGGCGAATACTTGAAGCAGAATGCTCCTGAACTCG
>JAFYPV010000009.1 GCA_017559935.1 Bacteroides sp. | reverse complement strand
GGTATAGATGGTTACGGTTTCGGGAGTCTTCAACGATTGATACAGCTCTTTAATGGTGCGTTCGCTCATCGGCTGATTACTTTCTCCATTTCCGTTTGAATTCTTGATACGGAGACTCATGAAGTGTACATGCAGGAACCGGTCGCGGTTGCTTTCCGGAGCAAACGGAGCGGTCTTTACTTGTTGCATCATCACCACGAGCATAATCAGGAAGATGGCCAGTGCCGTCCCGATGATGCTCACCGCACTGATGATGGGGTGTTGGCGTAGTTGCGCTATGGCTTGTGTGATGTATTGTTTAATCATTGTTACAATCAATTAATTGTTTTTTTAAAACGCTTCGATGTTTTGGATGAAACGCCGAAGCGTTTTAGGTCAAACGTCTAGGCGTTTTTTCTTTGTGTTTAGAAATAGCAAGATTCGAAAAAAGGTTTCACAAGTTTCACGCTCGTCTAACTTGTTGATTAGTAGATTCTTTGAGTGTGCCTTTGCATGTTTCACCTAGTTTCACAGGTTTCACATGGATTTTGAAGTGTGAACCTTGTGAAACCTCCTTGAATGTTTGAGGATTCACTATTATACTCTGTAAAACAGATAGTTATCGTGTGGTGACACTAGTGTAACCTGTTTTTGACCTTTTTATAATTTATTCCACCTGACGGCCGTCGAAGAATCGTACGGTACGGGCGGTTTGCTTGGCTTGTGCTTCGTTGTGTGTTACCATGACGATGGTGCGTCCATCTTCCTTATTCAATTGATGGAGCAAGTCCATTACTTCGGCACCCATCTTTGAGTCAAGGTTACCGGTCGGTTCGTCGGCGAGGATGATTTCCGGATTGCCTACAATGGCACGGGCGATAGCCACACGCTGGCACTGACCACCCGAGAGCTGGGTAGGCATGTGTTTCATGCGGTGGCTAAGGCCGACGCGTTCCAAGACTTGCTTGGCAAGAGCCGTGCGTTCCGAAGATGACATCTTGCGGTAGAGCAATGGAAGCTCCACGTTGTCAATGACATTGAGAGAATTAATCAAATGAAAGCTTTGGAATACAAAACCAAGGGTCTTGTTACGGAAAGCTGCCAGTTCTTTGTCGCCCATGTTTTCTGTGTGTGTGCCGTTAATTTCGATGCTTCCCGAAGTAGGGGTGTCTAGCAATCCCATGATGTTGAGGAGTGTCGACTTTCCGCATCCGGATGGTCCCATGATGCTGAGGAATTCGCCTTTCTTTACTTCGAGGTTGACATTTTCGAGTGCTTGTGTTTCAATTTCTTCTGTACGGTAAATCTTGTTGATACCTGTAAGTTTAATCATTGTAGTCATAATGTTTCTATTTTATTTTGTTACTATTGCCCTTAATAATACAAAAACCGTGCCAGAAATATAAGTATTTGATAATGAGTATAAAATGTAAAAAGAAAGGTGTCCGTTTTCGGACACCTTGTTTATCTTCGGACACTGGGAGTGTACGGAAATAATCGTTGCAAATGATATGAACAGGCTAAAAATGGTGTCAAAAGCATAAATTAAAGTAAAAGAAGTTCGTTATCATTGATTTTTATGTTATCTTTGTTGTAACAACTAAATAAAAAAGGATTATGATGACAACTCAGATTTCATTGGATAAAATGATTGTGGATAGGGCTTCGGCATACGCAGCCGAAAAGGGCGAAAATTTGTCTTTAATCATAGAAAGATTCTTATTGAATCTGATTCAACAAAATCCGATTCAGGAGAAGGACGAAAAAGTGCCCGATATTGTTTTAAGTTTATTGGGGGCAGGAAATCCTGTGGCTGAAAATGATATAAATGGGCGTGAGGCTTATCATCAGTATATGGAGGAAAAATACAAATGATGAAAGTTTTTTTAGATACCAATATCGTTATCGATTTATTGGATAAACGAGCGCCTTTTTATGTAGATGCCGTCAAATTGTTTACATTGGCATATCAAAAGAAGATAACGTTGTTTGTTTCTCCAATGACTTATGCTACAGCATCCTATCTTCTAAGAAAGCATGGAAAGGAAGGAATGAGAAAACTGTTAAGCAATTTCAGACAACTTTCCCGAATAACAACAGCTGATGAAAGTGTTGTGGATGCTGCTTTGGCTTCTTCTTTTGATGATTACGAAGATGCCTTACAATATTATTCAGCCTTAACAGGCAATGTAGATGTAATTGTAACAAGAAACAAGAAGGATTTTGTTCTTTCCAGGATTCCAGTTTTATTGCCCGAAGAATTATTGGCACAACTATAAAAATAACTTCCCCTTTCTTGAAGATTGAAAAGAAAGGGGAAGCTTCTTTTTACTCATCCCGCAATGCATCTGCCGGAAGTACCTTCACGGCTCTGCGAACCGGAATCAGTGTGCCCACTAATGCAATGACGAGCAAAGCGAGGTAAGTGATGAGGCTTACCATGGCGAACTGCACGCCTGGTAAGAGCCATTCGCTGACAAGGGCAAAGTTTGGATCACCGTTTACTGTTTGTTGTGCCATGCCATCTGTCATTACCACGAAGTTTACCACTAGGATAAGCGAGAACACGAAGGCTGCCGTCACCAATATAGCGGCTTCAGTCAAGAACTGTTTCTTGATTTTTTCTTCGGTAGCTCCCATGCTTCGCATCAATCCAATTTCCTGACGGCGGGCATTGCATCGAATCCAGAAGGTACCTACCATGCCAAGAAAGATACAGAGTAGGGTGAATCCGGCTAAACTGAGTTTTAAACGGAGGATGTTGTATACTCCGCTCATTGTTCCTAAATCATGGCGTAAATCAGCAAACGATTGGAAGCCTTTGAAGTAGAAATTTCCTTGATTCATGTGTGGAGCCACTTCCTTCTTGAAACGTTCATTGAAAGCATCGAAATCTACACCTTCCTTCAAACGGAAGACGATGAAAGTGCTTTTGTGTATGTAGTCATTCATGCTGAGATTTTTGCTTAGAAAGATAAATAGTGGATAGGATGCATTATAGTCTCTGTTTTTTATGTCTTGGAAGACCCCGCCGATTTCCCATTGTTGTTTATCGTAAGAATAAACCTTCTGTCCAATGACTTCTGTTGTTCCGAACATCTTTTGTGCGAATTGTTCGGAAATGAAACACAAATTCCGTAAGGCTGCATCTTGGGGCATTATTAATTCTTTGCCAGTGTGTATGTCTTTGATTCCTAGGGTGCGGAAGATGTCACATCCTTCAGCATGCAATAATTGGTATTGTTGGGCATGGGTATATTTTTCTTCCTTCGAGTCATTTTTCATAGTAAGTGTGTCGGGATAATATTCTCCACCGCTCCAACCTCCGGTATTAGGCATGGAGCTATACAAGGCAACGTATGTCGATTCCACTTCGGGCTGTTCACGTATTAGTTTAATGAAACGATAGAAAGCTTCCTTTCGCATGTTTCTGGTAATAGTGGTGTCACGCATTCCGTGGTTAGCACCGTATGCTCCGAGTTGTAAGACATAACGTCCTTTTTCTTCGTATCCTTTGTCTTCCAAGGTATTGACCATGAGTACATATACAGGGTCGATGACTGTCCAAAGGAAGAATCCTGCAATAATGACTTCCAGAAATATCCAGCCGTTGGTGCGTCGCTGGTTCCATATTTGTTTGAGTGTCGTTTTGATCATAATGTGTTATCTTTTTGATTGAATCGTATAAATAATACTATGGCGAAGTGCCAAAATAGTAGGAACTAAAACTGAAATCAGGTTAAGGAGCACGCACAACCCGAAGACCGTCAAGAAAAGGATGGGATTGAACAGCATCTCTACCGTGAACGAAGGGTTGACACCACCCGGTATCACGAGTGTATCAAACAAGTTGAATATCCATTCGCTACCTGTCAAGGCGACAAAATAAGCCAAGACTAATCCTACTAATCCACCTGCCAAGGTAAGCAAAAAGTTTTCGGTCAGGATTTGTGAAACCAATTTTACATTGGTAGCTCCATACGCCTTGCGTACACCGAGTTCACTCATGCGCTCGTCCATTCGCGAAGAAATCATTCCGCAAAGGTTCATGGCAGGGATAAAGAGTAAGGCTAACAGCATATAGAGGATGCCTCGAATGATTCCCAGAATATCGGGAGCATTACTACATGAGTTACGGAACGTATTCTTCCACCATACATCTGGTTGGTCCATCCAAAAGTGTACCCATTGCTTGTCCTCTTGGTCGTATCGGTTCAATACATCGATGACTTCGGTACGGAGGGTTTCCACATCGTCTTCAGAAGTGGCGGTTAAGTAGATGTTTGCGTTACTTCCTAATAATCCCCTAGGATTTTTACTTGGACGAATCAAATTGCCAATATCGCCATAAAATAAAGGTAAGTAAAGGTCGGCTGCTGTTGCTGGTGTGGCTCCTGTGACATCTGCCACTACACCTACTACCTTTATTTCTTTACCGTCAAGTCTGAAGTATTTGTCTACGACATCAGTCGAGGCAAAAATTCGCTTGGCTAAGTTTTCTGTAAGCACGGCTACGGGAAGGGAAGTTTCCACGGTTTCTTCATCGAACGGTTTGCCGTTCAAAAATCGGAAAGTGAAGACTTTCCAAAATCCGGCATCTACCATGCCTTGGGTTACTTCCAGTTGTTCGTTGGATTGTGGAAGTAGTACAGAACTTCCAAACACTGGAGGTACCATTGTTCCTATTCCTATTTGGTCGAGGTGTGGCAATCCCTTAACTAGCTCTGCTATCTTGGGACTGGCGCCACTGCTACAATTGTTCCATTTATTTGCTCCTTCCTGAGCTATAGCCGAATGGCTGATAACTAGTGTCCGGGCGCGGTTGTATTCTGGATAAATCGGAGCAAACTTCACATAATAGATAATGAATAGTACCATGGTAAAGGCGATGGAAAGTCCTGTACCCGCTACATAGATAGACGTGAAGAGTTTGTTTTGTCGCATCATCGTCCATGCTTGCTTGAAATGTTGTTTAATCATATATGGATATTTTATGTTTGTTATTCTACTTTCAGTTTATTCTTGTTCTTGAAACTACTCATGTCGCTGACCACCACTTGGTCGCCTGGTTGGAGTCCGCTTACCACTTCTACATACTCGAAGTTCGAGTCGCCCAACTTCACCTTGCGCTTCACGATTTCGTTTTCGCTATCGAGTACAAAGAGTTCGTAATCGCCTCGTCCTACATAGTAAGAAGCATTGGCAATGCGCATAACATCTTCTTTCACGGCATTCATCACATAGACATCGGTTTTTAAGCCTGAACGAAGACGCTTGTGGCTATCGTTGGCGAGTTGTACGGTGAAGGAGATAACCCCATTCTTTGAAAGAGGAGTTACGCTGCTGATGGTGCCTTCCAATTTTTCGCTACCTACTTTGACAATGGCCTTGCCGCCGGCAGCTACCCTGTCGCCATAAGTGTCGGCAATTTCACCCTCTACCTTGAAGTGACTCAAGTCTGAGATAATAGCAATCTGCTGGCCTTGCGATACTTGTGCACCTACCTGGCTTTCTACAAACGTAAGAATGGCTTTGCGTGGCGAACGGATTTGGGCATCGTCCAGTGTACGCTTCATTTCGGCCAAGCCTTTTGAGAAAATGTTAAACTCTAGTTCCTGCACTTTTAAATCTGCTGCTTTCACTTTCTTTTCGTTCTCGTATTGTTGGCGGAGTTGTTCCAGTTCCAGCTTACCTTTGTTATAAGCTAATTCGGCTTGACGTACCTTGTCGGTAGTTCCAGAACCAATGCTGTCGAGGTAACGTTCGTTGCGAAGCTCTACTTCCTTGCGGCTTAGTTCCATGGCACTGACTTTGACGTTCATTGCCAAATTACTGAGGTACGTCTCATTGCTTACCTTTAATTGTTCCAACTGATAACGCTTCATCTGTTCTTCATCCAAAAGTTTGTTGTAGGCTGTTTCGGTACTTTGTAAATCGAGTTTTAAGATTGGAGTACCTACTTCCACACTATCACCTCCCTTTCGGTAAGTTTCAATGATACGGCTGTTGATGGGCGAATTGATGATTTCTTCAAAAGCCGGTACTACCTTACCCGATGCGCTGACGCTGACTTCGATAGTTCCGTTATCTATTGTTGAAAACACAAGGTCACGCCGTTTCACACTGCTCTGCATGAAAGAAATAAGTATACTCATGCATAAGATGATTCCAGCGGCAATGCCACCTATTTTCATGATTTTTTTGTTGCGTTCCTTTTGGCGGACGTCTTTCGGTATTTCTCTATCCATAGATTGATTGTTTTATTATCGTTCATGATTCGTTTTTTATATAGCAAGAACCGTGCCAGAAGTGTAAGTCGTTGAAAATCAAAAGAAGTGTATTAGCTGGGAGTGTCCGATATCGGACACTTTGTTCGTTTTTGATTGTCCATTTTTCTTTTCTGAACAAAAAAGAAACACGAAATCGTCTATCTCTGAGAAATTTTCTATCTTTGTATTGTTCTAAACAAAAATCTAATGTGAATGGAACCGATACAGGATTTTTCCAGTTTGGTTAGTCGTTTGCGTGCGATGAAAGAACGCAAACGTGTGGTGGTGGTTTGTCCGAACGACCCTCATACAGAGTACGTCATTATCCGTAGTCTGCGTGAAGGGTTTGCCGATTTTTTGCTTGTAGCGGACACTCCTCATTTATTGAATGCGGAATACATTCGTCAACAATATCCTGAACATGTCAAGGTGTTTGAAGCTAGCAGTCCTGACGTGGCAGCTCAAGAGGGCGTACTCTTGGTTCGAGAAGGTCATGCCGATGTGCTGATGAAAGGGATTATCAATACCGATAACTTGCTTCGTGCCGTATTGAATAAGGAGCATGGTTTATTGCCAAAAGGAAATGTGTTGAGCCATATTACCGTGGCGCAGATACCTACCTATAATAAATTATTGTTTTTCTCGGATGCAGCAGTAATTCCTAATCCGGCTATCAACCATTTTGATGCGATGATTCGATACAATGTAGATGTATGCCGAAAAATGGGTATTGATGCTCCTCGTATTGCTTTGGTGCATTGTACGGAAAAGGTTAATGAGAAGTTTCCGTTTACTCTTGACTATGTGACTTTGAAAGAGCGTGCCGAAGCGGGAGAATATGGTGAGATGTATTTGGACGGTCCTATGGATGTGAAAACGGCTTGCGATTCGCATAGCGGTGAAGTAAAAGGTATCAATTCACCTGTAGTGGGGCATGCCGATATGGTGATTTTCCCGAATATCATTGCTGCCAATACTTTCTATAAGACCCTTTCTTTGTTTGGCGATGCCAACATGGCGGGTATGTTGCAGGGGACTACGGCTCCGGTGGTGGTGCCATCGCGTGCTGATTCGGGTAACTCCAAATTCTATAGTCTGGCTTTTGCCTGCGTATGTAGTGATACTAAAAAATAAATGATATAATGAAGATATTTGTAATCAATCCTGGCTCGACTTCTACTAAGTTGGCTTTGTATGAAGACGATAAACCGATATGGGTAGGGGGTGCCCATCACCCATTGGAAGACTTGGCAAACTATACACATATTATTGAACAATTACCGTATCGCAAACAGTTTGTCCGTGATATGTTGGAAAAGGCGGGTATTCCTGTACAATTTGATGCGGTGATTGCCCGTGGTGGTCTGTTGAAACCTACACCGAGTGGTATCTATGCCATCGATGAAAAGATTATACATGATTTGACTTATGCAGAGATGGAGCATGCTTGTAACTTAGGTGCTTTGATAGCTGTTGAGTTGGCGGAGGAATGCCAATGCCCGGCTTACATTGCCGATCCGGAAGTGGCAGATGAGTTCATGCCAGAATCCCGATATACAGGTATTCCTGATATAGAACGAAAGTCTATTTTCCATGCATTGAACAGCAAGGCGGTTTCCCGTAAATATGCTGCTTCTATCGGGAAGGACTATGAAGATTTGAATCTGATTGTCGTTCATTTGGGCGGAGGTATTTCTGTTGGTGCTCACCGTAAAGGTTCAGTAATTGATGTAAACAATGCACTTGATGGAGATGGTCCTTTCAGTACCGAGCGTGCTGGTACCATTCCGGCTGGTCAGTTGGTGGATCTTTGCTTCAGTGGCCGATTCAGCAAGTTACAAATCAAGAAGATGCTTAATGGTCGTGGAGGTCTTTCAGCGCATTTGGGTATGAATGATATGATTACTATTGCCGCCAAGGCGGAAGCTGGTGAGGAACCATTCAAGAGTGTGGTTGATGCCATGTTCTATACCATTGCGAGGGAAGTAGGTGCACGTTATGTTGCATTGAAAGGGCAAGTCGATGCCATTATTGTGACAGGAGGTATCGCTCATAGTGAATATTGCATGAAGATATTCATGCCATGGATTGACTATTTAGCTCCGATAGTGATGATGCCGGGTGAGGATGAAATGGGGTCATTGGCATACAATGCTTATTGTGCCATGAAAGGAGAGCGGAAATTGCAAGTATATAATCCGGCTTAAAAATAAAAGAGCATCCTCGAAAAGGATGCTCTTCTTTTATGACTCATATTCATGCTTTCGTTTAGGATTCATCGGAAACCAACCTTTCAATACTCGCTTGCGTTGATCGAATACTTCCTTGATGGTCCAGAAAGATGAGAAGGCAAAGACGCCCAATAGGGAAGAAATCAGGATATCACTAATCAATAGCGAACCAATGATGCCTGCGATACCTAATAAAAGGAACACCCACCAACAGCGGGTGCCCCAATAATATTCTGCTTTAATCACAACAGGATGAAAAAGTCCTATGATGAGAAAAGTACTGATGCCGATAATGATTCCTTCCATCAGTTTTTGCAGATAGGAATTTCTTTCTTGATACTTTGTTCCAAAGAGATTAAAGTCTCAGTTGCTGTTACGCCCGGAATTTCCTGAATCTTGGAATTCAAAAGTTCCATCAAGTGTTCGTTGTCACGGCAATAAAGCTTGGTCAACATGGTATAGTTACCTGTTGTAAAATGGCATTCAACAATTTCAGGAATTTTCTTCAACTCTTTTACCGCATCCTTATACATTGATCCCTTTTCCAATTTGATACCTACATAAGTACAAGTGCGGTAACCCAAGCTCTTCGGGTTTACATTGTAGCCTGAACCGATGATGACACCCATATCTATCAGACGTTGAACACGTTGATGGATAGCTGCACGGGAAACACCACATTCTGCTGCTACATCTTTGAACGGAATACGAGCGTTTTGAGAGATGATTTCTAATATTTGTCTGTCAAGTTTGTCTATTTTCTCCATGATGATTAGATTTTTATTAATTGTCTTTCTGTAAGCAAATATAAGTGATAGTTTTGAATTGTAGCACTTTTGTAGAAGAAATTTCTTGTATTATTGGGTAAATGGAGCAATTTTTAGTTTTTTTTTGATTTTAGCTAGCTTTATGCTTCTTTGGTTGTTCCGGCTGTTTTAAACATTTTGTAAAGTTCCGGATCTTGAAGTATATGGCAGTAAAATTGCCTATTTAGCTTTTATTATGTTTTTTCTCTTAAAAAAAGAAAGGATATTCTTTTAAATGTTTCAAAGTTCTGTAATGGAAATGTTATCTTTGTGGATGAATCTAAAAACTTGAAAAATGCATCCGTTGGATTTATTTAAATATTGTCCCAAATGTGGTTCACCTGCTTTTATTGAAAACAATGAAAAATCGAAACGTTGTGCCGATTGTGGATTTGTGTATTATTTCAATGTAAGTTCGGCTACGGTAGCTTTCATCTTGAATGAGAAAGAGGAGTTGTTGGTGTGTCGTCGTGCTAAAGAGCCTGCCAAAGGTACGTTGGATTTAGCTGGTGGATTTGTAGACCGATATGAGACGGGAGAAGAAGGTGTAGCTCGTGAAGTGTTGGAAGAAACAGGTTTGGAAGTTGTAGAAGCTAGATATCGGTTTTCATTACCGAATACTTATTTATATTCGGGTTTCTTGGTACATACACTTGACCAATTTTTCCTTTGCCGGGTAAAAGATAATAGTCGATTGGAGGCTAAGGATGATGTGGCCGATTCTTTTTGGATGCCTTTGCAAGAAGTGAATCCCGAAGAATTCGGATTGGATTCGGTACGTGAGGGAGTAAGACGATTTTTGAAGGAACATAACATAACCAAATAAAAGATGAAGAAAAGAATGGTTTGGGTGGCTGCTTTGATGAGCCTTTCCGTCTCGGGGATGGCTCAACAAGTGTTGCCAAAAGATGTGGCAGGGGATAAGGAATATGCCCGTGTCTGTAAAGAATATGAATTGAAATCGGAAAACAGCATTGAGTTGTTGGAAACTTATTTGAAGCAATATCCGGATTCCAGACATGCTAACCGAGTGGAGTCGATGATTGCTTCGGTTTATTTTGAAGAAGGCCAGTATCAGGAAGCTATTGCCTTGTATCGTTCGTGTGATTTAGATGCTTTAGCGGATAAGGAACGCGATGAAGCCGCTTTGAAGTTGGCTACTGCTTATTTGAAAGTTGGCGATTTGAATGAAGCGAAAGTGTGGTTTTCTTTGTTGAAAGGCATGAGTGATACGCATCAAGTAGATGCGATATATAATTTAGGTTATATTGACTATGTAGAGGGTCGGTACGATCAAGCTTTGACAACTTTTACAGCATTACAGCAAGATGATGTGTATGGTGCGCTTGTCCCATATTATATAGGTGAAATTTATCTGCTCCGTGGAGAAAATAAATTGGCTGATGAAGTTGCTTCGGAATATTTGCAACATCATGCTGGGCACAAGGATGAGGCAGAAATGATGCGTATCCAAGGGGAGGCTCGTTATGGTATGGCAGATTATTTGAAAGCGGTAGCTTCATTGGAAGGTTACATGGAAAAAACAATGTCTCCTCAACGAAAGGCGATGTATGAGCTAGGTATGAGTTATTATCATACCGGAGCTTATTCAAAGGCTACGGAAATGTTGGGAAAGACAACATTGGAACGTGATGCTTTAGCGCAGAATGCTTATTTGCATATGGGTTTGGCCTATTTGCAGCTGAAAGACCGTAACCAAGCGCGCATGTCATTTGAACAGGCGTCTATTATGGAGGATGACAAGGCGGTAAAGGAGCAGGCATTATATAATTACGCACTTTGTATCCATGAAACGTCTTACTCGCCATTTGCAGAATCGGTAACCGTTTTTGAACGTTTCCTGAATGAGTTCCCGAATTCTCGATATCGTGAAAGGGTGAATGATTATTTGGTGGAAGTTTATATGAATACCCGCAGTTATGATGCGGCATTGAAGTCTATAGCTAAGATTTCGAAACCGGGACCTCGAATCATGGAGGCCAAGCAAAAGATTCTGTTCCGATTGGGTACACAAGCTTTCGCCAATGCGAAATTTACGGATGCACTCCAATACTTCAATCGGTCGTTGGAAGTAGGTCAATACAATGCAATGACTCAAGCTGAGGCTTATTATTGGAGAGGTGAAGCGAACTATCGATTGGAAAATTATAAGAATGCAGGACAAGACTTACGCCGATATTTGAGTTTGGTAAAGGATAAACGTAGTCAGGAATATGGTTTGGCACTTTATAATTTGGGTTATACAGATTTTAAGCAGAAGAATTATAGCGGTGCTTTGAATTGGTTCAATCGTTTTGTGAGCGAAGCGAACAATAACAATCGTCAGGTGTTGGCTGATGCTTATAATCGTATGGGAGATTGTAACTTTTACGTCCGTAATTTTGATAGCGCTCGTCAAAGCTACAAAAAGGCGGAACAGATAGATCCGTCATTGGCCGATTATTCTTTGTTTCAAGAGGGTTTTGTGAAAGGTTTGCAGCGGGATTATAATGGTAAGATTCAATCCTTGAACCAGTTGATTACGAATTATCCACAATCACAATACATTGACGATGCCTTGTATGAACAAGGTCGTGCGTTCGTCCAATTGGAGGACAATGGAAATGCTATTGAACGTTTCCAATTGTTGGTGAAGAATTTCCCGCAGAGTCATATGGCTCGTCGGGCGGCGAATGAGGTGGGTTTGTTGTATTATCAGGACGATAAATACTCAGAAGCTATTGCTGCCTATAAGGAAGTTATCAATAATTATCCGGGAAGTGAAGAAGCCCGTTTGGCGCAACGCGATTTGAAATCCATTTATATTGACTTGAACAAGGTAGATGAATATGCTGATTTTGCATCTACAATTCCAGGAGGTGCGAATTTTGATGTAAATGAGCGTGATTCGTTGACTTATGTGGCAGCCGAACGCGTTTATATGCGCGGTGAAACTGTTGATGCCCGTAATAGTTTTGTACGTTATCTTCAGACTTTCCCGGAAGGAGCCTTTAGTTTGAATGCCAACTATTACATAGGTTTGATTGATTATAATCAGAAAAATTATGAGAGTGCAACGGCTCATTTGAATAAAGTCTTGGAGTATCCGAACAATAAATATTCGGAAGAAGCTATGATGATGAGTGCGGAAATGGCCTATTTGGCTAAGGATTACACCAAGTCTTTAGAACTTTATAAACTATTGAAGGATCGGGTGTCTACACCTGAACGTCGCCAAATGGCAGAAACAGGTATGCTCCGTAGTGCTGCGATTTCAGGTAACAACGAAGAAATTATTTTGGCGGCAACGGCAGTTCTTGCAGATGCGAAAGTAACTCCGGAATTGGAAGCGGAAGCTCGTCATTATAGGGCGAAGGCATTGGTGGCAGCCAATGAGATGAAACATGCAATAGAAGACTGGAAAGTGCTGGCAAAAGATACTCGCAACGTGTATGGTGCAGAGGCGAAATACCGTTTGGCACAATATCTGTTTGATGTAGGACAGACTGCCGAAGCCGAAAAAGAAGTGTTGAACTATTTGGAAGTAAGTACACCGCATACTTATTGGTTGGCCCGTGGCTTTGTCTTGTTATCTGACATTTATGCAAAACTCGACCGTAAGCTTGAAGCTCGTCAATATTTGCTCTCATTGAAACAGAATTATCAGGCAGATGATGATATTGCTGGCATGATTGAAAGTCGATTGGGAAAATTGAATGAATAAAAAAGAATGGTATGAAAAAGAAACTCGTTATATTAAGTTTGGGGATATGGGCATTAGGTATTGCTCATGCTCAACAAGATACTACACTTGTTCGCACAGTTGTGGTAGAGAATCAATATAACCCGACAGTCATGGATGCTTCGAAAATCAATGTGCTTCCTAAGGTAGAAGAACCTACTGTTCCGAAGACGCATATTGATTACGCTAGTTCTGTACGCCCAGTTAGTGCGTGGAATTATCAAGCCATGGATCCGATAGTTAAGGAATGGAAAGCGGATGCTGCCTATCGGGGTTATCTCCGTGCTGGATATGGAAACAACGGCAATGTAGATGCGAAGTTGGGATATTTGTGGGATATATCGAAGACGGATCGCTTGAATGTAGCGGCATCTTTGGATGGATGGAATGGAGATCTTGCGAGTATACAAGGTCAAGACTGGAAGTCTCGTTTGTATAATACCAAAGTAGGGTTGGATTATCGCCATGCTTTCAAGAACTTTGATTTCTTGTTGGGTGGGGCATTCCGTTCACAAGTATTCAATTATGTTCCTTCAGATAAACAGCATCAGACATTGGCTAATGTTTATATGGGTTTTGCTTCTTCAAGCAAGGATATGCCGATACAGTTTGCGGCAGAACTCGGAATGAAGTCTTTCGGTGAAAAATATCCATTAATAAGCCCTGAAAACAAGAATAAGGAAACAAATCTTTATTTGAATGGTGATGTATGGAAGCAATTATCCAATGGTGGCCGTTTGGGTTTGAAGGTAAATGTAGACAATTATTCTTATGCTTCTGATGCAACAGAAGACTGGACGGCAATTGAGGGTAATCCTTATTTCCTTACACATAGTGATGACTGGAAAGTTCGTATCGGTGCCCATGTTGATTGGAAAGGAGGAGAAGATAGTAAGGTTTATGTATCTCCGGATGTGAACGTAGAATATATTTTCTCGGATAGTTATGTGTTGTTTGCCAGAGCGGAAGGCGGAAGACAGATTTCTAGTTTTTATGAATTAACTGATATTACTCCTTACTTCTATGAGAATGGTATGAAACCTACTTATATGACGTTGGATGCTGCACTTGGTTTGAAAGCATCGCCGATGAATGGTTGGTGGTTTCTTTTGAGTGGAGGTTATCAGGTTCGTGAGAATGATGTGTGTTTAACGTTAGGAGAGGGCTATCCGTTTTGGTGTGCCAGAAATATGTATGGAAAGACCAACGTATTCTATGGTACGGCAGAATTGAAATATGATTATAAGGACCTAGTGGATTTCTCGTTGAAGGGAACTTATTATCATTGGAACTATAAGAATACGGATTGGATTGGAGTAGATCCTTCTGAGTCTGCTTTGTCTTTGAAGCCGGAATTGGAAGTGATGACTGAAGTTGGTGCTAAAGTCTTGGAAGGGTTAAGAATTCATGCCGGTTATGAATATGTAAAACGTTGTAATGACTTTGTTGGGGATCCAATCGGCAATCTTTATGCAGGTGCCGATTATGCTCTTCTGAAAAACTTGAGCATCTTCGCTAAAGTAAATAATCTTCTGAACAAGGAATATGTAAAACATGATGTTTATCCGGCTCAGAAATTAAACTTCCTAGGAGGTGTTTCTCTTCGATTCTAAGGAAAAACATTCGAATTTAAGACATTTTAAGTAAAAAAGCAGAAACATACCTTATTATATAGGTGTGATTCTGCTTTTTTTTCTACTTTTGCCCCCAAATTTAAAAGACTATGCAGAAAAACCTTGTGATTGTAGAGTCACCTGCCAAAGCAAAAACCATCGAGAAGTTCTTGGGAGATGATTATAAAGTCCTTTCTAGTTACGGACATATTCGTGATTTGAAGAAGAAGGAGTTTAGTATTGATGTGGAAAATGGCTATCGACCTACATATGAAATACCGGAAGACAAAAAGAAATTGGTGAAGGAGTTGAAGACCGAAGCCAAGAAAGCCGATATGGTTTGGCTCGCATCCGATGAGGACCGCGAAGGAGAAGCTATTTCATGGCACTTGTTTGAAGTGTTGGGATTAGATCCAGCCAAGACCAAGCGTATTGTTTTTCATGAAATTACGAAAAATGCGATTCTGAAAGCAATTGAAAATCCTCGTGATATTGATGTGAATTTGGTGAATGCCCAACAGGCGCGCCGTGTATTGGACCGTATTGTGGGTTTTGAACTTTCTCCGGTGTTGTGGAGAAAGGTGAAACCGGCTCTTTCGGCCGGTCGTGTTCAATCGGTAGCTGTACGCTTGATTGTGGAGCGTGAACGTGAGGTGAATGCTTTTGTGAGTGAATCATGGTATAAAGTAACTGCTATATTCGAGGTCCCGGGTGAAGACGGGGAAAAATCGGAAGTGAAAGCTGAATTGGGTACCCGCTTCAAGACAAAGGAAGAGGCTCGTGCCTTTTTGGAAACTTGTAAGGATGCTTCCTTTAATATTACGGATATTGTAACCAAACCATCCAAAAAATCTCCTGCACCTCCGTTTACAACTTCTACTTTGCAACAGGAGGCAGCTCGCAAATTGGGATTCTCGGTGTCGCAAACAATGGTCATTGCACAGCGTTTGTATGAAAGTGGACAAATTACTTATATGCGTACTGACTCTGTGAATCTGTCGGATTTGGCTTTAGGAACCAGTCGTCAAACCATTATTGAATTGATGGGTGAAAACTACGTAAAAACTCGTCAGTTTGCGACAAAGAGTAAGGGTGCACAAGAAGCTCATGAGGCTATCCGTCCTACTTATATGGCGAATGAGAAGATAAGTGGAACTGCCCAAGAGCAAAAGTTATATGAGTTGATTTGGAAGCGTACGATCGCTTCTCAAATGGCTGATGCTGAATTGGAAAAGACTACGGCTACCATTTCTATCAGTAATAGCAATGAAGTGTTCATTGCAACTGGCGAAGTGATTACTTTTGACGGTTTCCTTCGTGTCTATAAAGAATCATACGATGATGAAAATGAACAGGAAGACGAAAGCCGTTTATTACCTACGCTAGCGGTAGGGCAGAACTTGGGAAAAGCAACAGTTGCGGCTACCCAACGTTTTACGATGTGTCCGCTTCGATACACAGAAGCTAGCTTGGTACGTAAATTGGAAGAATTGGGTATTGGACGACCTTCTACCTATGCGCCAACGATTTCGACTGTTCAACAGAGAGGTTATGTGGAAAAAGGGAACAAGGAAGGAGTGAAGCGCTCTTACGATATATTGACTCTGAGTGCAGGCAAAATTTCTGAAACAACCAAATCGGAAATGACTGGTAATGAGAAGTCCAAATTATTGCCTACCGATGTGGGAATCGTTGTTAATGACTTCTTGATGGATTATTTCCCAGGTATCATGGATTATAATTTTACCGCTAGTGTGGAAAAGGAATTCGATGAAGTTGCTGATGGAGAAAAGGAATGGACTGGTATGATGAATGCTTTCTATCAGAATTTCCATCCATTGGTAGATAAAACCATGAATACGAAAACAGAGCACAAGGTGGGAGAACGTATTTTGGGAATTGATACCGTAAGTGGTAAGCCTGTATCTGTGAAAATCGGTCGTTATGGTCCGATTATTCAGATTGGTTCGGTAGAGGATGAGGAAAAACCTCGCTTTGCGCAGCTACCTAAAGGTCTTGCTTTGGAAACCATTACGTTGGAAGAAGCATTGGAATGTTTCAAGTTACCTCGTACATTAGGTGATTATGAAGAAAAGACTGTAACCATAGGTGTTGGTCGTTTCGGACCTTATGTTCGTTATAATAATGCTTTTGTATCAATACCAAAGGGAACAGATCCAATGACTGTGACGCTTGAAGATGCTGTTGCTCTGATTCTTGCAAAAAAAGAAGCTGCCGAAAATAAGATTATCAAGACATTTGAGGAGGAACCGGGGCTCCAAATTTTGAATGGCCGTTATGGACCTTATATTTCTTACGAAAAGAAGAATTATAAGATTCCGGAAAATGTTGAACCAAAGGATTTGAATCTAGATGCATGTTTCAAGGTTATTGAATTGCAAAAAGCTAAAGGAGAGACTCGTAAAACACGCTTGAAGAAAAAATGATACGTATCTTTCTACTCGGATATATGGGAGCGGGCAAAACGACGTTGGGAAAAGCGTTTGCCCGTGCTATGGGGTTAACTTTTGTTGACTTGGATTGGTATATAGAAGAACGTTATCATAAGACTGTCGGACAAATTTTTACGGAACGTGGTGAGGATGGTTTTCGTGAAGTGGAAAGGCGAATGTTGCATGAAACAGGTGATTTTGAGAATGTGGTCATTTCGGTAGGAGGAGGAACTCCTTGCTTCTTTGATAATATGGATTACATGAATGGAGTCGGGGAGACCGTCTTTTTGGATGTGGACACAAGAGTGCTGTTCCGCCGATTGAAAGTGGCTAAACAGCAACGTCCTTTGTTGGCAAAAAAGACTGATGAGGAACTGATGTCATTCATTCAGGAGGCACTTCAAAAACGCTTACCTTTTTATACAAAAGCAAGATATGTATTCAATGGCGAGTTGCTGGAAGATCGCTATCAGATACAGCAATCCGTAGAACGCTTAAAAGATTTATTGAATTTATGATTAAAGAAAAACTTACCGTCATTAAGGTTGGTGGAAAAATTGTGGAAGAGGAAGCCACATTGAATCAATTGTTAGCTGATTTCTCTGCAATCGAAGGATATAAAGTGTTGGTGCATGGAGGAGGCCGTTCGGCTACTAAATTGGCTGCACAGCTTGGTATTGAAAGCAAGATGGTAAATGGACGCCGAATTACAGATGCAGATACCTTAAAGGTAGTAACCATGGTATATGGTGGTTTGGTAAATAAGAATATTGTAGCAGGGTTGCAGGCTAAAGGGGTGAACGCTATGGGATTGACAGGCGCTGATATGAATGTTTTCCGCTCTAAGAAACGTCCTGTTAAAGATGTAGATTATGGCTTTGTTGGTGATGTGGAGAAAGTAAATGCAGAATTATTAGGCAATCTAATCCGTCAGGGGGTGGTTCCGGTAATGGCTCCATTGACACACGATGGTCAAGGAAGTATGTTGAATACGAATGCCGATACCATTGCTGGAGAAACGGCTAAGGCATTGGCGGAATTATTTGATGTCACTTTGGTATTTTGTTTCGAAAAGAAAGGGGTACTGAGCGACGAGAATGATGATGATAGTGTAATTCCGGTCATTACTCCTGAACTTTTCCGTGAGTATGTAGATAAGGGAGTTATTCAAGGAGGGATGATTCCGAAATTGGAAAACTCATTCTCTGCTATTGATGCCGGTGTATCACAAGTGGTGATAACTTTGGCTTCGGCTATTCATCAGCAAGGGGGAACGGTTATAAAGAAGTAATAGTTAATTCCGTATCGGTGTTAAAAACTGGTACGGAATTTTTTTAATTCAGCCCTGAGTGTATGACTTTTACCCTCCGTCAGTTCATCCAAAATGGTCCAGAACTTTGGCCCGTGGTTCATTTCTCGAGTATGGGTAAGCTCATGTAAGAGAACATAGTCCATTAAATGAGGAGGGAGTAGCATAAGATAACATGATAAGTTAATGCTTCCTGTAGCAGAACAGCTTCCCCACCGGCTTTTGCTTCCTGTTATTTTTACTCGTTTGTATGTAAAACCGTAGTGCGAGGCGAGTTCGTTCAGTAAAGGTGGAAGATAGTTTTTTGCGCTTCTTTTTAAAGCTCGGACGATGGCGTTCCGAAGAAGTTCTTGGGTGGCTTTTTGTGAGAAATCTGCATGAGGCGGGCAAAAGATAGTGGTGCTTTCTTCCTCATGTCGAATAGTGAAACGTGAAAAACTTCCTTGTTCCATGCGTAAACGAAAGCAGGGAGCATCTAGTCTGAAGTCTAGATTCAAGGTTTGAGGAACTACTTTCTCCCATTTTTCCAATAGACGAGGGCGATATTCATCTACTACAGCCAAGATCTTTGAAGACAAACAACGTGGAGGCACTGTTACATATAGTCCATCACTCTTAGTACGCATGCTGATATTTTTTGCTGTAATACGAGTACGGATAATGATTTGCCCGAAATCTGGATCTGGGAAGCTTCTTTGGGTGGCCATTAGCGTAGCGGTGTTTCTTCGATGACAATTTCGTCTTTTTGCCTTTTGATTATTACCTTGCCTCCATTTTTATTTAAATTGAAAGGAGTGGCTGTATCAGTAGCATTGTTTACAATTATTAACGCATGCTCCTCAGCAAAACGATTGATGTCTAGAACTATTGATGTATCAGGCATAATCTGGTTTACCAACAAACTATCGTTGATGTAAATACTGAGGTTTTCTCCGGCAAATTTGTTGCTGATTTCAATGTGATACTGTCCTTTGTAAGTTACGATTTTGTTGGCATCGCGTTTCATGACGAACGAAAGGTATAGGAATGCACCAGTGATAACAAGTACAGCAATGAACAATACGGCATTGAAAACCATGAAATTTTTATGTGGATTGTTTCTTTTTCTACTCATGATATAAATAGTTTGCGCAAAACTATAAAAAAATAAGGAAAATATTGTGGCACTGATGGATAATTTGTATATTTGCAGCGAAATGGATGAATGGTGGGGCTTGATTAAGCCCTTTTTTTGTTCTTAATAGTGAATAAATGATAGACAGAAACGTTGTAAGTGGGATTGTAAACGAATGGCTGGAAGATAAGGATTATTTTCTGGTGGATTTGTCGGTAAGCCCGGATGACAAAATTGTAGTGGAAATCGACCATGCCGAAGGTGTATGGATTGATGATTGTGTAGAACTCAGCCGATTCATTGAGTCGAAGCTCGATCGTGAAGAAGAAGATTATGAATTGGAAGTTGGTTCGGCCGGTATCGGACAACCATTTAAAGTACTTCAGCAATATCTTATTCATATCGGCAAGGAAGTGGAAGTGCTTACTCGTGAAGGCAAGAAGTTGGAAGGCGTGTTGAAAGATGCCAATGAAGAAAATATGACTTTGACTATTCAGAAGAAAGTAAAGCCTGAAGGTGCTAAACGTCCGAAGTTAGTGGAAGAAGACGTGACTTATGCTTACAGTGAAATAAAATATACTAAATACTTAATTAGTTTCAAATAATTATGGCCAAGAAAGAAGAAACAATCAGTTTGATTGATACATTTTCGGAATTTAAGGATACTAAGAATATTGACCGTACTACTATGGTTAGTGTACTCGAAGAGTCATTCCGTAGTGTGATTGCGAAAATGTTTGGCACCGATGAGAATTACGACGTGATTGTTAACCCGGATAAGGGTGATTTTGAAATCTATCGTAACCGTGTGGTGGTAGAAGATGAGGAATTGGAAAACGATAACAGAGAAATTTCGTTGACTGAAGCTCGTAAGATTGATGCGTCGTATGAAGTGGGAGAAGAAGTGACCGATGAGGTAATTTTTGCCAAGTTTGGTCGTCGTGCTATTTTGAATTTGCGCCAGACTTTGGCTTCCAAAATTTTAGAATTGGAAAAGGATAGCCTCTACAATAAGTATATTGACAAGGTAGGTACTATCATTGCTGCTGAAGTTTATCAGATTTGGAAAAAAGAAATTCTTTTGCTCGATGATGAAGGTAATGAATTGTTGCTTCCAAAGACAGAACAAATCCCGAGTGATTTCTACCGCAAGGGTGAAACTGTACGTGCTGTGGTAGCTCGTGTGGATAATCGCAATAATAATCCGAAAATCATCTTGAGCCGTACATCGCCGATGTTCTTGGAACGTTTGTTGGAACAGGAAGTGCCAGAAATCAATGATGGTTTGATTACTATTAAGAAGATTGCTCGTATCCCTGGTGAAAGAGCTAAAATTGCTGTAGAAAGCTATGATGAACGTATTGATCCAGTAGGCGCTTGCGTAGGTGTAAAAGGTAGCCGTATCCATGGTATTGTTCGCGAATTGCGTAATGAAAATATTGATGTGATAAATTATACTTCAAACATTCAGCTCTTTATCCAACGTGCATTGAGTCCTGCAAAGGTTTCTAGTATCATGATGCATGAAGAAGACAAGAAGGCTGAAGTGTATTTGAAACCGGAAGAAGTATCTTTGGCTATCGGTATGGGTGGTATGAATATTAAGTTGGCAAGTATGTTGACTGAATATACCATCGATGTATATCGTGAATTGGATGAAAACGTGGATGATGAAGACATCTATTTGGATGAATTCAAGGATGAAATTGATGAATGGGTCATTAATGCTATTAAGAGTATCGGTCTTGATACAGCAAAGGCTGTGCTGAATGCACCGCGTGAAATGCTGATCGAAAAGGCAGATTTGGAAGAAGACACCGTAGATGAGGTGTTGAATATTTTAAGCGCTGAGTTTGAAGAAGAGTAATCTCGCCCAAGGCTCAGATTTAATCATTAAAAGACGAATATGGCGATTAGACTGAACAAAGTAACAAGAGATTTAAATGTAGGAATAACGACGGTAGTTGAATTCTTGCAGAAGAAGGGACATGTCATTGAGGCAAGTCTTAATGCGAAAATTACCGAAGAACAATATGCTGAACTTGTGAAGGAGTTCAGTACGGACAAGAACTTAAAGAAGGAAACTGAAAAGTTCATTCAAGAAAGACAGAGTAAAGACCGTAATAAGGTTTCTGTTGCTATTGAAGGCTATGAAGAACCTAAAAAGGTGGAAGAAGAAATTGATCTTCGTCCTTCAGTAAAGTTCAAACCCGTTGGTAAGATAGATTTGGATAGCTTGAATAAGCGTCCTGCTGCGCCAAAGGTGGAAGAGCCTGTGAAGGAACCGGAACAGGAAGTTCAGATGCCGATTGAAGAAAAAGAATCGGAACCTGAAGCTCCGGTTGCAAATGAAACAGAACCACAAGAAGTACACATGGAAAAAGAAACTTCTGAAAAAATAAATATTCAAGAAGAAGACGGTGTTTTTAAAATCCGTCCAACAGAGTTAAAGTCAGGTATCAACGTCTTGGGTAAGATTGACTTGGATGCCTTGAACCAGTCTACCCGTCCGAAGAAGAAATCGAAGGAAGAAAAGCGGAAGGAGCGCGATGAAAAGGAAAAAGTTCGTCAGGAACAGCGCAAGCAGATGAAGGATGCCATCATCAAGGAAATCCGTAAGACTGATGATAAGAATGCGAAGGATACCGACGATGAAGCTAGCAAGAAGAAAAAGCGTAATCGTATCGGTAAGGAAAGAGTTGATATCAATGCTCCAAGCAATCAAGGCGGTTTTCGTAAGGATGGCAAGGATGCATCTGGTAAGGGTAATAATGCTCAGGGAAAACAAGGTAAGGACCAGGGCAAACCAAATAAGGATCGCTTCAAGAAGCCGGCTCCAAAGGTGGAAGTAAGCGATGAAGATGTTGCAAAGCAGGTAAAGGAAACTTTGGCCCGCTTGACTAACAAGACCAAGAACAAGGCTGCTAAGTATCGTAAGGAAAAGCGTGACAATGTACGCGACCGTATGATGGAGCAGGAAGAAATGGAACAGGAAGAAAGCAAGATCTTGAAGCTGACCGAATTCGTTACAGCAAACGAATTGGCCAACATGATGGACATTCCTGTAACTCAGGTTATCGGTACTTGTATGAGCATCGGTATGATGGTGTCTATCAACCAACGTTTGGATGCAGAAACCATCAACTTGGTAGCAGAAGAATTCGGTTATCAGACAGAATATGTAAGTGCGGAAGTATCGCAGGCTATTGTCGAAGAAGCAGATGCGGAAGAGGATTTGGAACCACGTGCTCCGATCGTAACCGTGATGGGTCACGTTGACCACGGTAAGACTTCATTGCTCGACTACATCCGTAAGGCAAACGTAATCGCTGGTGAAGCGGGTGGTATCACTCAGCACATTGGTGCTTACAACGTGAAGTTGGAAGATGGTCGTCGCATTACGTTCCTCGATACTCCGGGTCACGAAGCGTTTACAGCGATGCGTGCTCGTGGTGCAAAGGTAACAGACATCGTTATTATCATCGTAGCTGCCGACGACAACGTGATGCCGCAGACTAAGGAAGCGATCAACCACGCGATGGCTGCTGGTGTACCTATCGTTTTCGCGATTAACAAGATCGATAAGCCGACTGCTAATCCGGATAAGATTAAGGAAGAATTGGCTGCTATGAACTTCCTCGTGGAAGACTGGGGTGGTAAGTATCAGTCACAAGAAATCTCAGCTAAGAAGGGCTTGGGTGTAGAAGACTTGTTGGAAAAGGTATTGCTCGAAGCTGAATTGTTGGAATTGAAGGCAAATCCTAACCGTAAGGCTACAGGTTCTATCATCGAATCTTCATTGGATAAGGGTCGTGGTTATGTAGCAACTGTATTGGTGTCCAATGGTACTTTGCGTATCGGTGATACAGTATTGGCTGGTACAGCATATGGTAAGGTTAAGGCGATGTTCAACGAACGTAACCAACGCATCAAGGAAGCAGGTCCTGCTGAACCGGTATTGATTCTCGGTTTGAACGGTGCTCCGGCTGCAGGTGATACATTCCACGTATTCGATACAGATCAGGAAGCTCGTGAAGTAGCTAACAAGCGTGAACAGTTGCAACGTGAACAGGGCTTGCGTACTCAGAAGATGTTGACTCTCGACGAAGTTGGTCGTCGTTTGGCTTTGGGTGATTTCCACGAATTGAACATCATTGTGAAGGGTGACGTGGACGGTTCTGTAGAAGCATTGAGCGACTCGTTGATCAAGTTGTCTACTGAACAGATTCAGGTGAACGTACTTCACAAGGGTGTTGGTCAGATTTCAGAATCTGATGTAACTTTGGCTGCTGCATCTAATGCGATTATCGTAGGCTTCCAGGTACGTCCTTCAGCATCAGCTGCTAAGTTGGCTGAACAGGATGG
>JAFYPV010000101.1 GCA_017559935.1 Bacteroides sp. | reverse complement strand
CATCATGTGTAATGGTAATGCTATCGGCTTCCGAATCGTAACGAATAGCATGGATTCCAGGTACTTCGCCTTCACGAATAGAGCTAACCGGCAACTCATTAGCTTCACATTCTGTCGTTCCGCTTATAGTACCATCGGGAGCGGTTAATGTACCCATAACCCATTTGCTTTTGCGTTCCAAATTTTCAAGTATACCTTCCGCCAGCGTAATGGCAGTACCGCTAGGCGCATCTAGTTTATGCACATGATGGGTTTCCACCATAGAGACTTCGTATCCTGGAAAATTGTTCATGATGCTAGCCAAATACTTATTGACAGCAGAAAAAACAGCCACTCCCAAACTGAAATTAGACGACCAAAACAAGGTCTTTCCTCCCTCGGTGCAAAGCTGCTTCACTTCTTCTCCATGCTCTTCCAGCCAACCGGTACTACCCGAAACCAATTTCACACCGGCAGCAAAAGTTTTCATGTAATTTTGATAAGCTACCATCGGATTGGTAAACTCTATCGCTACATCTGCACTCTTGAAGGCTTCCGACTCAAAGTCCTGTTGATTATCAATATCGATGATGCTTACAATCTCATGTCCACGAGCAATGGCAATCTTTTCGATTTCCTTGCCCATCTTTCCGTATCCAATTAATGCTATTTTCATTGTCTTCCATTTATTTTGAGCACAAAGATAGTGTTTTTCAATGTAAACCTTTATTTTTGTCGGGAAATTACACCTTTTTAATATGGAACAACTGCTACATTACGTGTGGAAACACAAGATTTTCCCGCTGAACGAGCTTACAACTACAACGGGACAACATTTAGAAATTATAGATACAGGTCTGGCAAATAGAGATGCCGGTCCTGATTTTTTCAATGCCAAAATCAAATTGGACGGAGTCCTTTGGGTGGGAAATATAGAAATCCATACCCATTCTTCAGATTGGTTCAAACATGGACATCATCTAGATAGTACCTATAACAATGTCATTCTTCATGTGGCTACCCATATGGATACTGATGTATTCCGAAGCAATGGAGAACCAATTCCCCAAATGCAGTTGACATGTCCAGAACATATACGGAAAAACTTTCAAGAACTTTTAAACACCGATTATTACCCTCCTTGTTACCGTATCATCCCATCACTTTCTAAGCTTACCATCCACTCATGGATGTCAGCTTTACAGACGGAACGATTTGAACAGAAAAACGCCCATTTAATCGAGAGATTACGATTTTGTAACAATCATTGGGAAGATGCTTTTTTCATTACTTTAGCCCGCAACTTCGGTTTCAATCTCAATGCCGATGCTTTTGAGGCATGGGCCAAAATAGTTCCATTAAGAGCTGCAGATAAGCACCGAGACAGCCTCTTCCAAATAGAAGCACTCTTCTTCGGACAAGCCGGCATTCTTGGTGACTCGGACGGTGACGAATATTATTTAAGACTTAAACACGAATACAACTATTTGGCACATAAATTCGAATTAACACCAATGGATGTTACCCGTTGGCGATTTCTTCGGTTACGCCCTAACAATTTTCCTCATATCCGCATCGCACAATTAGCCAATCTCTATCATCGTTCTTATGGTCTACTCTCCCAATTAATGGAGAAAGAAACGCTGAGAGAAATACGTGACCTTTTGCGAGGAGGAACATCCGAATATTGGATCAATCATTATACTTTTGGCGGAATTTCGCCTTCTACCCCCAAAACACTTAGCGATAATTCTCTAGACTTACTAATCATTAATACAATTATACCTTTTTTATATGCTTATGGCTTGCATCGAGGTAAAGAAGTTCTATGCAGTAGAGCTACTTCTTTCTTGGAACAACTGAAACCAGAAAACAATTACATTATCCGCATGTGGAACCAATGTGGTTTAACAGTTGCTCATGCTGGTGATAGTCAAGCACTCATTCAACTTAAAAAAGAATACTGCGATAGAAAAAAATGTTTGTATTGTAGAATTGGATATGACTACTTAAAAAGTGAGAAAAAAACATGAATATTAAACCATTTCTATTACATTTCTTTATTTTTTATGAAAAAAGTAATGTGTTTTCATAAAAATATCTAATTTTGCGCCCCATTAGAATCCTCCTCGTATAAATATTTTAAAAAAAAGGATTAAGAGGACGGTAAAAAGACACGACCATAAAACAGAAATAGGTGCAAAGTTCCATAAGGACTTGCTATAGTATATTAGGTATTATTTTATTTAAGAGAAAGAGAGAATATGAAGAAGGTTGCTTTTTTGCTGCTTTCTGTATGTTTGTTTATTCATACGGGAAGTTATGCGCAAACTTGTTTATCCAACGAAATTGCCTATTTGGTCAAAAACGAAGGATTTGCTAATTCAAAGATTGAAGAACTGTCGTCATTCATGACAGATGATCTCGGTCCACGTCTTGCCGCCTCGCAATTGAATACGAGAGCAGAAAAGATGGTTGTTGAAAAGTTGGCCGAATTCGGCTTGTCAAATCCAAGAGTGGAATTTGCATACGATTTCCCTAAGGGAGGTTGGGACAACCAAATGAACTACGTGGCAATGACAGCCCCTTATTATTGTAGTTTTGCTGCTAATCCTAAGGCATGGTCAGGTAGTACCAATGGATTGGTCAGCGGTGAATGTGTATTGATAAACGTACAAACCAAAGCCGATTTAGATAAATACAAAGGACAATTGGCTGGTAAAATTGTATTGATGCCTGCTACACAGAATTATGAAATGAAGTTTACTCCGTTGGCTACACGCATTTCCGATGAAGAATTGGAAGAATTGGCACACGATCCGCGTCCGACAGCTAATGGTCGTCGTCGCCCAATGGGTAACTGGCAAGCAACCCGCGAACTCCAACAAGCTATCAGCACATTCCTGAAGGAAGAAAATGTATTGGCTATCGTTAGCGGTGGCGGTACTTTCAACGTACCTAGCTCACGTGGTGTACAATACAAGGTAGGTGAACCGGAACCAACTCCGGAAATCGTTCTCCCTATCGAAGACCATGGTCGCATGGCACGTTTGCTTGCTAAAGGCGAAAAGGTTCTTATGGAACTAAACATTAAGAACATCTTTACCGATAATCAAAAAATCAATAATGTCGTAGCTGAAATACCGGGTACAGATCCAAAGTTGAAGAACGAAATCGTTCTTATCGGTGGTCACCTTGACTCTTGGCACGGTGGTACAGGTGGAGCAGACAATGCATCCGGTTGCATCGTTATGATGGAAGCTATGCGTATCATCAAAGCATTGGGTATCCAACCTAAGCGTACTATCCGTATTGCACTATGGGGTGGTGAAGAACAAGGTTTATATGGTTCTAGAGGCTATGCTGACAAATATTTGTACGATGCTAAAAAGCGTAAAGCATTGGCTGGTTATGACAAGTTTGCACTTTACTTGAACATGGATAATGGTTCTGGCCGCTTCCGTGGTATCTATTTGGAAGAAAACGATCAAGCTTTCCCTTTCTTTGAAGCATGGAAAAAGCCTATGGAATCATTGGGTTTCAACACTTTGTCACCACGTAAGACAGGTTCAACTGACCATGTTACTTTCAATCGATTGGGATTGCCGGCCTACCAATTCATTCAAGACGAATTGGAATATGACCGTACATATCATACGGTTATGGACACATACGAGCGTCTTTCTTTATCGGACTTACAAGTTGATGCTGTAATAGCCGCATGGATTGCATTAAATGCAGCCATGGATAATGCACGTATCCCTGCCCGTCCAGGATATCCAGAAAATATGCCTGCTCCTATCGTAAGAAGATAAAAAGAGAGAACAAATATATTATTAATTAAAAGAGGATTCTTATGAAAAGAAAGTTCCTAGCATTTGTAACAATGCTTATTGTCGGTGTTTGTGCCACATTCGCACAAAACACTATTACCGTTAAAGGTAATGTAGTATCGGCAGAGGATCAGGAACCAATTATCGGAGCCTCAGTATTGGTTGTAGGTACTACAAAGGGTACCATCACCGATTTTGACGGTAATTTCGTAATTGAAGACGTTCCATCTTCTGCTCAGTTAAGAGTTTCGTTTGTGGGTATGGCTTCACAAACAGTAAAAGCAGCTAGAAATTTAAAAGTTGCTTTGAAAGCCGACACACAAATAATGGATGAAGTTGTGGTAACAGCGATGGGTGTACAACGCCAAGCTAAAGCCATCGGTTATGCAACAGCGAAGGTCGATAATGAAGAATTGACCATGGCAAAGGGATCAGATGCTACTGCTGCATTGAGTGGTAAGGTATCTGGTTTGCAAATTAACATTACATCTGCTTCCCTTGACCAGGAAACACGTATTACTCTTCGTGGTTCACGTTCATTCAAGGGTGACAACTCTGCTTTGTTGGTATTGGATGGTGTTCAGACTCCTATCAACTTCTTGCAAACATTGAACCCGAACGATATCGAAAATATCTCGGTATTGAAGGGTGCATCAGCTGCTGCACTTTATGGTTCGGAAGCTGCCAATGGTGTTTTGCTCGTTACAACAAAGACT
>JAFYPV010000100.1 GCA_017559935.1 Bacteroides sp. | reverse complement strand
TAGGTACTCGATTGCGACTTCACGCTTAAAGGCCTTCGATATACGGCCGCGTTTCTTGGTTGCCATAAATTTAACTTTTAGCATTTAACAATTTAACTATTATCGCAGCTAAAAGTGTAAACCTATATCAGTACAAGACAAACCAAAGAGGTTATCTTGCTAATTCCACAACTTCGGGACTAAGAATCATTTCACTCTTGTATTCTTCGATTATTTTCATAAGCTCGGTTGCTTCAGGACTGTTGTCAATCATAGTAAAAGCATTTTTTCCTCGATATATGGTCTTCATATGCTTTTGCAAACGTATATTGGCTTCACAAAAGCGGAGCATGTTTTGCTCCTGATGCGTGTATAGCATATCGGGAGTAACAAATGTCTTGATAGTGAGATTTCCTCGTCCGTTCAAGACTTCCTGAAATCCGAAGAAAATGCCGGTAGAAGTTGCTATAAAAAGATTCTTTCTGCCATCCTTCTTTTCAAATAAATCTTCCAATGTTTTAGCGATGTCTTCTTCACGGGTGTAAACACCCATGCCGTCTTCCCCATGAGGGAAGATGCGGTTAACAATCTGCCCAGCACACATGTTCTTGAAGCGTTCGTCACGTTCCTTCATACGACTGACAGTATGAGAGGTGATGCGAACATAGTATTTACCGCCATAGCTCAAGCCTCGTAGCATCAGATGGTCGGGTGTGCCGTATTCGCTTTCAACGGCACAGCTTGCCATGATGTAGAGAGGCGTTGCCCTGTTCAGCCGAAAGTTAGTGGTGACGAACCATCGGTTGTTCAGAGGCGATGTAAGTGTGTATTCATCTATAAATTCCTTGTTCGTGATGCCCGATGCAATGATTTTCAATTTCAGTTTCTTGACCTTCTTTTTGGCGGATGCATGTATCCATTCCAAGTCCTTTTCAAGTTCCTGAATGATTTCTGTTGGGGTACTGTTATGTAGTATCATGACTGTTTGTCTTTAATGGATAACTCCTTAGCAGCCAGAGCCGCCATATTCATAAACGGCATAAAGAACTGAGCCTATTTCTTCGAAATGAGAGAAGTAGAAGATGTAATCTCCCGAAGAGTAAGGGTCACGCTTGTACGCCACACAGATGCCTTCTTCCAAAAAGTCAGGCTTGGCGTTCACTACAACTCTGTCGAGTTCGTGAAGCACTTCGTAGGGACCCTTGTAACAGTCGCAAGCATCTGCGGCCACTTCCAGGAATTCGTCCATATTGCTGAGCTTGACACTGTGAATACGCATGTGTTCAATTTCGGGTGGCAAGCTGATGAAAGCCTCCACACCGTGTTGTTGAGGGTCAGCATTTCGGACGATTCCATTGAACTTAGGGTTACGTCTCTCTTTCTTTTCCTTCTTGGGAGTTTTCAGCGTAGTAATGGTGTTACCTTTGGCACGTCGGCATCGGAAAAGCAGTTCGCCTTCTAGGGGGAACACTTCTCCCGGCACGAACAGACATTCTTCCGTTTCGGTGTCGATGAGTACATTCTTTTCATAACCGTTGAGAGCATGCTCCGGACAAGCTGTGTTGTAGTATTCTTCGGCAACATCAGCATAATACATCACTTTTTCCATATCAATTCAATTTAAAAAGTTAATAAAATACCTGCTTCTGTCTTGCGGACAGGAGCTGACAAATAAAATAAAACACTGATTTTGCCATCGACCCAATGGACTTTTGTAATACGGCCTGTGGTCACGCCTGTTTATGTATAGTTACCATGCCTTTGGTTTTCTTACGGTATCCGGCTCACCTGAAATCCATGAAAAGTCCCACGAAAATCTACCGAATAAACTACGTCCACGTAGCATTTCAAAATAGTGTAGGACTAACCCTTTTGCAAAGAAAGAGTTTATTTTTGAGAAAAACAAGTGATTGTAAAAAATATATTGAGATTGTCTTTTCAATTTAAATGATAAAGGTTGGGGATGATTTACGATTCCTTTATTGGCTTGTTTTTGGGGGATTTTTGGAGAATGTTTTTACCTTTGCAAAAATTAATACGTGAATTATGAACGAAAAACAAAAACAATCAATAATAGAAAGCGGTAAAAGATATTTCCGTGAAATCATTATTCCTAACCATGTGAAGAATCTTCAGACTTTGAAATTAAAGAGTTTCAAGGTGAATCCCTTTTTGGTCAATTATTTAGCTTCTTTCTTGTGCGGGAATACAGAACCTGAATCTTTAGCTAAAGCTTTGGTTTATCCCCGTATTTTGGGCACAAGTATAAATACAAGTTTTGGGCAGAACGTCCAGATATTCATTTCTAGTCTTGCAGAAGTTGCAGGTAGTGCATCAGGTATTGATGGCATTGATATTGAATTTATAGATGCTTTAGATGGGAGAAAAAAATACTGCCAGTGTAAAGCGGGTCCAGAAACAATAAACAAAGATGATGTAGCTACTATTTTAGGACACTTTACTAAACTACAAAACAAAGCGCGTCTAGATAGATTGCCTATTCAAATAGACGATATGATTGTAGGTGTTTTGTATGGCGATAAAAGTGAATTGTCGGGAAATTATAAAAATATAGACAAGACATGTCCTGTATATTGCGGTGCCGAATTTTGGGAGCACATCACAGGCGACAAGCTGTTTTATCATCGTTTAGCCAAGGCTTTTGGTGAAGTTGTGGAGGAAGACAATATTGATGGTAGCCAATTGATTATGGCTAAGATTCAAGAAATAGCTCGTGAAATCGAAGAAATGGGAGGTCTTTAATGTCAAGATTTATATCTGTAAATAATTTAGCAGACATTTTAGGTACTTCACTTGCTACGGCACAGAAGTGGGGCGAAAACGGAGTATACCCTTACCATACGAATGAATATGGTAAGAAAGGTTTCTTTATGGAAGATTTGTTGAATGTTCCTTCTGTTCGTCAGATGCTGGAAACTCATTGGGACGAAGAAGCCCAAGTGACTCCGTTGCGTGACTTTACATCTGTTGAGTTGTTCGCTGGTGCAGGTGGCTTGGCTCTTGGTATGCACTTGGCCGGATTCCGTCATGTGTTGCTCAACGAAATGGATGCCATGGCTTGTCAAACCTTGCGACGCAATCATCCTGAATGGAATGTATTGGAAGGCGACATCCATCAAATCGATTTCACACCTCTTCGCGGTCACGTGGATTTCCTTTCGGGCGGATTCCCTTGCCAGGCATTCTCGTATGCCGGAAAGAAAGGCGGTTTGGAGGATGCCCGTGGTACATTGTTCTTTGAACTTGCCCGTGCTGTGTGTGAAATCCAGCCTAAGGTATTTATGGGCGAAAATGTAAAGGGACTTCTTTCTCATGATGATGGAAAGACATTGGATGTTATCCGTAACGCTATCGCCGAATTAGGTTATACATTGGTAGAGCCTCGTGTTTTGAAAGCCATCATGTATCAAGTTCCTCAAAAACGCGAGCGACTTATTTTAGTAGCTATCCGCAACGATATTGCCCAACAAATCCAATTCCGTTGGCCTGACCCATACAAGCGGATAATGACACTTCGCGATGCGTTCTATGCGGGCGAACTTTTTCCCGTAGATGTACCTGCATCAGACGGACAGGCTTACCCGGAAAAAAAACGTAAGGTGATGGAAATGGTGCCCGAGGGTGGAGATTGGCGTGACTTGCCCGAAGAAGTACAGAAAGAATATATGGGTGCAAGCTTCTATCTTGGGGGTGGAAAGACGGGAATGGCACGTCGTTTATCTTTGGATGAACCTTCGTTGACCTTGACTTGTGCCCCGGCACAGAAGCAGACAGAACGTTGCCATCCCATCGAGACGCGTCCGCTTACAGTTCGTGAGTATGCCCGTATTCAGACATTCCCCGATGAGTGGATATTTGAAGGTAATTTGACTGCTCAATACAAGCAGATAGGTAACGCCGTGCCTGTGAACCTCTCGTATGCTATCGGTCGTTCCTTGATTCGTCTCTTCAATGAAATCGATGCGATGACTCCCGAGGAAACTCATTTTGAGGAAGCAAATCGTATTGCTCACGATATGTTGCCCCCACAATTGTATGAGTTGGATTTGTTCGGTGTAAGTCAAGAATATCCTACTGACATTATTGTGAATCCGTGTATCGATACTAAATTAGAAGATACTGATTTGGATATCACGAAAAATGTGCTTGTCTGTTTGGTAAAGAATGACAATATCGCAGCATATAAGGATCGTTCGGCCAAGATTTACTATACGGGTAAAAAATTTCCTTCTACGGTAAAGTTGAATCAGTTGTATTATTTTATGCCATATACCAAGCGGAAGGGAATCCGTGATTTGTATTTGATAAAAGTGGCACGTATAGGCACCAAGCATGAGGTACGTTCCGAGGCCGATGAAAACGATCTTCGCCTTGTCTTCGAAATCGAATTCGTCAAGCAGCTTTTCGATGACTATCAACCTCATCGCCTCAAGATTTGGGAAACCTTTACGGACACCACATTAGGTGAACTGATGCAACGATAGGAAGAATAATCTTTAGTTATACAAGCTAAAAACAAGCATTATGCCACAATATCAATCAGGTAACCTGTATGCCGAAGAAAGGATTAAAAGCTACATACACTCGTCGCTCATACCTCGTATGACGATACTGGATGCAACGAAAGATTTCGAGGAATCTTCCAAACTTCGCAACGAGATGCATGCGGTTTTCAAGGGTGGACATGCCCATCTGCTACACGAGGCCATGATACAGTTTTACGAAAAGTACATTCATTTCGACACGGAGTTGTTCGGCCATTCACGTATATCCTTGCGATTGGAAATCTGGAATTTAATGGAGGCTGATCCCTACTTCGGACAATGGTTTGAAAACAATGACCTCTTGGAATTAGTGGAGAGCTGGTGTTGCGGAATGACGGAAAGCCAATACAACACTATCTTCCATTTGATGAAGTGTGCCCTGAATAATGGGTATGATAACGATTGGGAAAAGTTGTCCGACGAATTCCGCATCCGCTTGTTGTCAGAAGTGGAATGTGGCACCCCTTGGAGCCGCGAAGTGTATGCTGTCATGAACGGGATTTGCATGATATGTAAATCCTCTTTGGGCGAAAGTGAAAAGATGCAGTTGCTCGACAAGATGAAAAACAATTGGGATTTTCTGAGGTATCTATACTCCGTCATGTTCAGGCAATTCATCGGATGCAATTACAGAAACTTCACTCAGGTGGCAAATATGATACATTTCCGTTCGGCCTATCACCCGTATGCCCATCTTTTCTATGCAGTCTTTGTGGAGCGTGCAGACGAGTTTGTCAAACGGAAAGCTGACCAAAAGAAGTTTGATGAACATTTGAAGAAGATTGAGGAGGTAATGGAAAGTACACCGAAGTCGGACGCTTTGGATGCATTGTGCGATTTGCTCTTCCCTGAAGAACTAAGTGAATACTTGGCCAAGCACCGCCCGAAGGATGCCCGCCAACTGAGGGAAGAAATAGCCCAGTTGCGAGAGGAGTTGGGAGAAACAACCCGTCAGATGAACCAGCAGGTACAGGCCATGGCCGACAAGATGAAGGCTTTGCTGGAAGCTTCCGTGCCCATTGAAGAAATTGAGCAGGAGCTGCTGATGCTTGACTATAACGAAGCAATGGAGGTATTCAAGCAACTGAACACCCTCCTGCTGAACAATCAGGCATGGATGAATAATGCCAAGAGTATCCGCAATAGAATCTATCAGCTAAAGAATGCAAGTAAAGGAGGAGATACCTACAACTATGCCTCGGGTGCCACTCACAATGACGAACGCAGGACGTTGAACATTAAACAAGAGAATGAATCAAATCTACTTGAATAATCATGAGCAACTACACATATGCCGATGGTGCCATTCATAACGACCATCACAAGGAAATGACCATTAACGTATCGGGCAAGACAGACATCGCTGCCTTGATGAAAGCCTTTATGGCAAATGATGCGGAAGTGGTGGAGGAAATGCAGGAAGAGGTAAAGGAAACATCTTCTGAGCAAACATTGGAGGGGATAAAAAACGCTTCTCGTAAAGGCGGTCGAAAAGCCGAACCCCTTTTTCAAGAAGATACATCAACCCAACAGTGGGCAACATTATTCGTTGAATACTTGAAACTTCATAAGACTTTCTCCAAAGAAATAGATACGAGCAAGGAAAACTATGTGAGCAAGGCATTTGTCGTGTTTTATGGAGTATGGGAAAAGCGGAAATTGGTTGCATCCACACCCAATGGTAATGCCTGCTACCAATTCTTGCTGGAAGATTGCGCCTTGCAGATGAAAGCAGAAAAGAAAACATACGCTAACCACATACGCAACATGATAAACGGGGCAAATGATCTTGACTTGATAGACATTGAATCAAACGTACATACTTTCCTGAATACGCATAAGCAATAGACATATTTGGCATAAGAAAACTTTTTAATCATACATAAATAATTGAATGAAAGGGCAATCCGAAAGGGTTGCCCTTTGTGCGTTTATGCCGAATTGAATTTGACATAATTTGGCATAAAAGGCATATTTGATATTCTCTCTTCCTTTGCATCATCGAAAGAAACAACCACTAAAAATAACTTATAACTCATGAAGAAGATTTTCAAAGTAATGGCACAAAGCGAAACTTTCGTAGTGCCTAGTCAAAAGACCGAAGGTGGTCAAATCAGTAAATGCAACATCATCCTCCAAGAAATTGGAGGAAAGTACGAAAACAGCTACGTGGCTTCTGTCCTCGGTGTACAGGCGAACATCCGCTTTGCCAAAGACGACCTGGTGGTGGCATCGTTGCGCTTCTCTACCAGAGAATACAACGGACAGACTTACCAAGACATCGTAGTGAATGAAATTATTAAAATCAACAACTAATTACTAATCCGAGTAAAGGTTTGAGAGGAGTCTCATGAGTGAAAAGCCGGCAATCTTCACACTCCCAAGCTCATAATCTTTTTCGGAAATGAAGAATCAGAAAAGAGTTGTCATCAATGGTGACGTAGTGATGGACACCGTAACGGTGTATAGTGAGAATCAGATAAAGGTGGATGCATGTCCGTGGATGGGTGAAAAAGCCGAAGAGGTGGCACCCGACGGGCGCTTGCGATTGAAAGGATGCACCACCATCGAGCCGGGGGCACAGATGGTTTTCCGCCCCTACCGAATAGGCTCGCAGGGTAGACGCTACCAAACCCTATTCAAAACGGAACATTGCGATGTATTGCGTACACAAGGGGGTGTCATCATCGAAAAGTGGCGATTCCGTCCGTCGATGACCAGTGCAGATATCTGTGATGCCCGTGCACGCGAGAATGTAAAAATAGATGCTTATTATCAAAGTAGAAAGGAGGAAACAGTATGGTAGAAACTACACACTTTACTTGTATCGGCAAGGGGCATGGCGCCCCTGCCCTCCCTGCCTCCAAAGAGGATTGGGAAAAGATGCGCCGTGAGCAATGGTTACTAGATATGTGCAGACGTATTGCTGCCGGTGACGAGAAGCTGAAAGCGATGCTGCCCATCTGGACACCGAGCTGTGCGGAGTTTGAAAATAACCATCGGGCTATCAAGGATGCCTTGAAGCCCTTGCCACGACTGATGCTAGACTTCGACGAGAAGGGACATTCGCAGGAGATACTCGAACGCTCATTGCAGCTTCAAGAAGAAGGCAAGTGGGAAATCCTCCTGGTGGAGGAAAGTGTACGCAAAGGCACGCATGTGCTGATTACATTGCCCCAAGGGATGTCGCCACAAGAGGCACAAAACCGATTCTCGAACGATGTAGGTTTCCAAGCCGATCCTGCCTTGAAGGATATTGCGAGATGTATCTATATGGTACCCGAAGAGAGTACGCTGTATGTAAATGAGGCTTTGTTTACCCCTACTTCCGCACCGGTCATTCAGTATCATCATACGGATAATGCTCCTCAAGATATCAAGGTTGTGGAAAACTACCCAACCGCCTTCGAAGGTATCGATTACAAGGAAATCGTCGAAGTACTGGAAGAACAAATGGGTGGAAAGCCGGACATAGGTAGCCGTAACAATTTCATCTTTTCCATGGCTTGCCACCTCCGGTACATTTGCGATGATAATCCTGCATGGATTGCCCAAGTGCTTCCTACCTACGGCGAAGAGCAGCCGAAGTTTCTGGCTACAGTGAAGAGTGCCTGTCAACGTATTCAGACAAAGACGATGCCTCGCATCATTAAACGAACCCTTGACATCTGCAGGAAAAACTCGGAACTCATCACTTATCACCCAGGCCTCAACGAACTTCCGCCTCCGATGCCCGATGAGCTTCCACCGTTGATTAAGTTGTTGGTGAGCCGTACGCCGAAGATTTACCAAGCGGCAGTAGCGAATGCGGTCTTCCCGGCATTGGGTGCACACTTGTGGTAAACCACCTTCCGCTACATCGACAATTGTCCGCATGAAGCGACACTCGCTACCCTCCTACTGGCTCCTACGGGTAGCGGAAAGAGTTGTGTGAATGTGCCCATCGACTACATCATGGCGGACATCCGAGAGCGCGACCGGCTGAGCATGGAGAAGGAACGCAAATGGAAGCAGGACATGCAGACGAAGGGGGCGAACAAGGATAAGAAAAAGAGACCGGAGGGCATCGTCATTCAGGAGATTGACTCGGACATTACTTCGGCGGCCTTCATCCAACGCATAGCGGATGCAGAAGGGAAATTTCTTTACGCAAGGATGAACGAGATACAGCAGCTCAACAACCTCTCCAGCCGGGGGTATGGCAACAATGTGTTCGACCTCCTTTGCCTGGCCTTCGACTATGGCAACACCTATGGGCAAACCCGTGTGGGTACGGGATCGGTGAGCGAAAGAGTGTGCTTGCGCTTCAATTACAACGTGAGTACCACCATCCGCAAGGGGCAGCAGTTCTTTCGCAACGTATTGACAGACGGGCCGCTGAGCCGTATCAATATGTGTACCATCCCTGAAAGGGAAATCGGCTCGGAGATGCCTATCTATGGCACATATGGTGAAGACTTTGCTGAAGAGTTAAAACCGTACATTGAGCATCTGAATGCCTCCCGTGGGTTAGTGGAGTGCGAGGAAGCCAACCAGCTGGCGAAAGTACTGATGCAAGAGAATGCGGAGTTCGCCCGCCTCTCCCAAAGCCGTGTGTATGAGAACTTCTCCTTCCGTGCAAACGTAATTGCTTTCCTCAAGGCAATGGTGCTGTATGTGGCCAATGGCGAGGTGTGGGACGAGACAATGGAGGACTTCATCCGATGGTCATTGCAATACGATCTCTGGTGCAAGATGCATTTCTTCGGAGAGGCCATCGAGGAACAGGAATATACAGGCCTGAAGAGTAACAATCGAGGCCCGCAAAACTTGCTCGACTTACTACCCGAAATCTTTACCAGGGAGGAAGCCGGTATGCTACGCCAACGTCAAGGTATCCGCACGGGCAACGTGTCCATCATGCTAAGCAACTGGAAGAAGCGAGGATACATCGAAATCTACGGCGAGGAAATGCCACCGAAGGAGATTCATCACCAGCGATACATCAAGTCGGAATCGTACTTGAAGGGGCATCCGCAAAAGGATTGGTCAGTTGGTCAGTTAGTCAGATAATTGTACACGCCTATGAAACCTAGAGGAATTAGAAACAATAATCCACTCAATATCCGTCACTCTGCCGACCAATGGCAGGGTGCTACGGAAGAGCAGACAGACAAGTTGTTCGTACAATTCAAAAGCATGGCATACGGCTACCGTGCCGCATGGAAGACCTTGCAGAGTTATTACAACCGCTTCTGCCGTCAAAGCAAACCTTTTACGGTACAAAACATCATCCACCGATGGGCGCCTCCCAACGAAAATAAGACGGAAGACTATATCCGTACGGTGCTTGCGCAGAGTGGTATCGGTGCGCAGGAAAACTTGCTACCACCGGAGAATGTGGATAGTTATCATCGTTTGAGCAAACTATTGGAAGCCATGACGGTGATAGAAAACGGCATTCCACCGAACAACGTGAATACGGAAGCCATCTTCCAAGGCTACAAACTCGCCTTTCCAACGAATGCAACGGAATTGGACGAATGGATGCTGGGGGAAGATGAATATCGGGAATGGTAACAATAAAAGAGGAAGGGTGAACATTTTTCATCCTTTCTCTTACTTTTTCAAATCCTTTTACTACTTTTGTAAAGTCTTGTGTCCGCAACCTCCAATGGCGAGGAAACGGATGAAAAGAGAATCAGGTGAAAGTCCTGAACAGTCCCGTTGCTGTGAGCCTCATCTTTAAAGATTGAGTTTGCTTAATTCTCCAGCCACTGCCTATACATGAAAGGTGGGAAGGCAAAGCAAACTGAGGTAAGTCAGAAGACCTGCAAGACAGAAGTCATGCTTCATGCTTTCGAGGAAAGAGTGTGAAGAACGTGCAAAATGAATACTTTTAAGATTTTGGTTTATGAAGAAACTGATCCCTGCCATTCGTGTATGGGTATGTCAGATCGTTATGGTCGCTCTGTCTTCATCGTTGGCTTTAGCACAGGAACAGAAGGACTCTATCAACGGAATGGAATATGAAATGAATGCCATTACCGTGACAGCCAGACGTATGCCTGCTAAAATCTCATCGGCTACCTCCGTACAGGTATTCCGAAAAGAAGATTTGAAGAACTTTGGATTGCAGAACATGGGCGATGCGGTAAAACGCTTTGCTGGTACCAATGTGCGTGATTACGGCGGTATCGGTGGTTTGAAGACTGTATCGGTGCGCAATCTCGGCGCGGCACATACTGCGGTGAGTTACGATGGTGTGGCTATCAGTAATACGCAAGCCGGACAAATAGACGTGGGACGTTTCTCGCTGGACAATGTATCGACCCTCTCACTGGCTATCGGACACGATGACAACATGCTTCAATCGGCAAGACTTTTCGCCTCAGCAGGGGTATTGAACATCGAAACGGAGAAGCCACGCTTTGAAGACGGACAAAAGACTTTCACACAAATTCAGATGAGAGGTGGCTCGTTCGGATACTTTACTCCTTCCCTCCGCCATTGGCAAAGCTTGGGAGATCGTACCCGTTTGTCCATAGATGCGAACTATCAACAGGCCGACGGAACCTATCCTTTCGAATTGAAAAACGGAAGCCTTGTCACTGAAGAAAAACGAATCAACTCCGATATTAAATCTTATCAGGGAGAAGCCAACCTTTTCCATACCTTCGCCGATGAGAGCGAACTGAATGTGAAAACCTATTATTTCCATTCGGAAAGAGGATTGCCGGGAGCCGTTATTTTATATAACAATGAATCGGACGAGCGACTTTGGGATGAGAATTTCTTTGCCCAAGCCCGCTACAAGAAGGAGTTCAGCCCGAAATGGACTCTCCAAGCACAAGGAAAGTACAATTACTCGTGGAACAAGTACGAAGATATTGGTGTGCAATATACTGGTGGCAAGCAGACAGATACGAACCAACAAAAGGAGTATTATCTCTCGGCATCGGTACTCTACCAACCAGTCAAGGGGTTGAGTCTCTCGCTTTCGCAGGACGGATTCATCAACCAGCTGCATACCAATGGAATGAACTCACCGGAGCCAACCCGCTATTCATCGCTAACCGCCTTGAATATCCGCTATCTATGGAATCGATTGAAAGTATCGGGAACCTTGGTGGGTACTTACATAACCGAGGAGGTAAAAGCAGGCAATACGCCCGAAGACCGGAAGCGTAACCTTGCCGTTGATGATCACATTTTCAGTCTGGTCAACGGTCACTTCTGCGCCGGTTTCCTCCACAAGAGGCAGGAAGATACGCACGGTGGGTTCGGCAACGACATTGGTTTTCTTGGCAGACATTGGTCATCTCTCCTTTTTTCATTCATTAGGAGGGGCAGGATAAACCCGCCCCTCCTGTTAGACTCAGGCGCTCGCGCCGTGTTCCACGCGTACGATGAAAGCGTCCTGCAGGATGACGCAGGTAAAGCCCTTCACCTTCCAGGCAATGGTGCCGCGCTGTTCCAGAGGATCGGCCGCGCCGGAGGAACCGGGCGGGTTGATGATAATCTTAACGTTCTCGCCGCCCATGCCCAGCTCGATATCGCCGTAGGCGTTCTGGCCGTAGATCACGGTGCCGTACACAGGCGCTCCGTCCGCACCACCGCCGGTGGGAGTGATGCTGCCGGACACGCCGCCTTCAGGCATCCAGCGGAAGGTGATCTTCCGGGCGGCAGCATCCACACGGTCAATGCACATGGGCTGGCCGCCGGCCTGCACCAGCTTGCCGGCCAGTTCGCGGGCGTCATCCGCAGTGAGCGCTTCGCTCACCGTTACGGTGCGGCTGTCATTGTCGCAGGCAGCAATGGTCAGCTTGGCCGTAGTGCCGAACAGGAAGGCTTCGCCCCTGAACACCTTGGCATTGGTGCTTTCAAAGAACTTGACCTTG
>JAFYPV010000099.1 GCA_017559935.1 Bacteroides sp. | reverse complement strand
TTTCGATGCAAACGCCGAAGCGTTTTACCTTAAACGTCGAAGCGTTTTTTTAAAACACCGTCAAGGCTCTCCGAGGTATTCGAAAATCAGTGCCACTTGCTTGGATGTGTACATGCGTTGGTTTGTCCGGTAGTCGGTTTTTCGGAGTTCCTCTGTAAGCTGTCTGTTGGTTTTTATCCAGTTTGCCAAACGGTTCAGGGCTGCACCCGGTGTGATATCAGGAGCATAGGCTTGTGCCAGTTCAAGTTTGTAATAGGGGCGGATGCGGTATTCTCTTTCCATGCTTCTTGATGTATGATTTTGAATGTCTTTTCGTTGATTTATATACTATAAAGATAGTAAAAATTAGTGAGATATGAAAAAATGGAAAGAGGAAAACTATTTTTTAGGTTGTGTGTTTGGTTAGATAGAAATAAATTGTAAATTTGTGCCATGAGAAAAGAATTCGGTAAATGGCTCATGGATATTGCCAAGTATATTACGACCGCAGTTATCCTCACTTCTATTTTCGGCGAGATAGATCAAAAGTGGATCATTTACGTCGGTGGAATTATATCAATATTGTTAACACTTGGTGTTGGGCTTTGGCTTGTCCAAGATAAAAAAGAAAAAGGAAAATGATATGGGAGCACTGATTATGTTTGGTTTCGTGTCGCTTATAGCTATTGTTGGCGGCATCTATTTTTATTTGGAAGATAAAAAAGAAATTCATACTCGTTGAAATGCGTATATGCAAGGTTAATTCCCGGTAACTTTATATTCATTAAGTTATCGGGTTTGTTTTTTATTTAAAATGCTTCATAATTTAAGCTCTTAATATTAAAAGCTGTTAAATTATAAAATATTTAGCTTGATTATTATGCTATATAACATAAAAGCCGTATATTTGCACTGTGTTTTTCATGGTATTAGATTTAAGGTTAATGAAGATTGGGTGTCTGTGATAGATACCCTTCTTTTTTTTTATTCTTTTGGCTCAAGCCGCTTGGCTTTTCATTTCTTTTGCACGAACAAAAGAAACGAAACAAAGAAAATTCGCCGTCTGCATTTTTTTGTCTACTCCAATACTTTTTTCCACTAAACAAAAAGAACTCGCTCCGCTCAAACAGCTTTTTCTTTTTAACGTTCCATTCCACTCCCTCCGCTTTACGACAAAAAAAAGAGGCCGGAAGCCTCTAGAGTGGAAGTTTTTTTGTAAACACCCACTTCAAACAGTGAAACGTATTTGAGCTTCTCTGATGGAGATTCCGGCATTTAGTGGAGGAGCGTAAAGAAAATAGGGCGGATTTCCGTGAAGAACGAAAAGCTGTTTGAGCGTTAGCGAGTTCTTTTCGTTTAGGAAATCCACCCTATTTTTAGCTCCGGAACGGTAGCCGGCGCTTTTTCTTTTTGTTTCGTTTTTCTTTTGTGCGGACAAAAGAAAAATGAAAACTATAATTTAATCTTCAAAATCTTAGCTCCAAAAGCTTCCAACAACACTTGAGTACATTGGTCGGGTGCCATGGTCAACATTTCTGTATTGCCTGTAAGCAAATCTTTGGCCTTGTAGCTTTCCTTGAATGGAATACCCAAATAATCGAATGCATGAGTTGGTATCTTCACGCAAGGAGCAGCTGGTTTATCGTCAAAGTTCACCACAATGAAGATGAGTTCTTTTCCTGCCTTGCGGAAGAAAGCGTACTGGCGATGCTCATTGAACACGATACCTTCTAAGTTAGCGTATGTCAAATCGAAGAAGTTACCTTCGCGGATTGCCTTTTCCTTGTTGCAGAGATTCAAAAGGGTAGAGTAGAAGCTTTGCAATTTCTTTTCTTCCTTTGTCAGCTGCTTGCCATCGAACTTACCGCCGTTTCTCCATCTGCGGATGGTATCTACGGTCCAATAATCGAAGATGGTGGTACGACCGTCACGTCCGCTGAATCCTTCTTCATCCATACCCGGTTCACCGAGCTCCTGACCGAAGTAAATCATCACCGGATTGGTGTTCATACAAGCCGATACGACCATCGCTGGAATGGCCTTGAACGGATTGCCTGCAAAGAAATCGGAAGCGATGCGCTGTTCGTCGTGGTTTTCGAGGAAGTTGAGCATGTTCTTCTCGATGCCGTTCAGACTCTGCCAACGGAACGGAATATGAGTAGCTGTTTCGTGACCGCAAGTCAAGGCACGAAGAGTGTCGTAAAGACCGACCTTATCGTACAAGTAGTCGAAATGACCGTTAAAGATATAGTTACGGTATTCGTTTGGATTGTATACTTCGGCAATGAAGATGATATGCGGATACTGTTCCTTTACTTGAGGAATAGCCCATCCCCAGAATTCTACAGGTACCATTTCGGCCATATCGCAACGGAATCCGTCGATATCCTTACTAGCCCAGAACAAAAGGATTTCAAGCATCTTGTTCCAAGTGTCTGGTACAGGATCGAAGTATCCGATTCTCCAATTCATGTAGTCTACACCGTAGTTCAATTTCACGGTTTCGTACCAGTCGTTAATGCTTGGCCATGAATCGAACTTGTCGTTACCGGTAGCCTTAGCTGGGTTTTCTACGTATTCTTCCGGCGCATTCATGTGCAAGTCAATCTCGCCTTGCAACGGCTGTCCCGGAATGTAGTAGAAATTGTTCTGTGGACTGAATGCCACTTCTTTGTTGTCGTTTTCACCCAAATCTACCACGCCTTCTGGCTTGGCATCCGAGTTGTACTGACGGGCTACGTGATTCGGTACAAAGTCGATGATCACCTTCAAATTGGCCTTGTGCGAACGTTTTACCAGATTCTCGAATTCCTTCATTCGGTCTGGAATGCTGTTGGCCATATCAGGATCCACATCGTAGTAGTCCTTGATGGCATACGGTGAACCCGCTTTGCCTTTGACTACTGCCGGATGATCCGGACGGATACCATAACGACTATAATTGGTTTGTGTAGCATGCTCGATGATACCTGTATACCAAATATGGGTGGCACCTAAATTCTTGATTTCACTCAATGCCTTGGTCGTAAAGTCGGCCAATTTGCCGCATCCATTATCGTCAAGGCTTCCATTCTTCTTGCAACGGGTGTTGCTGTTCCCGAACAAACGGGTAAATACTTGATAGATTACAATTTTTTCGTTCGTACCCATACCATTCTATTATTCGATACCGTGAGCATTTGCTGTCTTGTCAATTTTCTTGATAAGGCCTTGCAATACAGCACCTGGACCACATTCTGTAAATTCGTCCGCACCGTCTGCAAGCATGTTTTGAACGGTCTGAGTCCAACGTACTGAGGCTGTAAGTTGTGCTACCAAGTTAGCCTTGATTTGAGTTGGGTCAGTATATGGCTTAGCATCTACGTTCTGATAAACCGGACACTTCGGTGTATGGAATTCGGTAGCATTGATAGCTGCTTCGAGTTCTACCTTGGCTGGATCCATCAATGGAGAGTGGAATGCACCGCCCACCTTCAATGGCAATGCACGCTTGGCACCGGCAGCTTTCATCAATTCGCAAGCCTTGTCGATACCGTTCATGGAACCAGAGATAACTACTTGTCCCGGGCAGTTGAAGTTGGCTGCTACACAAACTTCGCCTTCGGCAGTTACTTGTGCACAAATTTCTTCAATCTTTTCGTCGGCCAAAGCGATGATAGCTGCCATGGTTGACGGTGCAGCTTCGCATGCCTTTTGCATAGCCATAGCACGGGCATAAACCAACTTCAAACCGTCTTCGAATGACAAGGCACCCGCTGCTACGAGCGCTGAGAATTCGCCGAGTGAGTGGCCGGCAGTCATTTCCGGTTGGAATTTTTCACCCATGCAAAGAGCCGAGATTACCGAGTGGAGGAATACAGCCGGTTGGGTTACTTTAGTCTGACGAAGGTCTTCGTCTGTTCCTTCGAACATAATATCTGTGATACGATATCCTAAAATATCGTTTGCTTTTTCAAATAATTCTCTAGCCAATGGGGAGCTTTCATATAAATCCTTGCCCATTCCTACGAACTGAGCACCTTGACCTGGGAATACAAATGCTTTCATGTTTTCTGTATTTTAACTATAATTTCTGCAAAGATACTATCTTTTTTCCAATTATTTCTTCTCCTTATTCAAAAACGGAACAATAATCTTTCAGAAGGGGATGTCTGGTGTCCTTTTCCGAAAGAATAATTTGGTCTGCCGGAATTCGCCAATCGATGTTCAAAGATGGATCGTTCCATAAAATGCCTCCTTCACTTTGTGGTGCATAGTAATTGTCGCATTTGTACTGGAAAAGTACCTCATCGCTTAGTACCGAAAATCCATGGGCAAATCCATGGGGAATGAATAGCTGTCGGTGGTTCTCTCCGGACAACTCCACTGCTACATGTTGTCCGTAGGTGGGCGAACTTTTACGGAGGTCTACCACCACATCCAATACGGCGCCTTGAACCACTCTTACGATTTTGGCTTGGGTAAAAGGAGGTTTTTGGAAATGAAGACCTCGTACTACACCGTAGCTGGAATAACTTTCATTGTCTTGTACAAAGGTGGTTCGGCAAACTTTCTCTTCGAACTCCCGTTGAGAGAAACTTTCAAAAAAATATCCTCGAGCATCCTTAAATACACGTGGTTCCAGAATGACCACGCCTTCTATTGCTGTTTTAATTACTTCCATAGATTAATCTATATTCGCTTTGCCGGTAGCTCTGATTTCTTCGACTACCTGTAACAAGTATTGTCCATATTGGTTCTTAATCATCGGCTTGGCCAATTCTTTCATGCGGTCGGCTGTAATCCATCCCATTCGATAAGCAATTCCTTCCAGGCAGGCAATCTTCAATCCTTGTCGTTTTTCAATCACTTCGATGAATGTCGATGCTTCGCTGAGGGAATCGTGTGTGCCGGTATCCAGCCAGGCAAACCCTCTTCCCAATGTCTGGACTTTTAATTCTTTATCCATCAGGAATCGTTGGTTGACGGTGGTGATTTCTAATTCGCCTCGGGCAGATGGCTTGATGTTTTTGGCTATTTCCACTACTTTGTTCGGATAGAAATACAACCCCACTACGGCATAGTTGGATTTAGGTTGTAGGGGTTTTTCTTCGATGGAGAGGCAATTTCCATGATGGTCGAATTCGGCTACTCCATAACGTTCCGGGTCGCTGACCCAATATCCGAAAACAGTTGCTTTATGCTCTTCTTCGGCAGCTCGCACTGCTTCGCGGAGCATGGAGGAGAAACCGGTTCCGTGGAAAATATTGTCGCCCAAAACGAGACAGACTGAGTCATTACCGATAAATTGCTCGCCGATAATGAATGCCTGTGCCAATCCGTCTGGTGAGGGTTGTTCCGCATATTCAAAATGAACTCCGTAATCGCTGCCATCTCCCAACAGGCGTTGGAAGCCAGGTAAGTCGTATGGAGTGGATATAATCAAGATATCCCGGATTCCTGCAAGCATTAGAACCGAAATAGGGTAATAAATCATGGGTTTGTCAAAGACAGGAAGCATTTGCTTGGATACTCCTTTGGTGATAGGGTAGAGGCGGGTTCCCGAACCTCCGGCTAATACAATACCTTTCATAGATAGAAATGTTTCGTTTTATTTTATATTCTTTGGCTAAGGTAATGATTATCTATGAAAAAGAATATCTTTTTTCGAAAATATTCTTACCTTTGTCTATTCAATTAATAATTAAAAGTAGCTATGAGTTCAAATAATAATCATCTTGTTATTATGGCAGGGGGAGTAGGAAGTCGTTTTTGGCCGATGAGTACTCCGGATTATCCTAAGCAGTTTATCGATGTACTTGGTTGTGGTAGAACGCTGATCCAGCTGACCATGGACCGTTTTCAGGGTATTTGTCCTCCGGAAAACGTTTGGGTGGTGACTTCCGAGAAATATGCTGCCGAGGTGAAGAGACAATTGCCGGAAGTGGCAGATGATCATATCTTGCGCGAGCCTTGTCGCCGAAATACAGCTCCTTGTATTGCGTATGTGAGCTGGAAAATCAAGGCACAGAATCCGAAAGCCAATATGGTGGTAACGCCCAGTGACCATGTGGTAATGGACGTGAAGGAATTCCAGCGAGTGATTTCGTCGGCGTTGAAGTTCACCAATAATTCGGATGCCATCCTTACTTTGGGCATGAAGCCTACTCGTCCGGAAACGGGTTATGGCTACATTGAAGCTGATTTGAGTTATCCTTCCAATTATAACAAGGAAATCTTCCGCGTGGATTCTTTCAAGGAAAAACCGGATTTGGCAACAGCTGAAAGATATATCAAGAAGAATTCTTTCTTTTGGAATGCCGGTATCTTTGTATGGAATGTCAATACCGTGGTGAATGCGTTGCGTGTGTATCAACCAGCGATTTCAAAAATATTCGAACGTCTCTTGCCTTATTACTTTACCGACCAGGAACAGGAACTCATTAATGAGCAATTCCCTACTTGCCCGAATATTTCCATCGACTATGCTATCATGGAGAAGGCAGACGAGATTTTTGTGTTCCCAGCCAATTTCGGATGGAGTGACTTGGGTACTTGGGGATCGCTTCATGTCAATTCGAAGAGAGATGCGCATAACAATGCATTGATTGGTTCCAATATCCATATGTACGAATCCCGCAATTGTGTGGTACATACTACACAGGAAAAGAAGGTGGTGGTGCAAGGATTGGATGGGTATATTGTAGCTGAGAAAGATGATACCTTGTTGATTTGCCGAATGTCGGAAGAACAACGGATTAAAGATTTTGCAGAATAAAAAAGAAGAGGTGCTTCATTTGAAGCACCTCTTTCTTTTAATGTATATGTCTTATTTTCTACCTTTATAAATAAGGTAGGCAACAATCAATACGCCCAGACCGATACAAACATAACCAATTTCGTGACTGTATTCGGTAACAGTAGCCATGAGTTGGTCTTCGGGTACAACGGACTGGAGGTAGTAACCGATGGCTGCCAATGTAGCATTCCAGATACCTGCACCAAGTGTGGTGTAGATTAGGAAGGTGGAAAGCTTCATCTTGGCCAAACCTGCCGGGATGGAAATCAACTGGCGGACAGCCGGGATGAGACGACCCACAAAAGTGGACAAGGCTCCATGTTTGTCGAAATAGGCTTCGGCATTTTTTACCTTGGCTTCGTCTATCAGGCACATGTGACCGAAACGGCTGTTGGCAAATTTGTAAACAATGGGGCGACCCACGAAATAAGCCAGGTAGTAATTGATGACTGCGCCGATGTTGGCTCCCAAAGTAGCGAACAGAACGACCAGATATACATTGAGGTCGCTGTTTCCGCTGGCTGCCTTATAAGCGGCTGGTGGAACAACTACTTCCGACGGGAATGGGATGAAGGAGCTTTCGATGGCCATCAACAGCGTAATGGTCCAATAATTCAGATGGTCTAAACACCATTGGATAAATGCTACAGATTCCATAATGAAAAGTTAGTTGGGGTTGTTCATTTGTTTTCTCAATACTGTTTCAAGGACTTCAAACATGTGCTTGAAGCGTTTGTCGTTCAGGTATTCTTTCTCGAAGTTGTTGTTGCTGAGCTTCCAAATCTGAGTGAGGTATTTCATGCTGGTTTCTATGTCGAGCATGTGGAAATAGCTGCAAGCGGTCAAGTAGAGTGCTTCCATCTGTTCGTCAGGATATCCTTGGATGATCTTTTCGCACCACTCGATGACTTGCGGATACATCTGCAGGAAGAAATAGCTGTTGGCTACATTGTAAAGCACTTCAGACTGTTCGTCGTCCATCGAGATGTCCATTACCTTCTGGAACAGTTTTTCGGCTTCTTCGCTGTTATCCATTTGCAGGTGCATCATGCCTTTTTGCAACATGGCTCCGCGGAAGGAGGGTTCCAGATTCAAAGCGGCATCGATGTATTTCATCCCTTCCTCCGGTTGCTGGAGATTGAAACAGCAGAGGGAAATGTAACTGTATACTTCTGATTTCTCGAAAGTGGACATCTTGGGACATTCCTTCAGCCACTTCAAGCAAATTTCCTTGGCTTCCACTGCCTTTTCCATATCGAGGTAGCATTTGGACATCATGGCATAGATGCGGCTCGGAGTCTTGCTTTGGGGCAACAACTGCTTGTAAATGGCAATGGCTTCGTCGAGGTTCTCGGTTTGGGTATAGCAGAATGCCTTTACTTCCAGTGCATCCGGGTTGTTTTCTTCGATGGCCAAGGCGAATTCAACGGCATCCAATGCTTTTTCGGTGTCGTTCTGAGCCAGGTAACATTTGGCCATTCCGTTCCAATGAATCAGGGAGTAAGGCTTTTCGTCCAAAGAGAGTTGGAAAGCGTTGGTGGCTTTCTCGGGTTCTCCGAACGTCATGCAGTAATCGCACAAAGCATCGCGATACTTCTGGCTATTGGTTTCGTTGTATCCTTTTTCTTCGATTTTTTTCAACCAACGGGCAGCGTACTCTTTTAGATTGAGATCCATGTAGGTCATGAAGATATCCATCAGTACCTCCAGCGATTCGTCTTCCGATTGGGCCAATGCCTGATAGATGGCTTCAGCTTCCTCTAATCGGCGTTCTTCCATCAGAAGATCGGCTTTCAGGAACTGTACCTCCCGATCCGATGGGTCTTCGATGAGATTCATGACTTGGTAGGCCTCGTCTAATTTACCTTTGATGCAGAGGGATCGTGACTTGAATACCAGTGCATCCGTGTTAGTGGGATGGAGACGGAGGGCGAAGTCGATGACTTCTTCTGTTTTTCGCTCCTCACCTTGCGAAGCGTAGTATTCGGCGATGTCGGTCAGTTCTTCCGCATCAAAATAAGTGGGGGTATGGCTTTCTACCATACCCTCATACCTAGCTAATAGCTCTTTGAATTCCGGATCTTCGAAGTAAGAAGACAAGTCGTTGTTCATAGGCTTATTATAAATTATTTGTTGATTTTGCTCCAATTATCCTTCAACGATACGGTGCGGTTGAATACCAAGTGGTCAGGAGTTGAATCCTTGTCCACATTGAAGTAACCGATGCGTTGGAATTGCAAGTAGTCGAGTGGCTTAGCATCTGCCAAGAACTTTTCTACGTAACATTCGGTCAATACCTTCAATGAATCCGGGTTGATCATTTCCTTCATGGCTTCAAGTGCATCGCAATTCTTGGCTTCGCGGATAGCTGCCATTTCATCGCGTGGGTTTTCTACCTTCCACAAGCGGTCGTACAAGCGAACTTCTGCCTTCAAGCAATGGTTGCAGCTTACCCAGTGGAGGGTACCCTTTACCTTGCGGCTGCTTCCTGGCATACCTGTCTTGGTGTCCGGATCGTATTCAGCATAAACGGTAGTGATGTTTCCGTTTTCGTCCTTGTCGCAACCTGTACACTTCACGATGTAGGCATTCTTCAAACGTACTTCCTGACCCGGAGTCATACGGAAATACTTCTTCGGAGCGTTTTCCATGAAGTCTTCGCGTTCCATCCAAAGTTCACGGCTGAACTCGATAATGTGAGTGCCTGAGTTTGGATCTTCCGGATTGTTGACAGCTTCCATGGCTTCCACTTGTCCTTCCGGATAGTTAGTGATAACGAGCTTCACTGGATCGATCACAGCGCTTACACGAGTAGAACGCTTGTTGAGGTCATCGCGAACAGCACTTTCCAACAAAGCGAAGTCGTTCAATGCATCGTAGGTAGTGTAACCAATCTTGTCTACGAAGTTACGGATAGACTCAGGAGAGTAACCGCGACGGCGGAAACCACAGAGAGTCGGCATACGTGGGTCATCCCAACCATTTACCAAACCTTCCTTCACAAGAACAAGCAAGTTACGCTTACTCATCAAGGTATAGTTGAGGTTCAATTTGTTGAACTCGTACTGACGTGGGCGGTTGTCATCCAAATCTTCTTCGTTCTTTACCCAGTCCACAAACAAGTCGTAAAGCGGACGGTGAGGAACGAATTCGAGGGTACACAACGAGTGTGTTACGCCTTCGAAGAAGTCGCTCTGACCGTGTGCGAAGTCGTACATCGGATAAGCCTTCCATGTTTCACCGGTACGGTGGTGTGGGTGCTTCACGACACGATAGATGATTGGGTCGCGGAAGTGCATGTTAGGACTAGCCATGTCAATCTTGGCACGGAGCACCATTTTGCCTTCTTCGATTTCGCCGGTGTTCATCTTCTCAAACAATGCGAGACTTTCTTCCACCGGACGGTTGCGGTATGGGCTATCAGTACCCGGTTGAGTAGGAGTACCCTTCTGAGCAGCGATATCTTCGGCCGATTGTTCGTCGATGTATGCCTTGCCTTCCTTGATCAACTGGATAGCGAAGTCCCACAATTGTTGGAAGTAATCAGATGCATAATATTCATTTCCCCATTGGAAGCCGAGCCATTGGATGTCTTCCTTGATAGCTTCCACATATTCCATGTCTTCCTTAGTCGGGTTGGTGTCGTCAAAGCGGAGGTTACATACACCACCATAACGAGCAGCAATTCCGAAATCCAAGCAGATAGCCTTAGCGTGACCGATGTGGAGGTATCCGTTCGGTTCTGGCGGGAAACGAGTCTGTACACGGTTACCGTTCTTACCTTCGCTGAGGTCCTTTTCCACGACTTGCTCGATGAAGTTCAGACTTTTCTTTTCTGACACTTCGTTTGTATTCATTTCTGTCATATTGTTTGAATTCTTTCTTTTTTGCTTTTAATAAGGTGCAAAAATACATAATCTTTTTGGGATATGTGTTCATTTCTGGAATTATAATGTAATTTGTCTTTAAATTTGTTGGATGTAAAGAAAAATAAACGTCAAAAATTTTATCCAAATTTTTACAAAGAATCATTTATTTAGTTATCTTTGTCATGAATTAGGCAAAGATGTATGGATTTGGAGGCCTTTTTAGCAACAAAATGACATAGTTTTATAAAATATGTTGTAGAGCATGTTTTTTTGTTTGTTTAGTTCCCGAAAAACCTCCATCTTTGCATCGTTATCCTGAAAACAATCTTTTTACCTTAAAAAAACTAATACCTATTGAAAACAAAAAAGGAGTCTTTGTGAAAAGATTCCTTTTTTATTTTATCCTCTCCAATGCAAATTATTTCTTACCTTTGCAATTGATGTAATCCAAATTCAGAGTATTTATGGCACAACCTTTGGCAGAGCGTCTTCGCCCGAAGACCTTGGATGAATATATAGGACAGAAACACCTGGTAGGACAGGGTGCTGTGCTGCGCAAGATGATTGAGGCGGGACGTATTTCTTCCTTTATCCTATGGGGACCACCGGGGGTGGGAAAAACCACTTTGGCCCAAATTATCGCACATAAACTGGAAACTCCGTTTTATACATTGAGCGCCGTGACGAGCGGTGTGAAGGATGTTCGCGATGTAATTGAAAAGGCCCGTAACAATCGTTTTTTCAGTCAGGCCAGTCCGATTCTTTTCATTGATGAAATACACCGTTTTAGTAAATCACAACAAGATTCGCTGTTGGGAGCGGTGGAAACGGGTATTGTCACCTTGATTGGTGCGACGACCGAAAACCCGTCGTTTGAGGTGATTCGGCCCTTGCTTTCCCGTTGCCAGTTGTATGTGCTGAAATCGTTGGAAAAAGAAGACTTGTTGGAATTGTTGAACAATGCCTTGACTCGGGATGTCTATCTGAAAGAGAAGAAGATTGAACTAGCAGAAACGGATGCTATGTTGCGCTATTCGGGAGGAGATGCCCGCAAGTTGTTGAATATTCTGGAATTGGTGGTGGAAGCAGAAGGAGCATCCGACCAGATACGCATTACCGATGATAAGGTGGTGGAACGCTTGCAGCAAAATCCGTTGGCGTACGACAAAGAAGGGGAAATGCATTATGATATCATTTCTGCATTTATCAAGTCGATACGTGGAAGTGATCCGGATGGAGCGCTTTATTGGTTGGCACGTATGGTAGAAGGGGGAGAAGATCCTGCCTTCATTGCCCGTCGGTTGGTGATATCCGCTTCCGAAGATATTGGTTTGGCTAATCCCAATGCCTTGCTTTTGGCGAATGCCGCTTTTGATGCGGTGATGAAAATTGGTTGGCCGGAGGGACGCATCCCGTTGGCAGAGGCAACTGTTTATTTAGCGACTAGTCCGAAAAGTAATTCGGCTTACGCGGGAATCAATGGAGCGTTGGAGCTGGTGCGTGAAACCGGGAACTTGCCTGTACCGTTGCATCTTCGTAATGCACCAACCAAACTGATGAAGCAGTTGGGATATGGAAAAGAATATAAGTATGCACATGCCTATGAAGGAAATTTCGTGAATCAGCAATTTTTGCCAGATGAGGTGAAGGATCAGCGGATTTGGCATCCACAGAACAATGCTCAAGAGGTGAAGCTGAAGGAACGGATGCAGACTTTGTGGGGAGATCGTTTTAAGGATTAAAATTAGATAGAAAATGAAAATCGTAGTTTTGGACGGATATGGCCTGAATCCGGGCGACTTGTCGTGGAGTGGGATGGAGGCTTTGGGAGAATTGACAGTATATGACCGTACTTCTCCAGCGGAAATGATGGAGCGTTCGAAAGGCGCTGAAGTGTTGATTACCAACAAAACCTTGATTACGGCGGAGCAGATGACAGCTTTGCATGAGTTGAAATACATCGGTGTGCTGGCTACGGGATATAACGTGGTAGATATTGAAGCGGCTAAGGCTAGAGGAATTGTGGTAACTAACATTCCGGCATATAGTACGCACTCTGTTGCACAGATGGTGTTTGCCCACTTGTTGAACATTACACAGCGCGTAGGTTATTATGCCGAAGAAAATACGGAGGATCGTTGGACCCGCAGTGCCGACTTCTGTTATTGGGATACAAATCTGGTGGAACTTTATGGCAAGAAGATGGGGATTGTAGGGTTTGGTAATATTGGTCAGGCTACGGCTCGCATTGCTCAGGCTTTCGGTATGGAAGTTTGTGTCTATACCTCCAAAGAACAATCTGTTTTGCCTCAAGGAATGCTCAAGATGGGGTTGGATGAACTGTTCACGACTTGCGATGTGGTGAGCTTGCATTGCCCTTTGACTCCGGATACCAAAGAAATGGTAAATGCTCGTCGATTGAGTACGATGAAGCCGAATGCTATCCTGATCAATACGGGACGCGGACCGTTGGTGAATGAGCAGGATTTGGCGGATGCATTGAATGAAGGATGGATAGCGGCTGCCGGATTGGATGTGCTTTCTGTAGAACCATCGGTGGCTGATAACCCGTTGTTGACTGCTCGCAACTGTTTTATCACGCCTCACATTGCATGGGCTACATTGGAAGCCCGTACCCGCTTGATGGATATAGCAGTAGCGAATTTGAAGGCTTATGTGGAAGGTAACGTAATCAATAATGTGGCAAAATAAGGATATGAAAGAAGAAAGAATCGAAAAGGCGGTAGCCCTGTTTAAGGAAGGTTTTAATTGTTCGCAAGCCGTAGTGGCAGCATTTGCCGACCAGTATGGCTTTACAACCGAACAGGCGTTGCGAATGTCCGCTTCTTTTGGCGGAGGAATCGGCCGGATGCGGGAAACTTGCGGGGCAGCTTGCGGACTATTTATGTTGGCAGGACTGGAGACTGGAGCTACCGAAGGAAGCAATCAAGCCGGGAAGGCAGCAAACTATGCTTTGGTACAGGAACTGGCCGAAATATTCAAACAGCGAAATGGCGCCTTGAAATGTGCTGATTTGTTAGGATTATCCAAAAAAGAACCGGTCGTTTCTACACCGGAAGCTCGTACTAATCAGTATTATGCGAAGCGTCCGTGTGTAAAAATGGTGGAAGAAGCTGCGCGTATTTGGTGCGAATACTTGGAAAAACAAGGGAAATGAGCATAAAATTAAAAAAAAATTATAAAAATGATTCATTTTAATCTTTAAAATTATGCTGTATAACATAATATTACTATCTTTGCAGCGTAATTTTAAAGGTAAGAAGATATGTTGAAAGAAAAAGCAGGTGCTTTGGCCGGACAAATCTGGGAAGCATTGAATGGTACAGAAGGTTTGACACAAAAGCAGATTAAGAAAGCAGCCAAGATGAAAGCTGACAAGGATTTTTTCCTCGGTATGGGCTGGTTGTTGAGAGAAGACAAGGTGACTGTTTCTGAAGTGGAAGGCGAAATCTTCGTGAAATTGGCGTAATCTAGTCATTGTTACCATAAAAAAATGCGTTGGTGCATCATTCGTATGTTGACCAACGCATTTTTTTTGTATATTTGCACCTAATTAATAAGTAAATAACGATGAAACATATCCGTAATTTTTGCATTATTGCGCACATTGACCATGGGAAATCAACCTTGGCCGACCGCTTGTTGGAATATACTCAAACCATTAAGGTGATAGAAGGGCAGATGCTGGATGATATGGACCTGGAAAAGGAGAGAGGTATTACCATCAAGAGTCATGCCATCCAAATGGAATATACCTACAAGGGTGAGAAGTATGTCTTGAACTTAATTGATACTCCGGGACACGTGGACTTCTCGTATGAAGTATCCCGTTCTATTGCTGCTTGTGAAGGTGCCTTGTTGGTAGTGGATGCTTCGCAAGGGGTGCAGGCACAGACTATTTCCAATCTTTACATGGCGTTGGAAAATGACCTCGAAATCATTCCTGTCATGAACAAGTGCGACATGGACAGTGCCATGCCGGACGAAGTGGAAGATGAAATCGTGGAATTGTTGGGCTGTAAGCGTGAAGAAATCATCCGTGCATCGGGTAAGACTGGCTTGGGTGTAGAAGAAATTTTGGATGCAGTTATCGAACGCATCCCTCATCCGGAAGGTGATGAAGAAGCTCCGCTCCAGGCATTGATCTTCGACTCGGTGTTCAATTCATTCCGTGGTATCATTGCTTACTTCAAGATTGAGAACGGTGTGATCCGTAAGGGTGACAAGGTGAAGTTCTTCAATACCGGTAAGGAATATGATGCCGACGAAATCGGTGTGCTCAAGATGGATATGGTGCCAAGAAATGAGCTTCGTACCGGTGACGTAGGTTATATTATCTCGGGTATCAAGACTTCGAAAGAAGTAAAGGTAGGGGATACCATTACCCATATTGCCCGTCCTTGTGAAAAGGCTATTTCCGGTTTCGAAGAAGTGAAGCCGATGGTGTTTGCCGGTCTTTATCCGATTGATGCGGAAGATTACGAAAACCTCCGTGCATCCCTCGAAAAGTTGCAATTGAACGATGCTTCGTTGACTTTCATGCCCGAATCGTCTGTAGCGTTGGGCTTTGGTTTCCGTTGCGGTTTCTTGGGCTTGCTCCATATGGAAATTGTACAGGAACGTCTCGACCGCGAGTTCGATATGAACGTAATCACTACCGTGCCTAACGTATCGTACAAGGTGTACGACAAGCAAGGCGAGGTGAAGGAAGTACACAATCCTTCCGGTATGCCGGAAATCACCTTGATTGACCACATCGAGGAACCATTCATCCGTGCATCCATCATCACTACCACCAATTACATTGGCCCTATCATGACCTTGTGTTTAGGTAAGCGTGGTGAACTCATCAAGCAGGAATATATTTCGGGTAACCGTGTAGAAATCTTCTATGATATTCCGCTCGGTGAAATTGTGATTGACTTCTATGATAAGTTGAAGAGTATCTCTAAGGGATATGCGTCGTTCGACTATCACATGAACGGATTCCGTCCGTCGAAACTCATCAAGTTGGATATCCTCTTGAACGGTGAACCAGTCGATGCCCTTTCTACTTTGACACACGTTGACAATGCGGAAACCTTCGGTCGCCGTATGTGTGAAAAGTTGAAAGAATTGATACCTCGCCAGCAGTTCGATATCGCTATTCAGGCAGCCATCGGTGCAAAGATCATTGCTCGTGAAACTGTGAAGCAGCTCCGTAAGGACGTAACAGCGAAGTGTTATGGTGGTGACGTGAGCCGTAAGCGTAAGTTGCTCGAAAAGCAGAAGAAGGGTAAGAAGCGCATGAAGCAGATTGGTAATGTGGAAGTACCACAGAAAGCATTCTTGGCTGTATTGAAATTGGATTAATATCATAACCTTAAAAATCATAGACAAAGATGAAGTTTTTATCCATTTGTGCGTTGAGTGTAGCTTTGATGTTTTCTACACTCTCGTGTACAAACAATCACCTGATTAGTGATGAAGCGGAACGTGTTTTGGTTCAAAGCGATTTTGACAAGCGCGCTGCTGAGTGGAATCAGGGAGACTTGTTCAAGGTGTTTGGACAAGAATTGACTGAGCAACAGCGTGAGGCATTGACATTCTTGTATGCATACATGCCGTTGGGTGATATCACCGACTATACAGGTGAATTCTTTTTGGAAAACATTGATTACACATTGAAGGCAAAGCAGGAAATGCCTTGGGGCAAGTTGATTCCTGAACGTGAATTCCGTCATTTTGTGCTTCCTATCCGTGTGAACAATGAGAACTTGGATAATAGCCGTAAGGTATTTTATGAAGAATTGAAGGATCGAGTTAAGAATCTTTCTTTACACGATGCAGTGTTGGAAGTAAACCACTGGTGTCATGAAAAGGTGGTATATACTCCGTCGGACTCTCGTACCAGCTCTCCGTTGGCATCTGTAAAGACTGCTTATGGACGTTGTGGTGAAGAATCTACTTTTACTGTAGCTGCTCCCCGTTCAGTAGGTATTCCGGCTCGTCAGGTATATACTCCGCGTTGGGCACATACCGATGACAATCACGCTTGGGTAGAAGCTTGGGTAGATGGCAAGTGGTATTTCTTGGGTGCATGTGAACCGGAACCTGTATTGAATCTCGGTTGGTTCAATGCTCCGGCATATCGTGGTATGTTGATGCACACAAAGGTGTTCGGCCGTTACAATGGTCCGGAAGAAATCATGCATCAGAATCCTAACTTCACAGAAATCAATATCATCGGCAACTATGCTCCGTGTGCAAGTGCCAACGTGAAGATTGTTGACGCTGAAGGTCAAGCAGTAGATGGTGCAAATGTAGAATTTAAAGTTTATAACTATGCTGAATTCTATACTGTAGCTCGTAAACAAACCAATGCGGAAGGCAAGACATTCTTGACTGCAGGTAAGGGTGATATGTTGGTATGGGCATCTAAAGATGGCAAGTTCGGTTATGGTAAGTTGTCGTTTGGTAAGGATGAGGAGTTGGTTGTTACATTGGACAAGACAGCTGGCGAAGCATACTCTATCAAGTTGGATATCATTCCTCCAGTTGAAGGTGTAAATATGCCGGAAGTTACTGCGGAACAACGTGCAGAAAATACCCGTCGTATGGCTGTTGAAGACTCGATCCGTAATGCTTACGTAGCTACATTCATGACAGATGCTACCGCTCGCGAATTTGCGAAAAAGTATCAGTTGGATGAAGATGCAGTAGCAAAGATTCTTGTGGCTTCTCGTGGTAACTACGATGTGATTACTAATTTCTTGGCTCGTCTCCGTTCGGACAAGTCGAAGGAGGGTGGTATCGACATGTTGCAACGTATCTCTGCCAAGGACTTGCGCGATGTGAGCCTCGAAGTGTTGATCGATCACATGCAGTCTCATGTATATAAGGAAAACATGGATTACTTCCGTCGTTTTGTACGAAATCCTCGCGTGGCAAACGAAATGTTGACTCCATACAAGGCATTCTTTGAAAAGGCTATTCCAGAAGCTGACAAGGCTGCTTTCAAGGCTGATTGGAATAAGTTGGCTACTTGGGTTGCTGAAAACATTAAGGTTGATGCTAACTGCAACTTGGGAGGTGCTCCGATTTCACCGGCAGGTGTATGGAATGCTCGCGTAGCTGATGCTCATAGCCGTAACATCTTCTTCGTATCAATGGCACGTAGCTTGGGTATCCCTTCACGTATTGATGAAGTAACAGGCAAGGTTCAATTGATCAGCAATGATGCCATGACCGACGTGGATTTCGAAGCAACAGAACCTGTGGAAAACAAGACTGGTAAGTTCATGGCTACTTACAAGCCTATCAAGGCTTTGTCTGATCCTAAGTATTATTCACACTTCTCTATCTCTAAGCTTACAGATGCCGGTACACTCCAGCTCTTGAACTACGATGAAGGTGATGTGGATATGGGTTCAGGTGCTACTTGGAGCAACCTCTTGAAGAATGGTACAGCTTTGGATGAAGGTAACTACTTGATGGTAACCGGTACTCGTTTGGCAAACGGTGGTGTTTTGGCTAATCTTGAATTCTTCCCAATCGAATCTGGTAAGACTACTAAGGTGGATATGGTTATGCGTGAAGCACAAGATGAAGTACAAGTTATCGGTAACTTTAATTCTGAATCATTATATAAGGTATTGGGTTCTGATGATATGAAGTCAATCTTGAACACAACAGGACGTGGTTACTACGTGGTAGCTGTTTTGGGTGTGAATCAAGAACCAACCAACCATGCATTGCGCGACATTGCAGAATTGGCTAAGGACTTTGAAGAATGGGGCAGAAGCATGGTATTACTCTTCCCAAGCGAAGAAGATTATGCGAAGTTCCGTCCACAGGATTTCCCAGGCTTGCCTAAGACCATTACATTCGGTATTGATAAGGATGGAGCTATCCAGAATCAGATTGCCAAGAACATGAAGTTGTCTAACAAGACTATCCTCCCGATGTTCATCATTGGTGATACATTCAATCGCGTGGTATTCGTTTCACAAGGATATACCATCGGTTTGGGAGAACAGATGATGAAGATTGTTCACAAGCTCTAACAGATAAAAAAATCTCCGTGAAATTCACGGAGATTTTTTTTATTCATATAACAAATGTGTTAATCCAAGTCGTCATCGTCGTCATCGAATTCGTTTTTCTTTTTGCGAGATTTGCCCATTTTTTCTTTAAGTTTCATTTCGATGATGGCATCATTTTCATCTTTTTGGGCTAAAACAGCAACAGCTTCCTTAACAATTGCAGGGTCGGTTACATCTTTCCGGTATTCTTCAATCTTGACTGTACCACCCATTGAAACCTTCGGATTTCTGTATATCATGTCGCTTTCATAAGAACTTCTTCCAGAGAAGTGGAATTCAGTAGCACCTGTCTCTTCGGCAATTTGAAGAATGTTGGAAGGATTGACACCACAACCTGGCATAATGATAATGCGTCCGTCTGCCTGTTCTACCAATTCTTTCAACATAGGGATACCTGTTACTGCGTTTGGTTCCAAGCCAGAAGTAAGGATGCGGGTACAACCCAATTCGATAATCTGTTCCAATGCTTCTTTCGGATCTCGGCACATGTCAAAAGCACGGTGGAAAGTTACATTCATGTCGCCTACTGCGTTCATCAGCTTCTTCATGGCCGGAATGTCTACATTTCCTTCTGCGGTCAAACATCCGAAAACAACTCCGTCGGCACCCAATTGACGTGCTACTTTAATGTCATGAAGCATGATTTCCTGCTCAAGCTGTGAATATAGGAAATCTCCTCCACGAGGACGAATGATAACGTGTAATTTGGTTTCCTGTAACAATTGGCGAGCCATTCTCATTTCGCCAAATGATGGAGTTGTTCCACCTTCGGGTATACCGGCGCATAACTCTACGCGATAGGCTCCACCTTCTTGTGCCTTTACTGCACTCTCTACGGAGTTGGCACAGATTTCGATCTTAGATTTTCCACTCATATATGTATGCCTTTGTTTTTCAATAGTATTCGCCATTTCAATATGCAAATATAATTAATCTAGGTTTAAAGAAAAATAAAATAGAAAAAATATTTTTGTATAAAATGAACAGAAATTAAGGAAAAATTTCTTGTATACTTTCCAAAATCCGATTTAAATATTAAATTTGCATGGTTTGTAATGTGTAGTTTGCAAAAATGGCAGATATTATCAAGCATCGGGGAATTGTAGAGAAGGTTGATGGTTCGCACATCGTGGTGCGGATTGTCCAGACTTCGGCATGCTCGGCATGTAGTGCCAAGGGGCTTTGCAATGCTTCGGAAAGTAAGGAAAAACAGATTGATGTGTACGAGGCTAATCCTTCTTACCAGATAGGTGAGGAGGTAATGGTTTGTGGTACCACTTCGATGGGTATGCGGGCCGTGTTGCTGGCGTTCGGAGTGCCTCTCCTCATCTTGGTATTGGCATTGGGTGTGTCGATGAAGCTCACGGGCGAAGATGCTCTGCTTTCATCCGGCATAGCTTTGTTGTCGGTAGTACCTTATTATATTGCTATCTATTTCTGCAAGGATAAGCTGAACCGCACATTCTCCTTCACTATTGAAAAGAAACAATAATCATTAATAATAACTAATACTATGGATTTAATTCTGGTTGCAGTAGTTTCGTTGGGCGCCATCGGTTTGATTGCCGCGGTAATCTTGTATGTCGCATCGAAGAAATTTGCTGTGTATGAAGACCCGCGAATTGCTCAGGTGGCCGAAGTGCTTCCGCAGGCGAATTGTGGTGGATGCGGTTTTCCGGGATGTGCCGGTTTTGCATCAGCTTGTGTAAAAGCAGCCGATGCCGGTTCGTTGGACGGAAAGTTGTGTCCGGCTGGCGGTACTCCTACTATGGAGAAGATCGCAGCCATCTTGGGAATGGAAGCCGTTGCTGCCGAACCGAAGATTGCGGTGGTGAGATGTAACGGAAGTTGTGAAAATCGTCCTCGTATTGCTAAGTACGATGGTGCACGCTCTTGTGCCATTGCTCATGCCACATCGGCAGGTGAGACTGCTTGTGCTTTCGGATGCTTGGGTTGTGGCGACTGTGTGGAAGCATGTAAGTTCGATGCTATCCGTATCAATCCGGAAACTGGTCTTCCTGAAGTGGATGAACAGAAATGTACTGCTTGTGGCGCTTGTGCCAAGGCTTGTCCGCGTCGTATTATCGAAATCCGTCCGAAGGGTAAGAACAGCCGTCGTATGGTGGTGATGTGTGTGAACAAGGACAAGGGTGCTATTGCCAACAAGGCTTGTAAAGCAAGCTGTATCGGTTGTGGCAAGTGTGTGAAAGTATGTCCGTTCGAAGCGATTGTACTTGAAAACAACTTGGCATACATCGACCCGGCTAAGTGTAAGTCTTGCCGCAAATGCGAGCCTGAATG
>JAFYPV010000098.1 GCA_017559935.1 Bacteroides sp. | reverse complement strand
CTTGGCTTCGGCGATGACCACTACCGCTACCACGACCACGACAAGTTGGCTCACTACGCTAACGCTGCTACCGACATCGAATTCCTCATGCCGTTCGGGTTCAAGGAAGTGGAAGGTATCCACTCACGTACTAACTTCGACTTGAGCCAGCACGAAAAGTTCTCTGGCAAGAGCATTAAGTACTTCGATCCGGAAATCAACGAAAGCTACGTGCCATACGTTATCGAAACTTCTATCGGTGTAGACCGTATGTTCCTCAGCATCATGAGCGCGGCATATCAGGAAGAAAAGCTCGAAAACGGCGAAACTCGCGTGGTGTTGAAGTTGCCTGCAGCATTGGCTCCGGTGAAGTTGGCTGTTATGCCATTGGTTAAGAAGGACGGTCTGCCAGAAAAGGCTCGCGAAATCATCAACGACTTGAAGTTCCACTTCAACTGCCAGTACGATGAAAAGGACTCTATCGGCAAGCGTTACCGTCGTCAGGATGCTATCGGTACTCCGTACTGTATCACTGTGGACCACCAGACATTGGAAGACAACTGCGTAACATTGCGTAATCGCGATACAATGGCTCAGGAACGTGTAGCTATTGCTGATTTGAACAACATCATCGCTGACAAGGTGAGCATCACAAGCTTGTTGAAGACATTGCAATAATCATAAAGTATGAAGAAAAGTATTCTTTGGATAATCGGTTTGCTATTCTCGACTTCGTTGGCTATCACTTCGTGTGACGAGACTGATGGTGCAGTAGATCCTTATTTCAATTGGAAGGAACGTAACCAACTTTATATAGATTCGATTGCTCAAGTAGCCAAGGCTAATCCAGATGAGTGGAAAGTTATTCTCTCTTATAAGATTCTGCCGGACTTGAATAATATGTCTCAGGATGTGAACGACTATATATATTGTCGGATATTGGAGAAAGGTGAAGGTAGCCTGAAACCTTTGTTTACAGAATCAGTTTCTACCCATTATAGAGGTAAGTTGATCCCGCTTTACGATGGTTCTGAATTGGTTTTCGACCAAAGTTTTCGTGGTGAGCTGAATCCTGATGTTGCATTACCTGTAGAATTTGGTGTCGGTGGTGTAATTGAGGGTTGGACCACTGCTTTGCAACAGATGGTGGAAGGTGATCGTTGGGAGGTATATATACCTTACAATTTGGCATATGGAATTGCTGGGAATACTTCCATACCTGGTTATTCTACTCTAATTTTTGATATGCAATTAGTAAAAGTAATAACTGATAGAAAATAAAAAATCCACCGCTTCATAAAGCGGTGGATTTTTTTATTATACTCTTCTTTACTTGATGTTTCCAACCTTGATTAGGTATTCTGCAATTTGGACAGCATTCAATGCTGCACCTTTCTTGATCTGGTCACCTACAATCCAGAAAGTCAAACCGTTTTCGTTAGCTAAATCCTTACGGATACGTCCCACATACACAGGGTCTTTACCGGCAAGGAACAATGGCATCGGGTATTCCTTTTCTGCTGGATTGTCAGTTAATACCAATCCTTCGCCTTTGGCAAATGCTTCGCGTGCTTCTTCTGGAGAAATTGGGCGTTCTGTTTCCAACCAAATGCTTTCTGAGTGTGAACGAAGAGCTGGAACACGCACACATGTTGCACTTACCTGAATATCCGAGTGCATGATTTTGCGTGTTTCGTTGTACATCTTCATTTCTTCCTTGGTATAGCCATTATCTGTAAATACGTCAATTTGAGGAATCAAGTTGAATGCTAATTGATAAGCGAACTTTTCTACTGTGACAGGCTCGCCAGCTAACACCTGACGGTATTGTTCATAAAGTTCATCCATAGCGGCAGCACCTGCGCCGCTAGCTGCCTGATAAGTTGAAACATGTACACGCTTGATGTGTGACAAGTCCTCAATAGCTTTCAAGGCAACAACCATTTGTATAGTAGTACAGTTAGGATTAGCAATGATATTGCGAGGGCGGTTCAATGCATCTTCTGCATTCACTTCGGGTACTACCAAAGGAACATCGTTTTCCATACGGAAAGCACTAGAGTTGTCAATCATTACGGCACCATGCTTGGTAATGGTTTCGGCAAATTCAATCGATGTACCACCACCTGCAGAAGTAAACGCAATATCTACACCTTTAAAGTCGTCATTGTGCTGAAGGAGTTTTACTTCAATTTCTTTTCCACGGAAAGTATATTTTCTACCGGCACTGCGAGCTGAACCAAACAACAACAATTCATCTATCGGGAAGTTTCTTTCATCAAGCACTCGTAAGAATTCTTGTCCTACGGCTCCGCTTGCACCAACAATTGCTACTTTCATTTTAGTTTCTTTTTGTTATGATTAGTATTTATTTGAAATCAAAAGGGGCGTTTCTTAAAACGAAGTGCAAAAATAGAACAAATTATGGGATTGATAAGTAATTAAGAAACTTTTTTCGTAAATTTGTCGATATTTTGATATAAAATCTACTTTGTACCTATGAATCTACCTGATATCAGCACACATTTACCTATAACAGATCCCACCTGGATTTTTTTCCTAGTGTTGATGATTATTCTATTTGCTCCCATCGTTTTGGGACGATTGCGTATTCCTCACATTATCGGTATGATATTGGCGGGAGTTGTTATAGGAAAGTATGGCTTCAATATCCTTGAGCGGGACAGTAGTTTTGAATTGTTCGGTAAAGTGGGGATTTACTACATCATGTTTTTGGCAGGTTTGGAAATGGATTTGGAAAACTTGAAGAAGAATCTCTCAAAAGCTTTTGTTTTTGGGATACTTACTTTCTGTATTCCTTTTGGTGTTGGGATGTGGGTAGGAATGTCTTTGTTGGGATTCAGCGTGGGTACATCTATGCTTTTGTCTTGTATTTTAGCTTCGCATACATTGGTGGCTTATCCCATAGTGGGACGTTACGGTATGTCGAGACATGCCTCCGTATCCATTTCCATCGGAGGAACCATGTTTGCTTTGACTGTAGCTTTGTTCGTGTTAGCAGGTATCTCAGGTATTTATAAAGGTGAATTGGATTCTGGCTCTTGGATTCTTTTTATTGGGAAATGTGTGGGGTATTGCGCTTTTGTGTTCTTGGTGTTTCCTAGATTTGCTCGTTGGTTTTTCCGTACTTATGAAGACAATGTAATGCAGTATATCTTCGTGCTTGCTTTAGTATTTCTTAGTGCGGCATTGGCCGAACTAGCAGGTTTAGAGGGTATTTTTGGAGCTTTTTTAGCAGGATTGGTTTTGAACCGTTTGATTCCTCATGTCTCTCCGCTTATGAATCGTACTGAATTTGTTGGCAATGCATTATTTATTCCGTATTTTTTGATTGGAGTGGGGATGTTAATCAATCTAAGAGCTTTGTTTAGTGGAATCGGTACTATTAAGGTCGTATTGATTATGGTTTTGGTAGCAACTTTGACTAAATGGTTGGCAGCTTGGTTGACACAGGTTATTTATAGGATGTCGAAAGCCTCCCGTCAGATGATGTTTGGTTTGAGTAATGCGCATGCAGCTGGTGCATTGGCTATGGTGATGGTAGGTACGAAGATCGAAGTTGAGCCGGGTATATTTCTGATGAATGATGATATGCTGAACGGGGTTGTTATTATGATCTTATTTTCTTGCATTATCAGTTCTGTGGTAACAGAACATGCTGCACGTACCATGGCATTGGCAGAAGAAAATGGCGAGATGGGAATGGAGCGAGGAAAGGAAGACGAACGTATGATGGTGTCCATTGCTAATCCAGAGACAGTAGAACCATTGGTAAATATGGCGTTGTTGATGCGTGATCCGAAGTCGAAGAAGGAATTGTTAGCTGTAACTGTGGAAGTAGAATATGATGAGGCTAAGAAACAGGCGAAATTAGCACAGCGTCGAAAGAGCTTGGAACAGGCTGCTCGTATTGCTTCGGCTGTTGATGTTCCGATGAAGACCCGGTGTAGGTTGAGTACCAATGCTGCTACGGGTATCTTAAATACGGCTGGTGAAATGAATGCTACGGAAATCGTTTTAGGATTGCATCATAAACATGGTTTATTGGACTCGTTTTTGGGTAGTTTTTCCCAAAGTATATTGAAAGGTACACATCGTCAGCTGATGATTGTGAAATGTTTGATGCCAGTGAATACTTTGCGACGTATCATGGTAGCTGTTCCACCTAAGGCAGAGTTTGAAGCCGGTTTTTACAAATGGGTAGAACGGGTGGCACGTATCGGTGGGCAATTGGGGTGTCGGGTACATTTCTGGGCACATCCGGATACTATGCAGCGTATTAAAGGATACATGCATAAGTTTCATGGTAATGTGAGAGTTGAGTTTTCGCTGATGGATGATTGGGATGATTTACTTCTGATGAGTAGCAAGATAGCCTACGATCATTTGTTGGTTATTGTCAGTGCCCGAAAAGGGGCTATCTCTTATCAAACATCGTTCGAGGAATTGCCAGAACAGATTATTAAGTATTTTTCGAATAATAGTTTAATGTTGATTTATCCCGATCAATTGGGTGACCCGTTGGAAAATTTTACATTTTCTAGTCCACTTAGACAGTCTGAGAGCCGAATTTATGACAATGTATCAAAATGGATATATAAATGGTTGAAGAAAGGAGAAGAATTGGGATGACTGAAAAGATGATTGAAATTCAGGGAGTGACTAAAAGTTTTGGGGAACTTCAGGTATTGAAAGGTATTGATTTGACCATATACAAAGGTGAAGTGGTGAGTGTGATAGGCCCTAGTGGTGCAGGAAAAACTACATTGCTTCAGATTATGGGTACATTGGATAAAGCTGATAATGGTTCGGTAATTATTGATGGAGTGGATGTCTGTCGGTTAAAGGAGAAAGATTTATCTGCGTTCCGTAACCGTCAGATTGGTTTCGTTTTTCAGTTTCATCAGTTGCTCCCGGAATTTACAGCATTGGAAAATGTAATGATTCCGGCTTTAATTCAAGGCGTTTCTTCGAGTGAAGCTTCCCGTAGAGCAAAAGAAACGTTAGATTATTTAGGATTGTCGGAACGTATTTTGCATAAACCTGCCGAGCTATCAGGAGGAGAAAAGCAACGGGTGGCCGTAGCTCGAGCATTGATGAATCATCCTTCCGTTATATTTGCAGATGAACCTTCAGGTAGTTTGGATAGTCGAAATAAGGAAGAATTACATCAGTTGTTTTTCGACTTACGTCAGAAATTAGGGCAGACCTTTGTGATCGTTACTCATGATGAAAGCTTGGCTCAATTGACAGACCGTACTATCCATATGAAGGATGGACGGATTATACAAGATTGAGGTTATCTGGGAAAGCCTCTTTTAAGATGGATTTGGCACATTCCAAGTCTTTTTCGAAAACCAATACTTGTATGCCGAGATTGGCAAAAGGTGACATAACTTGATTAGTTAGTTCTCCTTGAAGCATGGATTCGATACCTTGGTTCTTTAAAATGTCTTGAAGCATGTGTGCTTGTACATTGTTGTTGAATGTTGTAAGGGTTACGGTTTTCATTTCGGTAAGTTTTTGATATTTGCTTATGTAAAGATAATGATTTTCATTATCTTTGGCAAAAAAATATATTTAATGAATGTTATATTAGGAAAATACAACCAATTGGAAGTTGTGAAGGAAGTGGATTTCGGTGTATACCTCAATGGAGGAGATGATGGAGAGATTTTGCTGCCTTCCCGTTATGTGCCTGAAGAATGTAAACCAGGCGATATGTTGAATGTGTTTATCTATCTAGATAATGAGGAACGTTTGATTGCTACTACTCTTCAACCGAAAGTTCAAGTGGATGAGTTTGCTTGTCTAGAGGTGGCATGGGTGAATGAGTACGGTGCTTTTTTGGATTGGGGATTGATGAAGGATCTTTTTGTACCTTTCCGTGAGCAGAAAATGAAGATGCAGAAAGGACATCGTTATGTTATTCATGCACATGTTGATGAGGATAGCTATCGTATCATGGCATCAGCTAAAGTGGAGAAGTATTTATCGAAAGATATGCCTTCCTATCAGTCTGGTGAAGAAGTAGAAGTAATGGTATGGCAGAAAACCGATCTCGGTTATAAAGTAATTGTGGATAACAGGTATGGTGGTTTGGTATATCAGAAAGAAGTCTTTAAGCCATTGGAACCAGGTATGAAAATGCAAGCATTTATTCGTCAGGTACGTGAGGATGGAAAGATAGATTTGACTCTTCAGAAGGATGGTTTGCAGAAAGTGGGTGATTTTGCTGAAATATTGTTGGAGTTTATTAAGGAGCAAGGTGGTTATACTAGCTTGAATGATAAGAGTGCAGCAGAAGATATTTATGAAACATTTGGTGTCAGCAAAAAGACTTTTAAGAAAGCCATAGGCGATTTGTATAAGAAGCGCCTTATTCTTTTAGTGGAAGATGGTATTCGTTTGGCTTAAATAATAAGGAAACTATAAAAAATGATGGAGCCTTTTAG